>JALQYE010000087.1 GCA_023254245.1 Emticicia sp.
AATTTGATAAATTTTCGTTCGGAATATAGGTTTGTTCAAACATCACTGGCGACTCTTCTACCAAACGTAATCGTTTAAAGAATATAAATTCTTCGTGTTTTTCGTCATCAGTCAATGGTTTGAAGGCTGCATCTTCCAACTTCTTTAGTACTGGGCCCTCTAAAACTAATGTTTTGCCGTGTCTATCACTTGCCACAACCACTTCGGTCCAACCTTTCAGCGAAAGTAAACCAAACGATTTTCTACTGGCCGAAACTGTACTTCCTTTTCCGTGTTGGCGAGTAATGTAGCCTTCTCGCACGAGTTCGTTGAGGGCTTGCCTAACGGTCATGCGGGTAGCATTAAATTCTACACAAAGGTCATTTTCGGAAGGTAAAAGCCCACCTTCTTCATAAATGCCCGAAGTGATTTTCTCTTTTAAACTCGCTTGAATTTGTCGATAAAGTGGTATTTTCATATTAGTCGATGGACGATTGACAACAGTCGATGGTTTTATTAGAATACTACGAAATCTTTGGTAGTGCTATCAAATCCGTTTAATCTTAACAAAAGAGTGTATGAAAAAAGGCATTTAGGAATCCCAAATGCCTTTCCAAGACGAAAATACTTTAACCTATGATGAATAAACCCGATAAATCGGGGTACTCAAACTCTTTATGATTTCAACGAAATCGAATATATCTTTGATACAACTTGTATAGACAACAGAATAATTACTTACAAAAGAAACTAAAAATCAGTATTCAGGCAAATATTTTAAATGTTTTTTTTATAATTAACACCTTCCTAAAACAAAATAGTCAAAAAAGTATTACTTTATTCAAGAAAAGCAAAGTCTTGACACGATTTGAAAGATTTTAAGATTACGGGATTATAGCTAATTTACACTCAATATCCGATGGTCGAAGTTGTTACTTCTATTACTTCTAACCCTAAACGCTTTTTAGCATCCTCAATGATTGTGGCAGTAGCAGTGGCTCCGAGGCGAGTTACACCTATATCCATAACTTTCAGTAAACCATCAAGCGTACGTACGCCGCCTGCGGCTTTTATTTGCACTTTCTCTGATGAATGTTTTCGCATCAGAAGCAAATCATGTTCGGTTGCACCTTTGTAATTATAATCTCCGTTGGCTTGTTTTACATAACCATAACCCGTTGAGGTTTTCACGAATTCTACACCCACTATACTACAAATCTTGCAGAGTTTAATTTTAAAGCTATCTTTTGGCAGAAAATCATTTTCAAAGATTACCTTCAAAATAGCTCCGTGTTTGTGGCTTTCTTTCAAAATTGCATTGATTTCCTTTTTTACATATCGCCAATCTTCCGAAAGCACTTTTCCTACATTCACAACCATATCTATTTCGGTTGCCCCATCTTTGCAAGCTTGACGGGTTTCGGCCACTTTTTGCTGGATTGTACTGCTTCCGTGCGGAAAACCTACTACCGTACAAACCTTTACGGTAGAGTCTTTCAATAACTCAGCAGCTTGTTTTACGAAATATGGTTTTATACAGACCGTTGCTACATCATAACGTTTAGCTAATTCACAGCCCGCTATTAAGTCGGCATCGGTCATTGTAGGGTGCAGCAAAGAGTGGTCAATCATCTTTGCGATTTGTTGGAGTGAATAATTCATTTTTTAGAATTTATGTTTGCTTGGTGCAAATATAAATTAGATAACTTGTATAGACAAGTTAAAATTTAGAAAGTATAACTTTATCTTTGAAACGAAGGTAATTCACAAGAAAGCTAATACACTTTCAATAAATAATTGTTGTTCAAGACACCATTCTTGGCAATTTTTTAATAGTTTTGGAAAGTATTCATCAGAAACTAAACCTAAACTTATTAGAAAATATATGAGTAATTCTCTTTTTCGTAGAAAAGATGTAACACAAGCAATCAAAGAAACCGAAGAGCGTGGAAGCGAACACTCACTCGCTAAAGTACTGGGTGTGAGAGACTTAACCTTGCTCGGCATTGCGGCCATCATCGGAGCTGGTATCTTTAGCACAATCGGACTTGCCAGTTTCAATGGAGGCCCTGCGGTTTCACTCCTCTTTGTATTTGTGGCTATCGCTTGTGTTTTTACTGCTCTAAGTTATGCTCAATTTGCTTCGATGGTTCCTGTGAGTGGTAGTGCTTATACGTATGCGTATGTATCATTTGGCGAAATGCTTGCTTGGATTATTGGTTGGGCTTTGATTCTCGAATATGCCGTGTCGAATATGGTAGTGGCCATTTCGTGGTCGAGTTATTTTACTTCAATGCTCGAGGGCTTTGGTTTGCATTTTCCTACTTGGTTAGCCGTAGATTATACAACTGCAAAAGAAGCCTTTGAAAGTGTTCAGGCGGGTGGAATAGAAATAAATGATGGTACTAAACGTCTGGCACAAGCTTTTCAAGATGCTCCAAGTTTAGGTTTCTTGAAAATCATTTTTAATCTTCCTGCGGGAATGATTACCGTACTCATTACAACACTTTGTTATATCGGAATCAAAGAATCTCGTAATGCAAGTAATTTTTTGGTTGGATTGAAGCTACTCGTTATACTTTTGGTCATTGTAGCAGGAGTTTTTTATGTAAAACCTGCTAATTGGTCGCCTTTTGCACCAAATGGTGTACAAGGAGTTTTGAGTGGAGTAGCAGCGGTTTTCTTTGCATTTATAGGTTTTGACTCGATTTCGACAACTGCCGAAGAAGCCAAAAATCCTCAACGAGATTTACCTCGTGCCATGATTTTATGCTTGGTAATCTGTACTATTCTCTACGTACTCATCTCGCTGGTGCTTACTGGAATGGTCAATTATACAGAATTGAATGTAGCCGACCCATTGGCTTATGTATTTACAAATGTAGGTTTTGATGCCGTAGCAGGAGTTATATCTGTAAGTGCGGTTGTAGCTATTACGAGTGCGTTATTAGCTTATCAAATCGGGCAACCACGTATTTGGATGACCATGAGCCGTGATGGACTTTTGGGTAAAAAATTTGGCGAAATTCACCCAAAATTCAAAACACCAGGGTTTGCAACTATTATCACAGGGATTTTGGTGGCAGTACCATCGCTATTTTTCAAGATGAGTTTCTTTGTCGACCTCACAAGTGTGGGTACATTCTTTGCCTTTATTTTGGTTTGTGCAGGAGTCTTATACCTCGATACAAAAGGCATGAGCAAAGATGCGAAATTTAAGATTCCATACATTAACGCTAAATATCTGTGCGGAATCTTGATGATTGGTGCATTGTATTTTACGTACTCACAAGGCGATGTCATGCAGCATTTGGAAGAAAAACCATTGCTTTTTGTGTTTTGGGCAGTTTGGTTGGCATTGTCAGTAATGAGTTTTAAATATAATTTCTCGTTACTTCCTATTTTCGGAATTTTAACAAACCTTTACCTAATGACCGAACTCGGCTGGACCAACTGGCGAATGTTCATCATTTGGATGGGGATTGGCTTGGTCATATATTTTGCCTACGGCTATAAGCATAGCAAATTGGCGAAGAAGTAAATCTGGTAATTCATTCTATTAGGATTAACACTCAGTTTTCCAAATAGTGTCATTTATAAATTCAACATCTATAATTCTTAACAAACCCTAACCTTCTTACTATTTTGGCAAATTTTAAAAAAGAAATCAAGCTATACGATGCCGTGATGCTCGTATCTGGTTCGATGATTGGCTCTGGTATTTTTATTGTCAGTGCAGATGTGGCTCGTCAAGTTGGTTCAACTGGCTGGCTTTTAGCATCTTGGCTTTTGGCAGGTGTACTAACTATGCTCGGTGCATTGTGCTACGGTGAACTCACCGCTATGTTTCCACAAGCGGGTGGGCAGTATGTTTTTCTACAAAAAGCCTACGGGAAACTTACGGGTTTTCTTTATGGTTGGTCGTTTTTTGCAGTGATTCAAACAGGAACTATTGCGGCTGTTGCGGTAGCTTTTGCTAAGTATTCTGGTGTTTTATTCCCTGAAGTTATTAGCGATAAACACGAGATTTTTGCACTTGGCGATACTTCATTTAAGCTTACTTCTCAGCGTTTACTGGCTATTTTGAGTATCGTGGTGCTTACTTATGCCAATACTCGTGGAGTAAAAGAAGGCAAAATCATTCAAAATATATTCAGTACAACCAAACTTGGAGCTATTGCGATGCTCATTATTTTGGGTTTTATGCTCGGAGCAAATGGCGATGTGATTGCTCAAAACTTCTCAAATATTTTTGATGCTTCAAGCACTGCCAAAGTTGATGGTGAATGGATTGTAACGGGTATTACGGGCTTCGGAATTATTTTGGCTATTGGCGTAACGCAAGTTGGCACGTTGTTTTCGAGCGATGCTTGGAATGGGCTTACTTTTGCTGGTGATGAAGTTGTAAATGCAGAAAAGACAATTCCAAGAGGTTTGGCAATCGGTACAATCTTGGTTACGGCTTTATACTTGTTGATGAACTTTGCTTATCTGTGCATTTTGCCTCTAAAAGGCGACCCAAATGGTGCTGACGTAATGAGCCGAGGTATTCAATTTGCCTCAGAAGATAGAGTAGCGGCAGCAGCAGCACAAGTAATTGGCGGACAAGGATTCTCGGTAGTCGTAGCGATTTTGATTATGATTTCGACATTTGGCTGTAATAATGGACTGATTTTGTCGGGTTCGAGGGTTTATTACACAATGGCCAAAGATGGTTTGTTTTTCAAGAATTTTGGTAAACTCAGCGAAGCGGGTGTTCCACAAAATGCTCTTTGGTGGCAATGTGCGTGGGCATCGTTCCTTTGTTTAACAGGAAAATACGGCGATTTACTCGATTATCTGATGGGTGTTGTGATTCTGTTTTATGCCTTTACCATTTACGGAATTTTTGTTCTGCGTAAAAAAATGCCTGATGCTGAGCGTCCGATTAAAGCACCAGGTTACCCAATTTTGCCGATGCTTTATGTAATTATAGCATCAATTATCGTATTGATTTTAGTAAAAGAAAAACCTCAGTTTACATACCCAGGCCTTGGAATTGTAGCCATCGGAATTCCTGTTTATTATTGGTTTAATAGTAAGAAAGATTAGATTTTAAAGAATTAGTCACCACGGAGGCATGGGGCGGCGAACCGCTTCTCCGTGCCTCCGTGGTAAAAAAGATAAAATGAGAAAAATCCTATTTTTCGATACTGAAACTACTGGATTGCCACAATTCTACAATGCACCAATCACGCAAGTCAATAATTGGCCTCGTTTGGTGCAATTGGCTTTTATTGAATACTACGAAGATGGCTCGCTTGCTTCAAAACACAATTATATCATCAAGCCCGAAGGTTTTCTAATTCCAAGAGATGCTACGCTCATTCACAGAATATCAAACGAAAAAGCCCAAACCGAAGGAAAAGATTTAACACAGGTCTTAGATATTTTTGCCGATGCCATCACCGAATCAGCTATTCTAATTGCCCATAATTTTGATTTTGATAGAAATATCGTTGGAGCAGAATTTGTTAGAAAGGATTTTGATACCAAACCACTACTAACTAAACGAAGTTTTTGTACGATGAAAAGCAAAGACGTAGTAAATTTTTGCAAAATTAAGGGCAACAATGGTTATAAATGGCCAAGATTAGATGAACTCTACCTACGACTTTTTCACCAACGCCTAAACGATGCTCACGATGCAAGCATTGATATTGAGGCAACTGCCAAATGCTTTTGGGAGTTATTGAGTCGTGGAGTAATTAGGGCTTAATAATTTTCGCAAAAATCTGCTTCAAAAAATATTTTTGCAAAGACAAAACATTCCTCTACCTTTGTAACACAAAATTATAAAAACCGATGATTCTGCTCGATTTTGTTTGCTAAAAGCAGACAATCCTTCTTACATTCTTATTTCCTACAAGAGCTTATTTTCATGAGCTCAAATTTGATTTATACACTATTTATTTAGCATTCCGATGGCTTTTGTTTTCGGACGATATACTTTTTTACATGCGAAAAATTATACAATTATTTATGCAAGCTCTTCGTGGCGAAGAGCAGAATTATACCGATATAAGTATTAACCGTGCGATATTCCTACTATCCGTACCGATGATTTTCGAGATGATTGGCGAATCGCTTTTTGCGGTAGTTGATGCTTTTTTTGTGGCACGTTATGTAGGCACAGAGGGCGTAGCAACCGTCGGGCTGACCGAATCAGTACTTACATTAATTTATTCGGTAGCCATTGGCTTGAGTGCTGCCGCCACAGCAATTGTGGCTCGACGCGTAGGCGAAGGAAACAAAACCGAAGCTGGGTTGGCTGTAACTCAAGTTATCTTGATTTCATTGATTTTAGGCCTAACAGTAGGCATAACAGGATTTGTATTTGCCGAAGATATTCTCCGACTAATGGGCGGAAGCGAACACCTGATTGAAAAAGGGGTAAGTTTTACACGCATCATTTTTGCGAGTAGCCCGTCGATTGTATTGCTTTATACGCTCAGTGGTGCGTTGCGTGGTGCGGGCGATGCCTCTACGGCTATGCGTTCGATTCTTTTAGCCAATTTTATCAATATCGGTATGGACTTTATCTTGATTCCCGTCATGGGTTTTGGAGTTGAAGGGGCAGCCATTGCCACAAGCGTAGGCCGCACGATTGGCGTATTGTATCAACTTTATGCCTTATTTGGCGGAAATAGAAATATTCAAATTCTGAAAAATCAGTTTATTCCTGATAAAGAAGTTATTAAAAACTTATTGAGCGTAGCTGCGGGTGGAACAGGCCAATTCTTGATACAATCGGCCAGTTGGATTTTCTTAACTCGTATTCTTTCTACTTTCGGAAGCGAAGTAGTAGCTGGCTACACGATTGCGATTCGTATTATTATTTTCACGATTTTACCGTCGTGGGGGATGTCGAATGCGGCAGCTACTTTAGTTGGTCAAAACCTTGGTGCCGAAAAGCCCGAACGTGCCGAAAAATCGGTTTGGCGAACGGCTTTTTACAACATGATTTTCTTACTTTTAGTCGGAATTGTGTTTGCATTCTTTGCTGAAAACTTCGTTGGAATTTTTACCGATGAACCAAAAGTTATCGAAATCGGCGTGCTATGCCTACAAATTATTTGTTTAGGGTATATTTTCTTTGGGTATGGAATGGTCATTGGGCAATCGTTGAACGGTGCAGGCGATACGCTTTCGCCAACGATTATGAATTTTGTGTGTTTCTGGTTAATCGAAATTCCATTAGCTTATTTCTTGGCAAAAAGCCTCAATTGGGGTCCGAATGGCGTGTTTTGGTCGATTGCTATCAGCGAATCCATATTAGCTGTTGTGGCAATTTTTGTATTCAAAAGAGGGCGTTGGAAAACTACAACGGTCTAAAAAACAAAAGCTGCAAGATTTCTGAAGAAATCTTGCAGCTTTTTTATCACTAACAAAACAAATCACTGTTTCAATAATTGTCCACGAATTTCGCCAGAAGCAGATTTCGCTGAGTGCATATTTACATAATAATTTCCTGCCATTAAATCGGCTTCTTGTTCAGCAGTCAGAGCGACCGTTGCTGATTTGAAAGGAGACGTAAATGTAGTTCCTAAATTGAAAATAACGCCACCCGTTGCACCTTTAGCAGCTTTGTGAATATGCCAAGCGGTTGGAGTAATACCCGAATAAGTAATTGTGTAGGTTAAGATTTTAGTATCTTTATTATACACACCATCAAACATCCCAGAAGCAGAAGTAGTTACCGCAGGAACTTCTTCCGAACCCGAAAGCATCGCCATAAAAGCTACATCAGAAGATGCAACTTCGTCTTTCTTGCACGAAGCAAGAGTCAAACCCACAAATAAGACTGCAAGAGTCAATAAATTTTTCATAAATAAAAGAAACGTTTAGATAATTCACAATTACATACGGAATCAACGGCTTGTAGGATGTATGTGTTTAATGTTTTTTCTGATTCTTCAAAAAATATGGGTTTTAATAGTTCTATTTCTAACATCTTTCCGAACTTTGCAACATTAACATTCCCTTAATACACAATTGAAAAACTACTTTCGATTACTTTCTTATGCCAAGCCACTTGGTGGATTTATCGTTCCGTTCGTCATTACTTCCATTTTGGCAAGCCTTTTTGGTGTGCTAAACTTTACCTTGTTGATTCCTTTATTGAATGTTTTATTCGACCAAGAGATATTGCAGGTGCTGGAGAAACCAACATCAGTTTTTGCACTAAAAGACCAATTCAATTATCATTTTGCACAGGTTCTTATTGAATATGGCAAATTCGGAGCATTGCAGTTTGTATGTGGAGTTATTGGTATTTCGGTTTTATTGGCCAACATTTTTAAATATACCAGTATCCGACTTTTAGAAGGTTTCAAGGCCAACATGGTTGCAAATCTTCGTCAAGCAGTTTTCGATAATTCCATCAATCTTCATCTCGGTTTTTTCAGCAACGAACGTAAGGGAAATCTCATTTCTCGCATCGTAACCGATGTTCAGGAAGTAGAAAATTCCATTGCAAATACTTTTTCTGCTGCCACAAAAGAGCTTTTTCTATTTATATTTTACATTGCTTCGTTGTTTTATATTTCTTGGAATCTGACCCTTTTTGCCCTATTAGTCATTCCGATTTCGGGAATTTTTATTTCTACCCTCGTAAAACGTATGCGTCGTGATGCGGGCGAAGGGCAACAGCGTTTGAGCAACCTCATTAGCCTCATGGACGAAGCCTTTGGCGGAATGCGTGTAGTCAAAGGTTTTGTGGCCGAAAAATTTATTATCAATAAATTCAGAAACGAAAACCAAGGATATCGTGATGCTATTTTTGGCTTGGCGGCTCGTCGAGAAATGTCTTCACCCTTTTCCGAAATCATGGGCGTTTTTGTTGTAATTGGTATTTTGCTTTACGGAGGTTCATTGATTCTCGATGGTAAATCTGCTTTAACTGCCTCGGAATTTATCAGTTATATTGTTATTTTTTCGCAGGTGATGCGTCCAGCCAAAGATATTTCAAATGCATTTAGTTCGGCCCAAAGAGGTTTGGCTTCAGGCGAAAGAATCTTGGAATTAATTGATAACCAAGCACTTATTAAAGACAAAACAAATGCAATTCAAATAAAAGAATTTGGTAATAGTATTGAAGCCAAGAACGTAGGATTTGCTTATGAAGGTGATGTTGAGGTTTTGAAAAATATCAATTTTACGCTTCAAAAAGGTAAAACTATCGCTTTGGTTGGCTCTTCGGGTGGCGGAAAATCTACGATTGCCGACTTGATTCCGAGATTCTATGACCCTACTGTTGGGCAAATAATGATTGATGGCGTAGATATGAAAGATGTTTCGCAACACTCACTTCGCAAGCTCATGGGAATCGTTACTCAGGAAGCAGTTTTATTCAATGACTCAATTTTTAACAATATTGCTTTTGGCGAAAATGTAAGTTTAGATGAAGTAATGGCCGCCGCTAAAATTGCCAATGCCCACGATTTCATTGTACAGCAAGCCAACGGTTATGATACTGTGATTGGAGACAGAGGCACAAAACTTTCGGGTGGACAACGCCAACGGCTATCAATTGCACGAGCCATTTTACAAAATCCGCCGATTTTGATTCTCGACGAAGCTACCTCAGCTCTTGATACCGAATCAGAAAAATTGGTACAAGAAGCTCTGACAAATTTAATGAAAAACCGTACTACACTCGTGATTGCCCACCGCCTAAGCACGATTCAGAGTGCCGACCAGATTTTGGTTATTCATCAAGGGCAAATCATTGAGCGTGGCACCCACGACGAACTTTTAAAAATAGAAGATGGTTTCTACAAAAAACTAAGTTCGATGCAGACGCTGTGATTGGTGTTACATTCATTGCCGTCTGCTTTAGCTGACGGATAATATTAACTCAAATCAAAATTGGCTTTAGCCCAAACCTTACTTTTGACTAAAGTCGATATTGAGTTTTCACTTTAACATCCGTCAGCTAAAGCAGACGGCAATGAAAATTATAGACATATTCTCTAATAACAAAATTGATAACTCGCCGAGACATACTCGTAAAAGCTGCTAACTTCTGTGCCTACCAAGAGCGTACGCATGATGAAGTCCGTGAGCGTTTACAAAAATGGGACGTTTGGGGCGATGAAGCCGAAGAAATAATTGCGTATCTGATTGAAGATAATTTCTTGAATGAAGAACGTTTTGCAAAAATCTTTGCGGGAAGTAAATTTAGGGTAAAACAATGGGGAAGGCTAAAGATAAAATACGAACTCAAAGCTCGAAAACTCTCAGAATACTGTATAAAAGTAGGCATGGCCGAAATCGACGACGATGATTATCTGAAAACCTTAGAGGAGATTCTCGAAAAGAAAAAGCACGAGCTCCGCACTGAAAAACAGCCTTTGGTACTGAAACAAAAATTGGCTCGCTACGCCATCGGCAAAGGTTTTGAAGCTGATTTGGTTTGGGAAATGATTGGAAAGATTGTTCCAAAAAAATAGCCCATCACCGAAGCAATGAGCTATTTAAAGTTATATTGGCTATTATTGCTTTGTCAGTACGATACGAGTTGTTGTTGTTACGCCCGCATTAGTCTCTGATGAAATCCACGACATTTGATTTCCGCTAAACGAAACATCAGTCACGGTTTTACTTCCATCGGTATCAGTAATAGTTAATTTCCCTGCATTCACTTCATACTTTGCCGTTCCGCTCGTCCCTAAAACATCTTCGGCCTCTTGCTTACAAGCCTCGGGTATTGAGCCTGTCATGTCTCCATTACTTTTAAAAGTAAATGTAATGTCTTTTACACATGGTATAAAAAGCACTAACAACGGAAATTGGTCTTCTTCTGCTTTTGTGCCTTCTTTCACAAAGACATTGGTAATTTTCCAAGTACCTAAAATCTGAGCTGACGGAGTATCATCTCCTGATTTTGAGCAATTCATCACTGTCATTGACAAAGATGCTAAAACAAACAGTACAAGTAATTTTCTAAGATTAGACGAAATTTTCATAAATTTTTTGGATTTTAGTTTTGAATGGCTAATGTACAATAAGATATGTTATTAGAACGAAACTCTCAACACAAAATTGAATACTTATTTACTTAACGGCAAAATTTCCTCCTGTCTCGGTGTTTTTTTCTTCCGCTTCGTTCAAAATTTCTTGATGCTTTTATAAATTAGGTTCACCTTTGGGTAATATTTAAGAATGACATTTTTCGTACGTCAGAAAGCAGATACATCACATGAAAAATAGTGGCCTAATTATTTTAGCCTTGGTTGGCACATTGGTTTCTTGTAAAAAATCAGAAAACACCAATACTTCACCCCAATACAAATCACTTACTGAAGCGGTTTATGCTTCGGGGAATATTTACCCAAAAAACGAATATAAACTCACTGCAAATGCAGATGGTTTCTTGATAAAACAAACGGCTTTCGAGGGCGATGCTGTGGGTAAAAATCAGTTGCTTTTTCAGCTTGAAAGTGCATCACAAGAAGCTCGTTTAGAAGCTTCGAGCAATATTTTACGTCAGTCAGAAGCTAATTTTAGCGACAACTCCCCTATTCTTGATGAGCTCGAAGTTCAGTTCAGAAATGCTCGCACCAAATTGGCCAACGATTCAGTAAATTTCAAACGCTACAAAGAACTTTACGACCGTAATGCCACTACTCGTATTGAATATGAACGTGCAGAATTAGCGTACCAAACTTCAAAAAATGATGTTTCGGCTCGCAGAAAGGCTTGGTTACGAACCAAAAATCAACTTTATGTAGATTTACAAAATTCAAAATCGAATTTCAAAGTCAACGCTCGTGAAGAAGATAATTATCGAATTAAGAGCTTTGAAGCAGGAAAACTCTACGAAATTTATAAAAAACAAGGCGAACTCGTGCGTCGTGGTGAAGCGGTTGCACTGGTAGGCGATGCCAACGAGGTTTACGCTCAACTGGCCATCGATGAATCTGATTTTGTGAAAGTACAAATCGGACAAACGGTTTTGGTGAAAATTGATGTCTATAAAGATAAAATTTTCAAGGCGAAAGTGACCAAACTTTACCCAAAACTCAATAAATCCGACCAAACATTTAGAGTCGATGCCGAATTTGTGGAAGAAAAACCCAACGCCTACTACGGCATGACGATTGAGGCAAACATTGTGGTTTCGGAAAACCCAAGAGTGCTGACGATTCCGAAAAACTATTTGGTTGGCAACGATTCAGTTTGGATTGAAGAAAACGGCGATAAAAAGAAAATCAAAATCACAAAAGGCGTAGAAAACCTCGATATGGTTGAGGTAAAAGCGGGCCTAACCGAAAAATCGGTTTTGGTGCTTGGGAATTGATTTTATCCTATTGTCTATGTACAACCTGTAGAGACAGTGCATGCCCTGTCTCTACAAATGTTCTGACCAAATACGCCAACAAAACAAAAAATCAATCATGAATCTCAAAATATCACTCCAAATAGCTCAAACGCACTTACTGAGCAAAAAACGTCAGACATTGATTGCGATGCTGGGTGTTACGTTCGGAATTGCGATGTTTATCGTTATGATTTCGGTCATTAAGGGTGTCAACAAATTTCTGGAAGATTCGGCTCTTGATTCGTCGCCGCACATCAGAATCTATAAAGAAATTACGAGCAATCACCCAAGTATTATTGAAGAAGCAAACCCATCGGGTTTTAATGTTACGTATCATCAATTACCTAAAAATGAATTGATTAACATCAAAAACGGACTACAAATTGCTGCTAATATCGAAAAAGAGCCTTCTGTTTTGGGAGTTTCTCCGCAGATAAGCTCACAGGTATTTTTCAATAAAGGGCCAGTGCCATTTTCGGGGCAAATTGCAGGTGTCGATGTTATGAAAGAAGATAAACTTTACGACCTAAAAAAACGCATCAAATCGGGCAATATAGAATCGTTACTTTCTACGCCCAACGGTATTCTGATGGGAAAAGTTTTAGCTCGAAATCTAAATGTGAAAGTTGGCGATAAAATAACCGTAACCACACCCACAGGAAATTTAAAGTTGGTCAAAATCGTAGGTACATTTGGTTTTGGTATTCAGACCGTTGATGGGGTAAAATGCTACGCCAATATGTCGATGGTGCAGGAAATTCTACAAAAAGACAAAAGTTTCGTGACGGATATTCACATAAAAATGAAAGATTCGCAAGCAGCTCTTACGTATGCAAAAGTGCTGCATAATCAGTACGGCTATAAAACCCAGGATTGGGCCGAAGCCAACTCAGCGTTTTTGGCGGGGGATAAAATCCGTAACGGCATGGTAATCATGGTTTCGATTACACTTTTGGTAGTAGCTGGTTTTGGTATTTATAACATTATGAACATGAATGTCATCAATAAAATGAAAGACATTGCCATCTTGAAAGCCACAGGTTTTGCAGGAAATGATATTGTTTCGATTTTCTTAATCCAATCCATAATTATTGGCATTTTGGGTGCATTACTGGGTATTATCATTGGATTTGTTTTGAGTTACCTACTTTCGTCAATGCCTTTTGATGCAGGAGATTTCCTCGATATAAAAACATTCCCAATATTATTCGAACCAAAATACTACGGACTCGGAATGATTTTCGGCATCACAACAACCATTTTAGCAGGCTATATGCCTGCCCGAAAAGCATCAAAAATCGACCCAGTGGCGATATTGAGGGGGTAAGCCCCGTGCGACGGTCGCCCTCCGCCCCCAATGGGGGAACTCATTAAAGTTGAATGAATATCTTTACGAAGAACATTATGCAAATTAATAAACCAAAAAATATCACAGAATCAATAGCTCCCCCATCGGGGGCGGGGGGGGCCGTCCTTTCCGCCTCCAACATCAACAAATATTTCTACGAACCCGATAAATTTCAGGTTTTAAAGAATATTTC
The DNA here is from genome assembly GCA_023254245.1 of Emticicia sp. Classification (GTDB taxonomy): domain Bacteria; phylum Bacteroidota; class Bacteroidia; order Cytophagales; family Spirosomataceae; genus Emticicia. The sequence goes on from JALQYE010000087.1 coordinate 13,885, forward strand.
GTTTGAAGCTAATCGTGGTGAGTTTCTTGCTCTGGTAGGGAAATCGGGTTGCGGAAAGTCAACACTTTTGTATATTCTATCAACGATGGATACTGACTACGAAGGCTCGCTCGTGATGCAAGGTGAACGCCTGACTGGACGTACGCAAGACCAACTGGCAGCTTTCCGAAATGAGCATTTGGGTTTTGTTTTTCAGTTTCACTTTCTTTTACCAGAGTTTACGGTTCTGCAAAACGTGATGCTTCCTGCTCTAAAACTCGGAAAATATTCTAACAAAGAAATTGAAGAACGTGCCTATCAAAAACTAAAATTGGTCGATATGCAAGACCACGCTCTTAAGCAGTCAGCCAAACTTTCGGGTGGACAGCAACAGCGTGTGGCAATTGCAAGGGCTTTAATAAATGACCCTACAATTATTATGGGAGATGAACCAACGGGAAATCTCGATAAGAAAAATTCGGAGGTAGTTTTCGAGATTTTTAAGCAAATTGCTCACGAAAATAACCAAACAATCATTGCCGTAACGCACGACCCCGACTTTGCGAAAGGAAGTGATAGAATCATTGAGATGTCAGACGGGCAAATTATTAACTAATGATAGCTGAGAGAAAAATAGTCATGTACGTCATTGTCACAATGGCAATGATAGCAGCCTTTTTTAGATGGTATATTTTTGATTTTGACCTCAAAAGCAATACTATCTTATTCTTTGTTTCTGTCATAGTTTTATCAACAACCTACCTTTTTTTTAGCAAAACCTGCCTTATTTTCGATAGATTCATGCCCTATGACAGAGGAATTGTAAAGCGATTAATACCGCAAATTCTTCTCAATCTTGCATTCATTACTATTGTTTCAAGAGTTGTATTTTTAATTGGGCGAACAATGTTGCCCTTACACTCAATCGTCGAAAAAGAAGCAACTAATCTTGCACAGCTTGCAGGTGTAGCCACTGAGGTTTTAGTTGTGACCCTACTCAATGTTATTCATTTTGCCAAATACTCTTTAAATAAATGGCGTGAAAATGCACTCAGAGCCAGCAATCTCGAAAAAGAGAAATCACAGGTACAATTTGATAACTTGAAAAATCAACTTAATCCACATTTTTTGTTTAATAGTCTCACTTCGCTCGATTCGTTGATTCACGAAAATCCAACGCTTGCCAGTGAGTTTCTGCGACAATTATCTAAAGTTTTCAGATATGTTTTACAGAATAAAGAAAAAGGCTTAGTCAGCCTCGAAACAGAAGCTAATTTTATCAAAAATTACGTAGCTTTACTTCATACCCGTTTTGGAGAATCACTTCAAATCAATTTTAATATTTCTGAAGGGGTCTTAGACTTACAAATTGCCCCTGTAACACTCCAAATCTTAATCGAAAATGCACTCAAACATAATATTATCAATCAGGCTAATCCGCTGACAATCACTATTTTTAATCAAGAACAATATTTAGTTGTAGAAAATATAATTCAGCTAAAAAAACAAGTTGAAACTTCCAACGGTCAAGGACTAAATAACCTTAAAACACTCTATAGTTTTCTCAGTGATAAAGACGTTTTGATTGAACAAAACGAGGTTTTCAGAGTAAAAATTCCGCTAATTTAATATGAAAATCCTTTTAATAGAAGACGAACCACTCGTAGCCAAGAACCTCGAAAATTTGGTTAAACAACTCGAACCAACCGCAATTTTATTAGCCACAATCGGTAGCGTAAAAGAATCTTTAGATTGGTTTAAAACCAATGCCGAACCTGACCTCATTTTATCAGATATTCAGCTTTCTGATGGCGTTAGTTTCGATATTTTTCAAGAAATTCAGCCACAATGCCCAATCATTTTCACAACTGCTTATGATGAATACGCCATTCGAGCTTTCAAGCTCAATAGCATTGATTATCTGTTGAAACCCATTGACAAAGACGAACTTCACAGTGCTTTTGAGAAGTTTAAAAAGCTGAGTCATACTTCTAATCAGAATGATTTTAAAGAGCAACTTTCACATCTATTGAGCGATTTGGAAAATCGCTCTACAAACCCAAAATTCAAAACTCGTTTTACGGCACATCACCAACGAAACATCGTAGCTGTAACAACCGAGCGAATTGCCTGCTTTTATAGAGATGAAGTCATCTGGATTCAAACAACTGATAATCAACGATTGATAACAGATTATAACTCTTTGGATGAAATCGAAGAATTACTAAATCCCGAAGGTTTTTTCAGGGCTAATCGTCAGTTTATAGTCAATAAACTGGCCATCGAAAGCTATCGAACCCATTTTACGGGCAAAATAGAGTTAAAATTGGTTGTCGCAACCAAAGATGAAATTGTAGTAAGTAAAGAAAAAGCCCACCAATTTAGAGGCTGGTTTGAGTTGGGTTAAATCATCAACAAACGCCAAACTCCAGAGATTAATAGAAGCACTAAACAAAAAGGCGTAAGCACTTTCCAAGAAAGATACATGAGTTGGTCAACCCGCAAGCGAGGGAGTGTCCAACGTATCCACATTTGAATCAAAATCAAAAAATACGCTTTTGAAATTAGCCAAAATGCCCCCCAAAGGTCGCTTGACCAATGTCCGATTTGCCCACTTGTCCAACTTCCAAGCGTAAATGAACCAATATTCGGGAAAGGGGTATTCCAACTACCTAAAAATAAAATTGTACCTAAAATAGATACCAAAAGCATCATTCCGTATTCGGAAAGCATCACAATTGCCCAACGAAAACCAGAATATTCGGTATGAAAACCACCAATCAGCTCTGATTCTGCTTCGGGTAAATCGAACGGAGCTCGGTTGGCTTCGGCCAAAGATGCCATGAAGTAGATAACAAAAACAATTATCAAAAACGGATTTCGGAAGATATTCCAAGTCAAAATTCCACCGTATTGATTGACCTCAATACCCGTAGCTTTTATTCCAAAAAGATAGTTTTTTTCGAGTGAAAGAAAACCTTGTTGAAAACTAATTTCTTGCAAATCAAGCG
>JALQYE010000088.1 GCA_023254245.1 Emticicia sp.
CGTTCGGCATTATATGGTACTGCATAATTAACTATTTCCTCTCCTAAAGTTCTCTCTTTTTTTCCCCGCTTAACTATCTCTTTTTCAGATACTTGGAGGTTCGTAAAAGGCTTTGCGAATCTTTCTCTAAAATGGCGTTCGACAGTTTCGATAATGAGTACGTTCCGCTTTGAAGTATCCAATGTTACATTAATCGTATCCGTTATGAAATACCTATTATAGCTGTTTAAGCCTTTGAAATGATTCTTTTCGAGGCGTTCTTTTTCGGTGAAACTATCACCCATGATTATCAACGACGTATTACCGATTGGAGAATCTTGTGGAACAGGGCATTGCTCCAGCGGAGCTTTAAACTTTGCTAAGTTCGACATTCGGTATAAATCTCCGTAGCGATAATCATCTTGGGTGACACCTTTTTCATGCAACCACTTTGCCAAAGAACCCGAAAATCCTAAGTACCAAAGTATTGAAAAGACCACTAATGCACTCAAACGAAATATTTTAATCATTGTAGAAATCGAATTAGAATCAGTCGAGAAATTAAAACTGAAAATAAATAAACTGATTTGAGGTAAATACCCCGAAAAAATAACACAACACTACCAAAACAGTAAATTTTAGGTAAAATTGAGTTGAGTTTTCTGTACGAATTTGCATCTGAAATCTATCTTTCAAAAGCAATAAGGCAATCAAAACCCAACAAAAAAGCATCTCGTTGATACTAAAAGGCGATGCAACAACACTGCTGTATTTTTCTAAATGTAGTATTTTTGATAAAATTACCTTCGCATTACTCATTCCTTTCGCTCTGAAAAACACCCAAGTTATCATTACCAACAAAAAGGTAAAAGACAAATTAAAGGTATTGATTATCTTTTCTGAGAAATATTTTTCAGCTTTAAATGATATGTATCTTTTACGCAGTTCAGCCATTACTAAATAAACACCGTGCAAAGCTCCCCACACAATATAGGTCCAAGCTGCACCATGCCATAAGCCACTCATCATAAAGACAAAGAAAAGATTGAAATACTTCCGAAACTCTCCTACCCGATTTCCTCCAAGCGGAATATACAGATAATCTCTAAACCAACCTGATAAAGAAATATGCCAACGACGCCAAAATTCGCTGATTGACTTTGAAAAATACGGAGCCTCGAAATTTTCCATAAGTTTAAAACCCATCACCCGTGCTGCTCCGATGGCAATGTCTGAATAACCAGAAAAATCACAATAAATTTGAAAAGTAAAGAAAATAGTAGCTACTAAAAGCGTAAGACCATTATGGTCGTACGGGTTATCATACGAGTAATCAACTACCATAGCTAATCGGTCGGCAATGACTACTTTTTTGAACATTCCCCAAGCCATTCTCATCAATCCCGCCTTTAGATTCCCAAAATCGTAAGAAAAATTCTTATGAAATTGCCAAAGAACATTTTGTGGGCGTTCGATTGGCCCTGCTACGAGTTGTGGGTAAAACATCACATAAAGTGCATAAATAGCAAAATCTTTTTCAGCCTTTTCGTTCCCTCGATACACTTCTATTGTGTAGCTCATGGCCTGAAACGTATGAAACGATAGCCCAATCGGCAATAATATCTTTAATAATGCAAGTTGCGTTGTTGAGCCAAAATGAAAGAAAATAGTATTGATGTTTTCAACAAAAAAATTGTAGTATTTGAAGTACGCCAAAAAACCAATATTTGAAATCAGGCTCAGTACCAAAAGCCATTTTCGTTTTCGTCCATGAGCATTTTCAATCCAAATTCCAGCAAAATAATCCACTACGATTGTTACGAACAGAATTAAGATATATATAGGTTGAAAAACGGCATAGAAATAACAACTCGCCAAAAGTAAAAGCCATATTCGTCCACGATGAGGCAGACTAAAGTAAGCTAACGTAACAACTATAAAGAAAAAAATAAATTGTAGCGAATTGAATAACATCGAATGCTGATAAGTGTTTTGCAAATTTTATGTTCAAAGTTCAACCTAAATATTAAAGTTTCAAAACATTTTAGCTTAGAATCATCAATTTTAAATTTTTGTAAATGTTTTTTCAAGATGATATTTGACTTTTAAAATCAAAAACCCTATCTTTGCACCATGATTACGGTTCCATAGCTCAGCTGGATAGAGCAACAGATTTCTAATCTGTGGGTCATAGGTTCGAATCCTATTGGAATCACTGATAAACTGCGACAAAACCTCTCAAATTTTTATTCTTGGGAGGTTTTTTTTATGTATCTGAATTATTCTTTTGCTACACAACCTATTTTATAAAGTCTTTTAGTTCCAACCGTGTACCCCTAAAATAATAAATAAATGAAAACAAGAAGCCCAATTTTTGTTATCCTCTTCATTTGTCTTGGAATTCCTGTAGCTTTAGCCCAACAAACAACTACCATCGGTAAGGGAAACCTCCAAAAAGTAAATGTTTTTTCAAGCTCGACCGCAATTAATGGTCAACGAACCCTTACAAGTACAGGTTTTCTACCAAATTATAGTGCAGCCGCAAGGTTTCTCTCACAAGCAACTTTTGGAAATACTTACACCGAAATCCAGAAAGTAGCAAATCAAGGCATTGAAAAATGGCTCGATGACCAACTTGCCATGTCGAATAGCTTCCGCATAGAGACCTACGTTCAGAACCTTCATCAATCAATGGTCGATTCCTTGAACATCAAAAACAACGTAAATACCTACACACTCGCCAATGTTGGCGTGAGTAATTGGCATTTTGATGCTGCTTGGTTTCAGGGCTGTATGACCGCCCCCGACCAGCTTCGTTGGCGTGTGGCATTTGCACTGAGTGAGATTTTGGTTACTTCACGCATCTCTGCTTTCGACGGTAATCCTTACGCATTAGCGAGTTATTATGATGTATTAATGGACAATGCCTTTGGCAATTATCGAACACTTCTCGATAAAATCACTTACCACCCCGCTATGGGTTCTTACCTGACTTTCCTAAATAACCATGCAACCGATGTAGGAAAACAAACCTATCCCGACGAAAATTATGCCCGTGAAATCATGCAGTTATTTTCTATTGGTTTGTACCAATTAAACCTTGACGGCTCGGAGAAGAAAGATGCTAATGGACAACTGATTCCTACTTATAATAATGATGATATTGCTAATTTGGCAAAGGTTTTTACAGGACTTTCGTGGGGCGATGGCACCTACTTGGGAATCAATGCAAAAGATATATGGAGTTATACGAAGCGAATGAAATTCTACGGAATTGATTCGAGCGATGCCAAGAAAAACCCTTGGAAAACCAACCCACGAATAGTTGATGGCCACGAAAGAGGAGCAAAAACATTCTTAGGGTCAACCGTTGACCCTACCGCCAGCCGCACCGCTATGCAGGGTGAAGCCGATATTCAAGATGCACTGAATATTATTTTCAATCACCCCAATGTTGGCCCATTTGTTTCTCGTCGATTAATTCAACGACTAATTACTTCTAATCCAAGCCCAGCATTTATTCAAAGAATCGCCACGGTTTTCAATAATAATGGAAGCGGCGTAAGAGGTGATTTAAAAGCCGTCATTAGAGCCATTTTGCTTGACCCCGAAGCTCGTAATTGCTGCGGCGACGACACTGGTACATTTGGAAAGCTCCGTGAACCGTTTGTAAGATACATGAATCTAATAAAAGGGTTAAATTTAACCGTAACAGGTGGCATTTTCAGAAATGCCATGGCCAGAGTTTATGACCAGACCGCACAACGCCCCCTATCCTCTCCTTCAGTTTTCAATTTTTATAGCCCAGATTATATTCCGAATGGCCCACTGAAAGATGCAGGGAAAGTCGGTCCAGAATTTCAGTTGCTTAGTTCACAAACACTTACAGGGTATTTCAATGCTCTTAATGATTGGTTAGTAAACGATGACCCTACTGATTACTATGGACTTTTCACGGGCGAAACTTACAAGCCTAATCAAGACCCTAAATTTAATACGGTTGCCGATTACGTACTCACTCGTAATGATAGACTTCCTCAGCTTTTAGATAAATATAATCTTATTTTGGCCAATGGGAGGCTTTCAACCGAATCGCTGAATACAATCAGTCAAGCTATCAAAGGTATGCCTTACTCCGAAGATGCCAATGGAGTACCCAATACCACCGAGGCATATCGCAGAGTTCGTCTCGCAATATTTTTAATCATGACATCTCCTGACTACCTAATTAATAAATAAGCCATGAACAGAAGAGATTTTATCAGACAAGTGGGTTGTGGTGCGATGGGTTCGACTACACTTTTGAGTACCTTAACGAGTCTCGGAGCAGTAAACGGTGCTATGAGCGGCAGTGCCTCAAAGCTGCGTTTGGCCTCAAACGAAGACTATAAAGCATTGGTTTGTGTCTTATTTTCGGGTGGCATTGACTCTTTTAATATCCTGATTCCTTCGGGAACAACCGTCGGAGGAGATAATGGTTTCAATGATTATAAAAATGTAAGGTCTGATATTGCCATTCAGACAAACACCTTCTTGCTCCCACTGAATAACCCCCGATGCAGCGGTTTTAGAGGTCAGCCTTGTAACTACGGCTCATTTGGTGTTCACCCCACCATGACTGGCGTTCAGAACCTTTTTAATAACGGAAAACTCGCTTTTATGGCAAATATAGGTACTTTAATTGAGCCTGTCATGACCAAAGCTGAGTATCAGAGTGGTTTAAAGAAACTGCCTTTGGGTATTTACTCGCACTCTGACCAAATCATGCAATGGCAAACATCAGTTCCGCAAAGCCGTGATACGCTCGGAGTGGGTGGTCGTTTGGCTGATTTGCTTCATGCGTCGAATAGTTTACAGGATATTTCAATGAATATTTCGCTGGGAGGGAAAAATAATTTTCAGCGAGGTAAAGACGTAACCGAATATTCAATTAGTAATAATATTGACCCAAATAATGTAGGCATAACTGCATTACCGTCATGGTGGAGCAATTCAGGTTTAATGACCGAACTTCGTAATAATGCCGTTGATAGTTTGGTTTCGAGAACTTATGCCAATCTTCTACAAAAAACATATAGCTCAACAACCAAAAGTTCGATTGAATCATTTGAAGTTTTCAAAAACGCACTCAAAAGAGTTCCGAGTATGACTACTACCTTCGGAACAAGCAGTTTGGCAAAAGACCTACAAGCAGTAGCGAAAGTAATGAGCGTAAGAAACGATTTAGGGGCTAAACGTCAGATTTTCTTTGTAAACTACGGTGGCTGGGACATGCACGATAATTTAGTCAATGGTCTAAATGCACGATTACCAATTATCAGCGATGCTTTAAAATCATTTTATGATGCCACCGCCGAACTTGGTATTGCCGAAAACGTAACCACTTTTACTATTTCAGATTTTGCTCGTACGATTACTTCCAATGGGCTTGGTTCTGACCACGCCTGGGGCGGAAACACCATGATTATGGGTGGAGCTGTAAACGGCGGAAGAATCTTCGGCAGATTCCCTAAAATGGATGTTAGCAATAACAACACACAGAATATTTCGTTTAGAGGTAATTTTATTCCTTCTATTTCAACCGATGAAATGTATGCCGAGCTGGCTCTTTGGTATGGTGTAAGCCCTTATGATTTGTGCTATGTGTTGCCTAATTTAAGAAATTTTTATTCATATAGCCCTAATAATTATCCAGTTGGCTTCATGAATTTCAATGGAACGACCATCTCCAATGTAGATAACCCGCAAGGTTGTTCTACTAACTAAGATAAGAGGTAACGTATCAACTAATTAGCCGATTTTTCACAAAAAATATTTTTCAACCGTGAAAAGATTTTTAACATACCTATATAATTTGGTGGTAATATTAATCATCAATCAGCCAATTTTGGCTCAAAATTGTGTCGGAACGGCAGGCCAAGTAAAATGGAATTATTGGACTGGTTTCGCATCATCGCCTGATAGTAGTGATTTATTCGTTTTAGAAAACTTCCCAAGTCGACCAGATGGCTCTCAAACACTCGGATACTTGAAAACGCCCGTCAATTATACTGACTATTTTGCCTCATTAATTCGTGGGTATATCAAAGTGCCCGTTACGGAAACATATATTTTCAACATTACAGGCGATGATAAATCTATCTTCTTTCTGAGTACCAACGACTCTCCAGCTAATAAAATCAAAAGAGCTGAAGTTTTGACTTACACTGGTCTGACAGAATATACCAAAGAACCAGGGCAAACCTCGCAAAACATTCAGCTTGTAGGAGGACAATATTATTATTTTGAACTTTATAATTTTGAAGGCACAGGTGGAGACTTCGTGAGTTTACAATGGCGAAAAGCCTCAGAAACAAGCGTTGTTTGGTCAATTATTGACTTTAACTACATCTATGAGTATGCTTGCGGGCAGAATTGTCCACCAAGAGGTACGGCTTGCGATGATGGCAATACAAGCACTACCAACGACCAGCAAGACGGTTTTTGTAATTGCGTCGGTACTGCCCCAGCACCCAATAGTTGTGTTGGTGATAAAGGCTTGATTGAAGCTTATTACTACGATAACATCACTGGAAATTACGTTGAAAATGACCTCATCAATGCGGCTAAATTTCCGTTATCTCCTGACCGTCGAGAAAAACTCAAAGGTGCGTATGGACCACTCACTCCAAATGTGAAAGATAATTACGGCACGCTTGTACAGGGATTTTTAACAGTTCCAGTAACGGGCAATTATGACTTCAACCTTACAGGCGATGGACAAACCTTCTTTTTCCTAAGCTCAGATGCCAATATTGCTAACAAACAGGCAAGCCAAGCACTTGTTTTTTACGGGGTTGATGATACCGAACATAAAAATTCAACTTTTCAGAATATTGGACCTCGATATATGGAAAAAGGTAAGTATTACTATTTTGAGTTTAGACACAAAGAAAGTAGCTGGCGAGACCATTTTAATCTTTATTGGAAAACGCCCTTTCATGAAATCAGACAATGGAAGCGAGTACCGAACTTTTACCTTTATGATTATAAATGCGAGATTTCGTGTATTGCCCAAAATACACCTTGCAATGACGATAATCCGTTTACTAAAAACGATAAAATTGATGCACAATGCAATTGTGTAGGTACGCCATGTACTGGCCCTGATTGTGATGATGAAACCGCTCGCTACCAAGCATATGATTCTTGCGACCCGACCAATAACCTCACAACACTCAAGGAAGCTGCGTGGGTTTCGTGTTCGAATACGTTAAACCCAAATCCTAATCCCGCAAGAGCAAGTAGTGCTCATTGGATTATGTATGATTTTTCGGACAGATATAAGTTTTCGACTTCGAGGGTTTGGAATTATAATGTAGAAAATGAAACCGATAAGGGCTTTAAAACTGTAACGGTTGATTATTCGACAGATGGCTCCACTTGGCAGGCACTGGGCAATACTTATTCGTGGCCAAAAGCACAAGGATTACCCGATTATGCAGGATTTTTAGGACCCAATTTTAATGATGTAAAAGCACGTTATATATTAATTTCGGCCATCGATAACTGGGGAGCTGGTTGTTCTGGTATTGGAAAAATAGCTTTCGATGCAATATTGTGCAATCCGAATGGCACACCTTGCAATGATAATGACCCGCTTACTTCTTACGACAAATTTGATAATAATTGTAACTGTAAAGGAGTAAATATTAATTGTGGAAGCGACACACTCAGGCTTGCCAAAGAAACCTTAGCCGATGGTGCTTTTAAAGCTAAAAAACGCATCGAAGCTCAAAGTTTGGTTCCTACCACCAAAGATATTTCGTTTACGGCAGGAAATAGCATTGTACTTTTACCAGGTTTTGAGGTAAATAGTAGTGCCATATTTAAGGCGGATATTGCCGATTGTATCCAAGCGGCATTTGTGGCAAACCAGAAAGCGACTGCTCCGACGGATAGTTCGGAATTTTCGACAAAGGATACAGAAACAGCTAAACTCAAAGAAATCATTTTCAGAATCAATCAACCGAGTCAGGTAAAATTATCTTTGAAAGATTCGCAAGAGCAATTAATTGTAACTTTAATTGACCATTATTCTGAAAGTTTGGGTACACAAACCAAATATCTACCAACTAATAAATTGGTGAAAGGTACTTACTTTGTAGAACTTGAATTAGGCGATAAAAAACTCCGACAAGAGTTTGTGGTAGATAAATGACACAAAAATAAAGGCTTCGTTTTGAGGGTGACGCCCAATCCGAAGCCTTTATTTTTCACTCAATCTTCAACAAAAGTAAAGACAGGCACATTGGCGTGATTAACAACATCTTCGGCGATACTACCTTTGAAGAAATGCTTGATACCCGTGCGTCCGTGCGTGTACATAACCACTAAATCCGCATCAATTTCTTCTACATAATCTAAAATTCCAGCTTCAACGGTTGTTGCTTCTTGAATAATAAACTTGCAATCTGTTAGTTTTAGTTTGTCGGTCATTTTCTTCATTTTATCTTTAATTTCTGCATAATCAATTACTTTTAAGGCAGTATCAACATAAAGAAAATGTAGTTCGGCATCTTTAATTGGTAAATGATATATAGCTTTTTTAAGAAATTGCTCGTGGGTAAAATCTACAGCAAAAACAACTTTTTTGGGTTCAAAACTATCGACATCACCTTTGACAACCAGCACTGGACAAGAAGCCATTCTGACGACTTCTTCACTATTCGAGCCACCAAAAAATTCTTTAAATCCATCTGCTCCATTCGAGCCCATGACAATCAAATCAGCTTTATGATTCAACACAGAATCAACGAATTTTTCGCTACTTTCGTCAACCAATGCTTTAATTTTTACATCGTAGTAGTTGCTAATCAGCTCTTGCATTTCGTTTTTAGCATCTGTCAAAACGCTCTTCCAAGCATCATCAATCGAAATACCCGAAGCACCATAAAGGGAGTAATACGTATTAATATCTTGAATAGGATAAATACTTACATTGAGTAGCACAATCGTTGAACCATTGTATCGAGCAATATTTACGGCTACATCAAGTGCCTTATTTGCAATTGGACTAAAATCAGTGGGAACAAGTATCTTTTTCATTTTCTCTGTAAAGTTTTATCTAAATTTTCTACAGTAAAATTGCTTATAAATATTTATTAGAAAGGTGATAATTACAATATTGACAAATGATTATTGACAGGAAAAATACCTTTGTCTTCACTCACCCTCATATCATTCATCAATATTTCTACTACTCGATAAAGATTTTTAAAAATTACATTTAATTTGCAGAGGTTTTAGTCTCCCAAATCCAGATTCAATGGTACGAAAATGTTTATTACTGATTTTTTTTATCTTAAGGCTTACTTATATCAGCAAAGCACAGAACTATTTGAGCCCATTGCCTGATATACTTTCTGCCAGCCAATTTCAGCAAAAATACTACCAAGCACTTAATGAAAGTCTATTATTAAAAATGAGCAATACACCATTAGCAAGGTGTATTTATTTACCCACTTGGAGTAATAAACAAGTTGTGTCAGTTGAGTTTATAGACAACGAATACTACTTACTTTGCAGAATCATTGAGCAAAAGAGTTGGAATACCTTCTTTAAACTTTATCCAGAAAAATTAACCGAATCATTAGCTATAACCGAATACAAGAAACAAATTAGCAAAGATTTAGCGTTAACATTGAATGAACTCTTTACTGAATTTACAAGTAAAACCCGATTTCAAGACGAATTTATGACTGGAATAGACAATCGAAAAGTAATAGATTCCAAGGTATATGTTGATGGTGAAAGTTACATTTTTCATTCTTTCAGTAATGTTGACCATAGAGTAGGCTATACTCGCACGCCAATTAAAGGAACACCAATGGCCGAATTAGTTCAAATAAGTATCGATATGACAACTGTTGCAAGAGGTAGTGGCAAAGAAGAAAATCTATTCGTATCAGCAATGAAATTATTAGATAAAACAAAAAAATAATATGGCTCTGATATTACCAGTTTTAGGAAAAATGCCACAAAATGGCGAAAATTGTTGGTTTGCACCAAATGCCACTATTGTTGGTGATGTAACAATGGGAAAAGACTGCACGGTTTGGTTTAATGCAGTTGTGCGTGGCGATGTAAACTCCATCATCATGGGAGACCGTGTGAATATTCAAGACGGTGCCGTGATACATTGCACCTACCAAAAATCAAAAACTATTATTGGTAACAACGTGAGTATTGCTCATAATGCGGTGGTACATGGCTGTACGATTGAAGATGAAGTTTTGGTTGGAATGGGGGCAATTATTATGGACGGAGCGATAATCGGTAAAAACTCAATCATTGCCGCAGGAGCAATCGTAACCCAAAATACGGTTGTGCCAGCAGGAAGCATTTATGCGGGAAATCCAGCGAAGTTTTTAAAGGCAGTCACGCCCGAGCTCGGAGAAGTATTTATGCGAACAGCCAATAATTATGTGATGTACGCAGGTTGGTTTAAAGATAATAATTAGGGAAAAGGAAGGAAGGCTTCGCTTTGAGGGGGACGCCCAGTCCGAAGCCTTCCTTAAAACTGTGTTTTACATATCACCCAACTCTTTCTTAGCATTGATATATCCTTTGATAACCGTGAAAGTTGTGATGCCGAGAAAGAAGAAAATGATGTATTGTACGTAGTCAACAATCCAAGGGAATTTTTCACCAAAATAGAAGCCTCCTCCTACCAAAATAACCGTCCAAATCAGTCCACCTAACACATTATAAAGCATAAACTTATAAAAGTTCATTTTTACAATTCCTGCTAAAATTGGCGAAAAAGTACGAATAACAGGTAAAAAACGAGCAATAACTAAGGTCTGACTACCGTATTTTTCAAAATACTTTCTGGTATTTTCAATGTATTTTTTCTTAAAAAACAGCGAATCAGGTCGGGTTTGAATCCCATCGCCAAAATACCGACCAATGATATATCCTAAAAGCGAACCCAACACGGCGGCAGCAAACACACAAAACATCAACAACGAGACTGGCACATTGAGTAATTTCGTACCACAGAATACTCCCGAAAGAAAAAGCAAATAATCACCAGGTAAAAAGAAACCAAAAATAATTCCGTTTTCAATAAAGATAATTAGAGTAATTGTAATCAATCCTCCCGTCCGAATTAACTCTTCGGAATCCATCAAATATTTAAACCATTCGCTAATTTGCTCCATCGAAATATCTTATAAGTTGATTGTTGTTTATACAATCTATTGTTGTCTGAAGTGTACTCCTATTTACTTTTCCTTATTCAACTTTTGGCTCATTTAGTTCAATTACATACCCATCAGGGTCAGTAACGTATATCTGAAAAGCTCCATCAAAGCGTTTCTGACGAACGTAAGGAAGATTTTTTTCTTTTAAAAACGCCTCAATTTTATCGGCTGAATTCTTTGGAATTGTCAGCGAAAAGTGTCCGCCGTTTTTATCATTATTGGTTACTGGTTCGTTTCTTCCGAGTAATAAGTGTAATTGTTGATTCGGTGCAATCTGAAACCAACGTTTGATAGCCACCAAATTATCAGGTACATCAACTGGTTTTAAACCAATGATTTCACGGTAAAATTTTGCACTTTCTTTGAGGTCTTTTACGTAAAGTCCTACATGATTGTAGCCTAAAATCTCAATAGCCGATTGGCTTTGAGCAAAACTCACCGAAGTGGTTAATAATAAAAAAACAGTTGTTAATCTAAAATAATTCATTGGTCAGAGATTAGTAATTTGTTATTGGTAAGAAGGAGTTTTTAACTAAGTATTCAGTAACTGTACGATTGATTATGAGGTATTACATAAAACCAATAACTAATAAACCAGTAACTAATCACTTAATACTAAGCCATTTCCGCCAATTCTAACCAACGGAATTCTTTTTCTTCAATCAAATTTGACACTTCCTCAAATTCTTTTGCCCAAGCGGCCAGTTCTTCGTGCGAACCTTCACCTGCATTCATTTTTTCGACTAAAGTTGCCTTTTTATTTTCTAAAGTTTCAATTTCTGTTCCTAAATTTTCGTATTCTTTCTGTTCTTTAAAAGTCAACTTACGCTTAGGTTCGTTTGACTGTACCGCTACAACGGGCGTTGAGTTGGCAGATTTAAGATGAGCCTGTTTTTCTTTTTCAGCCAGTTCCTGCTCTTCTTTATCTTCTTTCCAAGAACGGTAATCAGTGTAGTTTCCTGGATAATCTCTGATATAGCCATCACCCTCGAATACAAAAAGGTGCTCAACCAATTTATCCATGAAATAACGGTCGTGCGAAACAACTAACAAACAACCACCAAAATTTAACAAGAAATCTTCTAAAACATTAAGAGTGGCGATATCCAAATCGTTGGTTGGCTCATCAAGAATCAAGAAATTTGGGTTCTGAACCAATATTTTGAGCAACTGCAAACGGCGTTTTTCTCCTCCACTTAGCTTGCTCACGTAGCTATATTGCATGGCAGGCGGAAACAAAAATAGTGTCAAGAAATTAGAGATAGAAAGCTCAGAGCCATCGGCCATTTTTACGTACTCGGCAATTTCTCGCACTACTTCAATCACTCGTTGGCCTTCATCAAAATCAAGGCCTGCTTGCGAATAATACCCAATCTTGATGGTATCTCCTTTTACAACACGCCCCATGTCTGGTTTGAGTTGTTCGGTCAAGATTTCGAGCATTGTACTCTTACCCATCCCGTTTTTACCCACAATCCCGATGCGGTCGCCACGCTTAAAGGTATAACTAAATTCTGAAATCAGTTTTTTATCATCAAACGACTTACTGATGTGCTGAATCTCCATGATTTTACTGCCCATACGCTCCATTTTCATGCTCAATTCAAGCTTTTCATCGGGGCCTTTTCTGACAGTCTTTTCTTTCAATTCATAAAATGCATCAATCCTACTCTGCGATTTTGTCCCACGAGCCTTCGGTTGCTTACGCATCCATTCAAGCTCTTTTCGCAATAAGTTTCGGTAGTTTTTCTGAGTTGCAGCATCTACGGCTTCTTGTTCTTCCTTTTTCTCCAAATAATAAGCGTAGTTTCCAGAATACTTAAACACCTTATTGTTAGAGAGTTCTAAGATACGATTACAAACTTTATCCAAAAAGTAGCGGTCGTGCGTAACTAAAAGTAAGGTAATATTAGAGGAAGAAAGATAACCTTCGAGCCACTCGATAGTATCGAGGTCAAGGTGGTTAGTAGGTTCATCAAGAATCAAGAAATCGGGTTCTTCGATTAAAACACGAGCCAAAGCCACACGTTTTTTTTGTCCGCCCGAAAGGTTGCCTACGAGTTTATCAAAATATTCAATGCCGAGTTTACCCAAAATCTGCTTTACTTTGGTTTCGTAATCCCACGCCTTTAAGTTATCTACCTGCTCAATGGCTTTGGCAATTCGGTTATCATCGCCCGAAAGCAAGGCATCTTCGTATTCTTTTACGGCTTTTGTATTAGAATTTTCAATAGCAAAAATCGTTTCCATGACCGTCTTTCCTGCCTGAAAGTCGGGTTCTTGGTCTAAATAGCCAACTCGAATGTCTTTTCTGATACTAATTTCACCACCGTCAACATCCGACTTCCCGATAATCATATTTAGCATCGACGATTTCCCCGAACCATTCGAACCAATCAATGCTACTTTTTCGCCTTGTAAAATCCCAAATGTAAGATTCTTAAACAACCAACGTTCACCTAAATTTTTCCCGATATTCTCGGCCGATAAGTAATTCATATTTTTCTGCTAAACATCACCTGATAATCTACAAATGATTACCTTTTTTAATTTTCTGCAATTTACTACTTTATTCGTGGAACGTAACTTTATTTCGTTCGATTTTGGGTCAGACGTGCCTTCAGACCAGATTCCGCTCAACCAAAACTTCCCATTCTTCTTCGAGCGAGATTTTAGGCATTGATTCTCCAATTCTACGATACCAATAATTGGCATTAAACTTATCGCCTTCTTTGCGATGCAAATAGGCGTGAATTTGGTCATAAGCCAATGTTCCTTCTTTGGTTTGGGCAATAGTATGAGCCGCCTCCCAATCACCTTTAGCGTCATGCCAAAGTGCTTGTACTAAAATTGGCAGGTTTTTCGGAACTTGGGTTTCTTTGAGGGTATTTTTGAAAGTTATTAAATCCATGATTCTATTCCATTGAAAGATTGTTTGGTCAGACGTGCCGATAGACCTTATTTTTAGTATTTTTGCATCAAATTTAACAATAATTTCGCCCAAATTGGGGCTTTTCTTATGCATTTATTCTTGTGGCTGAAGCGTATTACGTGGTTGCTTATCTTTTATTTTTTACTCAGATTTTTGTTTCTTGTTTTCAATATAAAGTCATTTCAATTTGCTGATGTTCACCAAATTAGCTATGCTTTTTTGTATGGTGTAAAGTTCGACTTATCGGCTATTTTTATAAGTAATATTCTCTTTACGATAGCTTCATTATTGCCATTTAGATTCACCGAGAAACAAAGGTATCAAAGCTTTCTCAATTATATCTACTGGGTTCCGAACATCGTTTTCTTTTGGGCAAATATCGCAGATTTTGAGTATTATAAATTCATTGGCCGACGAACCATTTTTGAAGTTTTTGGTATAATGGGCGATGTTTTCGCTCAATCGTTTAGTTTACTCGGGACGTATTGGTATTTGGTTTTTCTTTGGATACTTGTGAGTTTTTTGTTCGTAAAGTTTACTCCCAATAGCCCCACCCTTCCCTCACCGATGGGGAGGGTTGTAAAGACCTTAATTTTCATCTTAGGCATCGGTTTTACAATCTTATTTTTTAGAGGAGGCTTTCAAGAAAAGCCACTCAGAATCAACCAAGCATTTGAGCAACACGATAATCATTTAGGTAATCTTACGCTTAACACTACCTTTACTTTCTTGACTACAATTGACGCTAAAGGTACAGAGAAAGTTAACTATTTTATTGATAATCAGATAGTTGAAGATTTAGTCAAACGAGATAGAAGTTCACATTTTTCGGCAAGTGCAAGTCCACAAAATGTGGTTATTATCATTCTCGAAAGTTTTGGAAAAGAATACATGGGCTACAAAAATCCCTACAAAGGCTACACGCCTTTCTTGGATTCTTTGGCAAAAAATAGCCTTTTCATGGAAAATTGTTTTGCTAATGGCCGAGAGTCTATCATTGCCATGCCTGCTATCACAGCCTCAATTCCACAGTTGATTGAAGAGCCATTTATTACATCCAGTTATCAATCGAATAAGTTTGCGGGCTTGGGGAGTATCGTAAAAAAATACGGATATGTTTCATCGTTTTTTCATGGTGCAAGAAACGGTTCGATGGGTTTTGAGGGCTTTTCGCAACTCGCAGGATTTGATAAATATTACGGGCTAAATCAGTATCCTAAAGAAAAAATGGCAACTGATTTTGATAAAAATTGGGGAATTTTTGATGAACCATATTTACAATATTTTACCACTGAACTCTCGAAAGAAACTAAACCTTTTGTGGGTTGTATTTTTACGCTAAGTTCGCATCACCCCTACCCGATTCCTGCTCAATACCAAGGAAAATTTCCAAAAGGGAAAGCCGAAATCCACGAAAGTCTGGGTTACACCGATTTAGCTTTGAAGCATTTCTTTGAAACTGCCGCTAAGCAACCGTGGTATAAAAACACACTCTTTGTTATTACGGCTGACCACACACAATTCAATACAGAAAAAAAATACGCCACATCAACGGGAGCGTACAGTGTACCGCTAATTTTATATCATCCTACTAATCAAACACTTACACAATTAAAGAACATGACCGACTCACTGAAAATTTGTCAGCATACTGATATTTTACCAAGTATTTTAGATTTTTTGAATATCAATCAACAACAAGTTTTACCTTTTGGCGAATCTATTTTTGCAAAAAATGGTGGTGTGGCTATGCAGTTTAATTCGGGAGTTTTCAGAATAGTTTCGCCAAACCAATACATTGAAATGAGCCTCGAAGGCAAAGCAAAAGGATTTGATTTGAAAACCGATAAATCAATTCAAAACAATCAAGCTAACCAATTAAAAGCCTATATACAATATTATCGAAATGGCTTAATTGATAATTCGTGGATAAAGTAGCACAACTTTCTAAATTCTTCAGTATTTAGTTAAAGGCAACACAATTTAGAAAATTGTATTACAAACATTTTTATCATGGTAAATTACAAAACTTTCCCACTAAGCGACTCTGCCATCACTATTGACTTTGGCAATGTCATTGACGAGAAAATCAATGATATTGTCATGCAATTGTATCAATACTGCTCCAAAAATGCTTTTATTGGCATGAAAGAAGCAATGCCTGCTTATGCTTCCTTGACAATATTTTATGATGTTTTTAGTGTTAGAAAAAACTATAATTATTTCAAGTCTGCTTATGCTTTCGTGGAAGATTTTTTGATAAAAAGTTATGAGAATATCTGTGAAGCTGAAAGTTTTGCAAAAAGAACCATCGAAATTCCTGTAATTTATGATGGCGAAGATTTAGCCTATGTGGCTGATTATCATCAGATTAGCGAATCCCAAGTCATAGCATTACATACAACT
The DNA here is from genome assembly GCA_023254245.1 of Emticicia sp. GTDB lineage: Bacteria > Bacteroidota > Bacteroidia > Cytophagales > Spirosomataceae > Emticicia. The sequence goes on from JALQYE010000088.1 coordinate 16,564, forward strand.
CCAACATACAGAGTATATATGATGGGATTTTTACCAGGTTTTGCTTATATGGGTGGTTTAGATGCTCGAATAGCTACGCCACGTAGAGCTACACCACGCACGAAAGTACCTGCGGGAAGTGTGGGTATTGCAGGAAATCAAACAGGAATTTACCCGTCAGAAAGCCCTGGTGGCTGGCAATTAATTGGTCGAACCGAATTGCAACTTTACACACCCAATGCTACTGAAATAACACTTTTAAAAGCAGGCGATTTAGTAAAG
>JALQYE010000089.1 GCA_023254245.1 Emticicia sp.
GTGTGTTTCCGAAATCAATATCAGCAATGGTTTGCTTTACTTTTTGAGCTAAGATAGTGGTAGTTTTCTTATCAAAAATACTCAACATCGAATCGCTGGCGGCGTAGATTTGCTGGTTTGCACTATCAATTTTTATGTAAGTAAGCGATGGAAAACTACTTTGTGGAATGGCAATAGGTTTGACGGAAAAAGCCTTAGTAATACTCGAAATTGGCTCACGATTTTGTGCAGGAAGTTTCTCAGGAGCATTTACTTCATAAAAAGCTACAATTTTGGTCCATTCTTCGGGCGTGATACTTGCTACACTCTCAAACTTTCCATCAGCACCTTTCTGAATATCGGGATAGGCTTCGCCATTGACAATTTGTAAGCCCAGTTGTTGAGCCATTACAGGTAAAACGTTGTTCTTCCACGTAGTTTTATCAAGTAAATTCGGTTCGGGGAAAAGGTGGCACGAAGCACAGTAAGTTTGAGCCAATTTTTCGCCTTCTGATTGCTTATTGCAGCTCAACGTGAATACTAAACCGATGAATGAAAAATAGCTTACTACCTTAAAAAACTTCATACTCGTGATTTTAACTTTTAAATTACTTCAAATTTAGTCTTTAACTTACTGATGTCCAAAATAAAAGGAAGCCTTCGCTCAAGGCGAAGGCTTCCTTAAAACTCGTCGAAGTAATTCTATTATAAGTTTTTCTTCTTCAATTCATTTACGGCAAAGTCAGCTGCACGAGCTGTAAGAGCCATGTATGTAAGCGAAGGGTTTACGCAAGATGCTGATGTCATTGCTGAGCCATCAGTTACGAAAACGTTTTTCGCTCCCCAAACTTGGTTGTTGCCATTCAAGACCGAAGTCTTAGGGTCACGTCCCATGCGGGCGGTTCCCATTTCGTGAATAGCCATACCCAAATATGAGCCACGGTCGTAGCCTTTTACGTTTTTCACACCTGATTTTTCGAGCATTTCGATGGCATCATTTTGCATATCGATACGCATTTTTTTCTCATTTTCTTTCAATTCGGCATCAAAAACTGGTAATGGAAGTCCCCACTTATCTTTTTCGGTTGGGTGTAAATATACTCGGTTTTCAAAATAAGGAAGTGTTTCGCCGAAACCACCGAATCCCATTGTCCAGTTACCAGGTTTTGTTAATTCTTCTTTGAAATCAGCTCCGAAACTCAACTCAGCTACGTTGCGTTGCCATCCTTGACGGCTACCACCACCTTGATAACCAAAACCACGCAAATAATCACGTTTGTCAGAGCCGATATTGCGGTAACGTGGCACGTAAATACCATTGGCACGGCGTCCGTAGTAGTATTTATCTAAATCACCTTCCCACTCACCTGATGCACCTGTGCGGAAGTGGTGGTCCATTAGATTATGACCTAATTGACCAGAATCATTACCGAATCCATTCGGGAAACGCTCTGACTTTGAGTTGAGCATCAGTGTTGTAGAACCTAATGTACTACCACAAACAAAGATGATTTTAGCATAAAACTCACGTACATCAAGCGTTTGTGTATCAATGATACGCACGCCCGTAGCTTTTTGAGTTTTATTATCGAATAAAATTTCTTTGGCTACCGAATCTGGGCGAAGCGTTAGGCGACCAGTTTTGGCAGCTGGTGGCAATGTACAAGATTGTGTACTGAAATACGCACCAAATGGGCAACCCAAGGCACATTTATTGCGGTATTGACAAGCAGCACGGCCAACACCCAATTGCTCTTTGCGAGCTTCTGAAAGGTTAGCCACACGACCGATAGTCATCGTACGGCCTGGGAAGTTTTTCTCAAGGCGTTTACGAACTTCTTTCTCTACGCAGTACATTTCCATCGGTGGTAAAAACTCGCTATCAGGCAATTGAGGTAAACCGAGTTTTTCGCCCGAAATACCAACAAATTTCTCAACGTAAGAATACCACGGAGCAATATCTTTGTAGCGAATCGGCCAGTCAACGGCAATTCCATCTTTTAAGTTGGCTTCAAAATCAATATCGCTCAAACGATAGGACTGACGTCCCCACATGATTGATTTTCCACCAACGATATTTGGTCTGAACCAGTCGAAACGTTTATCTTCTTTGTATAAAGCATCCGAATCATTCATCCAGTATTTTTCGCTCATTTCGTTGTACGGATAATCACGAGACAATTTCGGGTGACTTTCTTTTTGAGCAACAGTTAAACGTCCGTTATATTGGCTTTCCCACGGAGCTTTCATGGCATTTTCGTAGCCAGTTACGTGTTCGAGTTGGCGGCCTTTTTCGAGCATCAATACTCGCATTCCTTTTTCGGTCAATTCCTTTGCTGCCCAACCTCCCGAGATACCCGAGCCGATTACGATGGCATCGTAAGTTTGGTCTTTGATTAAATCTATATTTAAGTTTGCCATTGTTTAATACTAATTAGAGTTATTTATTGATTATGATGGAATCTTACTTGGGAAGAAAAATGAATCAGTGGAAATTTGCTCATTCATCATTCACCCGCAGCGGCGGCCGCATTAAACATTCATCATTAAAAATTATAATGCCCAAGCCTTTTGACCTGGTTTGAGTGGAATACAAGCTTCAAATTTACCTGGAATTGGCAAATACTCTAAAGCCTGCGTTGCTCCGATTTCTGAAGTGAAATAGCCAGTCACGGTTAAACCTTTCATCGTCAAGAAGAAAGCTTTATTATCAACTGTACTTTGTTTAACCATTTCGTTTTTCTGAGCAACATCAAGTGCTGCAAAGCCTTTACCGAATTTCGCTTGGCTATCGGCATCAAGTTTTGCTAAACCAGCATAAAATTTCTCTTGCTCTGGTTTTTCGTAACAATCACGCATAACACGTACAATAAACTTTTCAACACCTGCTGCTTTAGCTCCTGGCGTGCCAGTTGTTGGAATAATAATATCGGCTACTTCGGCCAATAAAGCTGATTGGTCGGCTGTTACAGCAACACTTTCGCCAGTGTTGAGAACCTCTCCCATAGCACCTGCCATTAATGGTGCAGAAAGTACACCTCCGAGTAGGATAGTGGCTCTTTGTATGGCTTCTCTACGATTCATATATATAAGTTTTGATTGAGTAAATGTTGTAATAGTTAAATGTTTTGTTTCACAAAATGTTTGATTAAAGCGAGGTTTTTATACTTTTATTTCACCAATTCATAGTTGATTTTATCGATGAAAACTTTCTCCGACAAATTTCAGGACTTCGGGCAAAGCCGTACGCCAGTATGACCACGTATGGCCGCCATCACGCACTCTAAATTCGTGTGGAATCTTCTTATCAATCATCATGGCGTGCAGTGCCATGTTTCCTTTTATCAAGAAATCATCATCGCCGCAATCAATGTAGAATTTAACTTTTTTCAAATCATCAGCATTGGCTGTTTCTACGATTTTTATGGGAGCATTTTTGTAGTAATGGTCGGTTAAACGCTCCTTTCCTTTTAGGTCTTTTCCGTACAAATCACCAAAGACTGTATTCCAACGATTGATATCGGCATTTTGAGTAACAACCTCTTCATCAGTCCAAATAGCAGCACTTAGTGGAGCGGCTGCTACAAACATATCGGGGTGTTTGGTGGCGTAAAGAAGGGTTCCGAGTCCGCCCATCGAAAGGCCAGCCACTGCTCTAAACTCTTTCTTTGCACGAATTCTGTAATTGGATTCGATATAAGGAATAAATTCTTTTATGAAAAAATCTTCAAATTTGGTTTTGCCATCGAAGCTATTCATGTACCACGAAACTCCCGCATCGGGCATGACAATAATCATCGGAGGAGCTTCGCCACTATTAATGGTGCGGTCGGCAATTTCTGGCGTCTGACCAAATTGAGTCCAGCCAGTTTCGTCGTCGGTGTAGCCGTGAAGTAAGTAAAGAACTGGGTATTGACGATTGGTTTTGTCGTAGTCAGCAGGGAGATAAATGCTGTATTCAACATCTTTGCCGAGGGTGCTACTTTTAATTTTTAGGCTTTCTTTGATAGTTCCTTGTTGGGCATAAGTAGCGAAAGAGCTTATCATTAATAATAGCCAAAGTAAACGTTTCATTGTGTCGTAGTATAAGGTTGAATAAAAGTCAAATATAGTAGATTTCTTGTCAGATTTTATGCAAAACACAGATTTTTTAATAATTAAATTCTACTTTTTAATTCATTTTCAAAATTAATTGTTGTTGGGTTTAATTGTTTTTAGTTTTCATTGCCGTCTGCTTTAGCTGACGGAAAATTCAATAGAAAAACAAATTGGCTTTAGCCAAAATCTATCACAGTTTTGGCTAAAGCCGATAAAGATTTTTTTACTTTGCTTATCCGTCAGCTAACGCAGACGGGGTCGCCAAGACGGCAATGAATAATTTAATGAATTTTGACTATAATTTAATTTAACTCAAAGCCTTTCTTGCTTCACGGTCAGGGTCATTTTTTACGATACATTCATCATTAAGAATCATGGTCTCGCCGTTGGCAGAAGTGTATTTTGGCCAATTTGGTAAACCTCCGCCGTTTGGATTGCCTGTTCGGGCAAAATTCACAAAAGATTTTGCCATCTTTTCTGATAATCTTCTTGGCCTTGCTCCACCGCCCGTGTGCGTAAGCATGAGGTCGGTGTTATAGAACCAAAAACAAATATCATCGCAGTGGAAGGCACGCATACGGCCATCGAAAAGTGGTGGCTGGAAACCAAACCATGCCAAATAAACAGGTGCTTTTTGTTTGGCTTTGGCGTCGGCTGTGGCAATGGCACTCTTACGATTACTCATCACCATCGACCAAATCTCTACGGGTTTTTTATCAGGGAAAACCTTGGCATAACTATCCACAATTTCACCAGTTTTATCGCCGAAGCGAGATTTTAGTTTTTCTTTCACATCACCGATTCCGATGTTTTCGAGTGAAGAGTCAACTCTACTTGGCGATTGTTCGTTGAAGGTCGTACAGATAATCATCGGAATATCGGCCGAAAAGTGCGAATTGCTTGTATAAAATGTGCCTTCATCTAAGAAACGACCATCGGCAACGGGTGCAAAACCACCACGAGTAAGATTCATGCGTTTGGCTTCATCGGCCATTTTAGCCGTAGCACGATTGGCAATGTCAATGTATTCTCTCCACGGAATTTGCTGTAATTTACCTATTTCGTTAGGCCCTAAACCTGCTTCTTTTAGCACCATTTTGCCCAGTTTTTCGGAATATTCCTTCGATAAACCACTCAACGACGAACCACTCAAAGCCACGGCTTTATGGAATAGCCCTTTGGCCGATGGCATGGCCGTAAGTGAAGAAACTTTCGCTCCACCGCCCGATTGCCCAATGATAGTTACGTTATTAGCATCGCCACCGAAATTAGCGATATTATCACGTACCCATTCGAGTGCCGCAACAATATCAAGCATACCCACATTTCCCGAAGCAGCTAATTTATCGCCACCTGCTTTGGCTAAGTTGGTGAAGCCCAAAGCACCTAAACGATGGTTGAGTGAACAGAAAACTACATCGCCAAATCGACTTAGGTTTTCTCCATGATAGCCATCTTGCTCGATTCCATTGCCGTTGACAAATCCACCGCCATGTAACCAAACAATTACGGGGCGTTTCTTTGAGTCAAGGGCTGGCGTCCAGACATTTATTCTCAAACAATCTTCGCTTACATCGTCATAATTCCAATGGTCAACAAACGAAGCGTACTCATTGGCATAGCGTTTTTCCATGATTTGCGGAGCCGAATTTCCCCACCAAACCGCTGGTTTTATTTCTGCCCAAGGCTTTGGTTTTTGTGGGGGCATAAAACGGTTTTCGCCCGAAGTATCTGCTCCGTATGGAATTCCCAGAAATGTATGGATTCCTCGCAAAATATAGCCTCTTACTTTGCCATATTGCGTGTTGGCAACGGCAATATTATCACCAACAAAAAGTACTTGTTCGTCTTCTTTTTCTTTAGGTTTAAAACCTTTGGCCTCAGAAGTAAGCGTAGAACCAAGCCCAAGTCCAGCCGTACTTAGGCCTAATTTTTGAATGAAATTACGGCGATTTGATTTCATTTTGGTAGTTTTTATAGGGTGAATAGATGGGTTTTAATTTACGGTCGATGGTCAAAAGTCAAAAGGTAATTTCTTTTGATTATTGAGCATAGACTATTTAAACATGAATCCTTAAGAGTTTTAAGAATTCTTCTCTGGCATTTTTGGTTAACGATTATAATTTGTTCGTAATTTTTGGAAGGGTAGGGGGAGTGTTAGAAAAATGAGAATTGAGCTTTAACACTCAATTCTCGGCACTATTTATCTTAGGGTTTATTATTCGCTGGCTTTAAACTCAATTGCTGAAACCGCCATTACGATTTGTGTATCTTTTGCCTTTTCATTTCTGAAAACCAAATACACATCGTGTTGACCTGCATTTTGAGGTACATTTATTTTCAATTTATTATTCATATTTGGGCGAGCAGGAGGTGTAGCGGCAGGTGTTCCTGATGCTGGCGTCGCACCAGTTGAAGCTGCTGGTTGAGCTGGTGGTGGTCCCATTCGCATTTCTCTTGGCTCAATTTTATCGCTTGTGCCAATTAATGCACCCGTTGGTGAGTCAAGGTGAAGTTCAATTACACCACCTGCTGCACCTACGCGTGTTTGTGCTTGGGCAGTAACTTCGATTTCGTTGATACCCGTTAAATCAATATTTGTATAACCTAAGTAAGACTTATCACCTACCATTGAGAATGAGCGTCCTGGTGTAATTACCAATTGCGTTCCCTTTGATTTATCAGCCAATTCTGGGTTTAAAATTGGGTTTTTCAGCACAACCACATCTTCAGTAGCCAACGATTTCATCACTTTTGTGCCTTTATCCTTGTAGGCTGCACGCAAAATGTACGTTCCGTTTGATTTCTGTCCATCAGGAATCTTTGTTGAATAACTACCCTGTGTTGGCATCGATTTGGCTGTTTTTGGCTCGTTGATATTCAAGATATAATCAACCATGATGTTGGCTTCGGCCATTGAAATTTGTGGGTGAGCCGCCATTACGTGGTCGCCCCAAACACCGCCACCACCGTTGATAATTTTCTTAGAAAGGTATTCAACCGCTTTGGTATCGCCTTTGTATTTATTAGCTACATCTTTAAGGCTTGGCCCTACCGATTTTACATCAACAATATGGCAAGATTTACAGTCACTTTTTGCCATTAGACGCTCGCCCATTGAGGCAAATGCTACGGCATCAACACCACGATGATTTTGCGATGCTTCGATTTTATCATAGCCAATTGGCATATAATCAATACTTACAGCCACTTGGTCTGGCTTGATTTTACCATTTGTTAAATTACCATCTTCCTTATCTGAAACCGTTACTTCATAGTCGATTGGTTTATTCGGGAAATAGAAAGTTTTGTTACCTTTTTTGATATTGAAAGCTACCGCAGGAGGTTCGTTTCCAACTTTTATTTCAAGCGATTCGCTATTTTCTTCACCTTTTCCATCTTTTACTGTAAGGGTTACATCATAAACTCCTGCTTTATCCAGTACGACGGTAGCATTTTCAGTTTTGAAAACCTTCTTACCTGCTTTACTTTTTACCTCCCATAAATAAGTAAGTTTATCGCCATCAGGGTCATTTGTTCCAGCTGATGAGAGATTTACTTTCAATGGAGCAGAACCTGTTAGATTATCAGCTTTTGCCACTACTTTTGGCATACGGTTTCCGCCGTTATACTCCACTTTTACAAGGCGGGCGTTGTCGTTTCCTCTAAACCATGCTGAGCCATATTCTAATACATACAGGTCGCCATCTGGTGCAAAATCCATATCGATTGCACTACCAAAATCAGTACTTGGCATGAAGCGTTCCATTGATTTATAGTTGCCGTTTTCGTCCATTGTTACTGACATAATCCAGCCACGCATAAACTCCACGATTAACCATTTTCCTTCGTAATAGTCAGGGAAAACACGTTTTCCGTTAGGAAAATCTGATTTATGAAATACTGGGCCACCCGTAGCACTACGCCCCGAACTTCCAACTAATGGGAATTCCTCAGAAATGCCATAAGGATAATAAATAAATGCTTTTTGAGCAGGAGGGAGTTGTTTCAAGCCAGTATTATTCGGTGAATCGTTGATTGGCTTTGCTGGGTCATAAGTAGAATTCGGACGAGGTTTTCCTGTTTCAAAGTCCCAGTCGGCATAAGCTTTGTTGTCAGCGATAAAATACGGCCAGCCAAAGTTTGATGCTTTACGAGCTTGGTTAAATTCATCGTATCCACGTGGGCCTTGCTCCGAATCAACCGAAGCATCGGGGCCAACTTCTCCCCAGTATAAATAACCAGTTTTACTATCAATCGTTGGTCTCCACGGGTTGCGGTGTCCCATTGTATAAATTTCTTTTTTTACTAAACCATCGCCATTATTTGGTAAAGTTTCATAAAGATTTCCTTTCGGAATCGAGTAGGTAGCGTCAGCTTCTGGTTTAATTCTTAAAATCTTTCCTGTCAAGCTGTTTGTGTTTCCAGCCCCACGTTGGTCATCCCAATATTCCCAACCTTTTCTTTCGTCAAGGTTTGCGTAGCCTGGTGTTCCGCTGTTTGATGTATTATTTCCAACGGTCAAATAAAGATTTCCTGCTTTATCAAAAACCATTCCACCACCCGTATGACAACATTCTTCACGTTGGGTAGGTACATTCAAAATCACTTTTTTTGAACTTGCTACGAGTTCTTCACCTCGCAATTCCCAACGAGCCAGCACGTGCTGATTGACGTCAGGGTCTGCATAGTACATATAAATCCAGTGGTTTTGCTCAAAATTAGGGTCATGAATCAAGCCCATTAAACCTTCTTCTGCCTCACGTTTTACACCTTTGGCGTTTGTATATTTTGTATTTACTGGAATGGTTGCCAGTGTCTTGATTTCGCCAGTTTCGGGGTTGTATTGTTTCAATGCTCCTTTACGCTCAACAAAAAGAACTCGGCCGTCTTTGAGGAGTGTCATTTCCATTGGTTCGTCGAGTTTTTCGCCTAAAACTATTTTTGTAAAGCGATTTTCGTCGGGAGCTTTTTGTGCTGCAATTTCGAGTGCACTCATTGTTGAAACAGCAATGAGCAAACCTTGAAAGGCGTTTTTGAGATATTGCATTTTTTTGTAGTAAGGGAAAGTTCGATTCATGTGTTTGGAGTAAATGATTGTAAGGTTTTGAATAAACAAAAATGCGAATAAGTTTTTTTTGAAAATGGATTAATCGGCACATCATCAAAAGTATTCGACAAATAGGCTTTTTTAAAGGATTTGTTGGATTTTTGGTGATATGATTATTGTACCATTTTGATACAATGGTAAGGCCTTTCTTTGATTATTACAAATAATTCTTTATTTTTGTATAAACCTGAACTCTAATGACTAAAAATACTTCTCTAAAAGAATATTGGGAAAATAAGCCACGCCTTTTGCCGAGTGTTTCGATTGATTGTGTTACGCTTGGGTTTCACAATAACCAACTTAAAATTTTGCTTCTGAAATATAAAAACACAGATTACTATGCTCTGCCAGGTGGCTTTATAAATTTAGATGAAGATTTAGAAGATGCTGCCCAACGAATTTTAGAGGAGCGGACGGGTCTGAGAAATATCTATTTGGAACAGTTTCATGTTTTTGGTAGTAAAAATCGCAGAAATGATGAAACTCACCGCCAGATTATGGCTGGTTGTGGTATTGAAATGAAACCTAATAACTTTCTCTTGAATCGCTTTATTTCGATTGGTTACTACGCTTTGATTGACTTTTCGAAGGCTATACCGAGCCCAGACGAGTTGTCGGACTCTTGCGATTGGTATGATTTAGATAAAATTCCAACCTTGATGTTCGACCATAATGAGATTTTTAGTAAGGCACTCGAAACTCTTCGTACTATGCTTGATGATAAACTAATTGGTTTTAATTTGCTACCCGAAACATTCACGATGAATGAGTTACAGAACCTCTATGAGACAATTTTGGGTGAAAAATTGGTGCGTTCGAATTTTCAAAGAAAAATGCTTGGCCTCGGAATTTTAGAACGCATAGAAAAGAAAATGACAGGTGCTGCCAATAAGGCACCGTATGTGTATAAATTTATTGGAGGATAATTTTCCTGAAAGCAAAAATCAGTGTTCGATTAGGTTTACTTCAGGGTTTGTTTATCTCTAAGTTATCATCCGATTCAATAATTGTGGTTTCGTTGTTGATGATTTCCCATCGGTAGGAGCAGACTTTGCTGCTACCACATTTTGGGCAAGTCCATAGCCAATTATTATCGCTGGCAATTTCGATGCTTGCCCGCCTGAGCAATTGTTCGATTGTTGCTTTTTTATTGCTAACCTCTTCTGATGATAAGAGTTTATTGGTGTCGAGTACTTTTGCTAACTTGTTATCTTTCAGGTGGTTAATAAATAGTTGAGGCAAGATGTTTGCACATACAAAACGCTCAATATCAATAGCATTGATGCGAGCTGCTCCGCAATCTTGACACCTCCAACCACTGATTTGGGTAGAGGCACTATTGATACGAGAAAAAATATCCTCTAAAGCATTGCCACTGGCCAAGCCATAAGCTAAACTTTGCAGCATTCCGAATATTCGCCCTTGCCACAAACCCTCCGAATCCTGATTCCCTATCACTACGTCATTAAACGACCCCATGCCACCATAAGCCCGCAGATGATGTTCGGTATTTTGGTTTTTCTCCCAGTTCTCTATGTCTTCGGTCATCCAATTTGCCCAAAAATTATATTGGTTTTCGAGTAAGATTGTTCGTAAAAGCTCTAATGATAGTTTATAGTAATCAGTCATTGTTTTTATTTATTTGTTACGATTACGAGTGTTCCGTTGCCGCCCCTTGCTCCGAAGGCGGCACTATTGCCGTATTTTACTGCTCCCAACGATTTTATATCTCGAACACTCAGGTTATTTAAGATATTCATAACGGTCTCTTCGTCGTCAATAAAATTGCCATCGTATAATAGGGCTGGTGTGAGCGAACCACCACCACCGCCCAAGTTGGTATTTGTACTACGAAAATGTATTTGATATTGTCCTTGAACGTTGATAACCATAAGTCCAGGAATACGGCGAAGTAAATCAAAAACTGTTAGATTTTGGTCGCTTTCGCTTATTTTTACTGTAATATCATTTGATACAATCTGTGGAATGATACGTTCTTCCGTTAATTCGGCAACTTCTTTTTTGTTAAAGCTTGTTCCCTGAATTTTTACTTCACTTTTGACGCTATCGACTTCAAAACCTTTGAATGCAATTTTTGATGGGTTGGTTTCAGGTGGTGGAAGTGCTTCAAATGTTTGTGGCACATAGTCATCGGGTAATAAATTTGCCATTCCCTCTGCTCCCCAATAACCTTTTATCAGAATACCGTTAGGTTTACTCAACCAGCCGTTTTCGGTAAAAACTGAATAATTCCGTACTAAATCAATAATTGAATATGGGTTAGGATAATCGGCAAAAATTCGAATCGGAACGTAGCGGTTAGTAGAAAAAACCATTATCGGAAAATCTGATTGCAGAATATATTGACCATTATCGGCATCATATTTACATATTTCTTCGGGTGTACATTCGGCCAATGCTCCATTAGATATTTCGCCTGCTACGCTTGTTCGACCGTAATACATTGTTTTTGGACGAAGGATTTTGAAAATCGCAAAGCCATTTTCTTTGAGTTTTCTCTGTGAAAGTGAAACCAAAAAATTTCGAAAAGAATCATTATAGGCTTTTTCTCGATTTTTTGTCCATTTTTTTGATTGTTCGGCCGAAACCGAGTCGAGATTCGTAAAAAATTTGAAACCCGCAAGGTAGGTTTGTTCGCCATCGGTTTCAAATTTTTCCATCTGAAAAGCTATTTTCAATCCCAATGCATCGTTTTGAATCATAATGGGTTCGTCTGCCGTGGCAATAAGTTTTTTCTTGTCATTATAATTCAGCTTGATTATTTCAGGATTTAATATTTTACAGTCTTTAAAAAAATTAGATTCCCCGAGCAATCCTCTACTGAAAAGTTTCCATTTTTTACGCCATTCTTTATCGTGTTGAGCAATTACTTTTACTTCGTTAAGTTCAACACCATTCTGTAAGACTATTGTTAAGTTATGTTGCGTTGAATTTCCTTTGCTAATAGTTGTGCGATACCTTTCGTAACCTATAAATGAAGCAATTAAATCGACTTTTTGAATATTATTTGGGATTTTAATGCTATAATTTCCATCAATATCGGTAGTTGTACCGATACGAGTGTTATTGATAAAAACATTGGCAAACGGAATAGGCGTTTGATTTCGTTCGGCCACTTTTCCGCTAATTTGCCAATGCGTATTTTGCGAAAAGGTAGTTTCGAACGAAAGAATAAAAACAAAAAACCACAGAAGTTTTTTCATTTGGTGGTGGTCATTAAATACCCGATAGAATGCTTAATTACATCGGGTATGATTTTATTTAATGGTACGTTTCGTGCCTTTAGTATCGATAATCTCTATACTTTGTACATCAGAACTAACTACAAGGTTATGTGCTGATTGTGATAAAAACGAAGACCCAAAACCGATTTCTTCTCGGCGAGTTTTACCATTTTTAAGTTTAATCAAGGCGGTTGTTTCGTTGGCTTGTAGCGGTATCATTTTTACGGGAAAATGATAATCAAATACCTTAATAATATTTTTATTTTGGGAAGTAAGCGTGCGTAGCTGCCCCTGCGAAGTCATTACTTTTACGAGTGCTTTGGCATCGCCCGTTACGCAATAACCACTTTTTTCGAGCGAAATTGGTTCAAAACTTCCATTCCCTCTGCCTTTTAGCAATAAACCATTGAAGGCATCATTACGTCCTGTACCTAATTCTATACCAAAGTCATTACCCGCTAAAAGTACATCGAGGTTGCCATCTTGGTCGAAATCTTGAGCTATCATACCAAAGATTGGGGCAAATTGAGCCTCAAGTGGTAACTCTTTTATCTCGAATTTTCCATTTCCTTTATTTTCTATATAGCTGCTTCTGAGCCAGTTAGCTTTTAGCACAAGTGCATCTTTGAGTTCTTCGGGCTTCAAAATTTCCTTAATAGTAGCCTGTGAGTACTTGGCATAATTTTGAAAACGTTGACGGGTTTGAATAAACTGCTTAGCCAAATCGTCACGAGTATTATAAGGAAACTCTTGTAGTTTATCTTCTTGGTCTTTGAAATAAACTGTCGGAATGGCATCATAGAAACCATCATTATTAAAATCTTTAGCGTAGATTCTGAATGGATGTTCGTCGGAAGCTCGCATAAGGGTATTAATGCCCATATTACCAGCAATGTAATCTATGTCGCCATCATTATCGAAGTCGCCTGATGTGATGCTATTCCACCAACCGATTTTATTGGTAAGTGATGCGTTAGGTGTCTGAGCGGAGCCGAAGACACCTTTTTCATTTTTCAAGAATGTAATTGGCATGAACTCCCCCGCCATTACTAAATCTTGCCAGCCGTCGTTGTCAAAGTCAGACCAAGTGATGTCACAAATCAAACCAATGTTTTTGAGTTGTGGAGCAACTTGAGTCGTTACGTCAGTAAATTTGCCTTTGTCGTTTCTTAAAATATAACTACTCACTGCTTTTGGGTAAGCTGAAGGTTCAACACGTCCACCCACAAAAAGGTCTAAATCTCCATCATGGTCGTAGTCGGCCGCTTTTACGCATGAGCCACTTTTCAAGAATTTTGGTAGAGCATCGGTGGCGAGTTGGAAATGCCCTTTGCCATCATTCAAGTAAAATTGGTCTTGTAACGAAGGCGAGTTTACTTGAAATTCTGAACTTCCACTTACAATATAAAGGTCTAAATCTCCATCACCATCGGCATCGAAGAGTAGTGTACCCATATCTTCCGTAATTTTATCTTTTCCATCTTTACCCGCCAGTAAATCCTGCACAGAAAACTTTCCATCCTTGCTTTGAATCAAAAACTTTCCTTTGTGATTATTCGAACCGCCCACAAAAACATCTTCTGTGCCATCGCCGTTTACATCACCAACCGCCAAAGCAGGTCCAAATTGCGATAATTTATGCGGAATTAACTTCTGCACATTGAAGTCGATATAATCTTCTTCTTCGTGTTTGTAGGCAATATTTAATTGGTTGGTAATGTCGGTAAACAATAAATTTGCTTTGGCTAACTGCACTTCTGGTAGGGGAGGAGTGGCATTCTTTTCATCAAGCGTAATTACCTGATTAGTTTTAATATTATCAAGTGTTTGTGTGTAGCCATTTCCCCAAGTTACTTTTAGTTGGGCAATTTGCGTGTGCTTACCTAAGCCAAAATGAGCAATTGGCTCAACGGTTGAGAGGTATCCACGGTAGAGAGAGTGTTCATAAACTTGTTTTTCGCCTTTGCCGTATTTGATTTCAACTATTGCTCCAACTCCCGCAACATTGCTTTTGTTTCCTTTAAATTTTACACGCAAATAATTACTTTCTTGAGGTTTTAGCTGAATCGAATTATTCTGATAAACCGATGCCGAATCGTTGATATTATTGACTACATAGTCGAGGTCACCATCGTTATCGAGGTCGGCATACGCTGCTCCGTTCGATGAAGTTGGTTGCGTAATTCCCCATTTATCCGTTACATCATCAAAGCCTAAATGCCCGTTGTTATGATACGCAAAGTTTTTGAGTTTAACCGAAGGAATATAGTCTAAAAGGTACATCGGTGAAGCGAAATTACCGACTGACGAACGATAAGCTATAAAATCTAAATCAGTAATATCACGAGGGAAACCATTGGTGATAATAATATCTCGGTACCCATCATTATCAAAATCAGTGACCATTGGTGTCCAGCTCCAGTCGGTTTGAGCTACCCCAGCAGCAAAGCCAATTTCGCTAAATACCATTTGCCCTTTTACTGGATTTTTACCTTGATTTACTTGCAATGTATTACGGGCAAATTGATAAATATAATCGAAACGGTCGTTGTTTTGGTAAGTGATATAACTATTGGCAGGAGTCATCATTTTCTTGCGATAGTTGGTGGCAGGCATCATGTCAAGAGCAATGATGTCCATTAATCCATCGTTGTTGATGTCGGCCACATCATTACCCATTGCCGAGTAGGAGGTATGCTTAAAATAATCTTTTGCTTGCTCAGTAAAAGTACCGTTTTTATTATTGATATAGAGTAAGTCGTTGGTCAAGAAATCGTTGGTTACGTAAATGTCTTTCCAACCATCTTGGTTGATGTCTGTAATGTTGATACCCAGCCCAAAAGCATCATCAAAAATACCCGCTTCTTTTGAAACATCTTCAAAGTGAACTACGCCTTTTTCGAGGGTATTTTTATAAAGTCTATCCGATTTCTTTGAGAAGATAATTTTGCCTTTTTCGTTATATTTATTCGGAAAACGGCTGTCTTCCATTTGGTTTACTACTAAATAAAGGTCCAAATCGCCGTCGTTATCGTAATCAAAAAAGGCAGCTGTTGTTGTGTGAGTAGTGTCGGCAATCCCATATTCTTGAGCCATTTCTTTGAAAGTTGGCACACCTTCTTTATCAATTCCTTGATTGACATAGAGTAAATTGGCTCTTTGTGAAGCACTTTTCTTGACCGTTGCTGCGATGTAAATGTCCAGCAAATTATCGTTGTTGATGTCAATCAATGATACTCCACTACACCATTTTCCTTCGCCACTTACTTTGGCTTTATCGGTTACATCGACAAACTTCAATGCACTGCTCGAATCAGCAGTTTTGTTGAGATAAAGTTTATTACTTACCTGATTTCCTGTGAAGTAAATATCGGTTTTGTTGTCATTATTGAAATCGCCCATTGCTACACCTCCGCCGTTGTAGATGTATTCGAAACTCACGATGTTCATGGTATCATTTTCAGTGATTCGGTTAGAAAACTGAATACCCGTATCTTCGGCCGAAAGAGAAGTAAATAATGCTTCGTTATTTTTCTTACACGATGTAAGAAAACTGATGCCCGCAACAAGAAAAACACAACTAAAAACTAATAAAAATCGACTAAAAACTTTCATGGGTTGAATAAACGTAATTATAAAAAAATAGAGATGGCAAAAACTGCCATCTCTTTAAGATTTATCTGATAGTTTAACTTAATCCAAAATCAAATGGCTCAATCAAAGATAGTCGAAATATCCAAAACAATAAAGCGACTATCTAAAAAAGCCCTTTTTCTACTCATTAATTATAAGCGGCATCTTGTACTAAGGTAGCTTTTCCGTCTTTCTCCGACCTGTCGATTGCTTCTTGAGGAATTGGGAAAAATTCGTTTTTACCTTTCACAAATCTTGCACCCTTTTTGTACACACGCTTGGTAGCTTCTACATCGTTGTATTTATTCAATACATCTGCCGAAATACCCCATCTTTGTAAGTCAAAGAAACGGTGGCCTTCCATACCAAATTCGAGACGAGTTTCAAAACGAACAGCTTTTCGTGCCACAGTTTTATCTGTCCACGGAGCGGTATAGTTTTTGATTACATAATTGGCCGCAGGTTCTGGATTACCTTTTGAATCAAATACCAATGTATAAGCATCACGGGTTGAGCCTTGAATGGCTTTTTGTACAAAACCAGCAGGATTTGCCGCACGGGTTCTGATTTGATTAACGAG
>JALQYE010000008.1:0-19199 GCA_023254245.1 Emticicia sp.
GTAGAGATTTATAATCGCTACGGGAAATTGATTTTTAACTCGAAAAATTATCAAAATGATTGGGGAAGCGGCATTGCAGCAGGTACATATTATTATACCATCAAAACTGATACTGGAGCTGACTGTAAAGGCTGGGTTACGGTGATAGATTAATAAGTAGAGCAAGTTTTAAACTTGCCCAAACACAATTTAGAAAATTGTGTTATTGAAGCACTAAATTTAAACAATTATATACAATCAACAATGAAAAAACTCATCACACTTTTCGCAATTATTTTCGTAGTAAACATTTCATTCGGTCAAAAATACGATAGTTTTGGCGATAAAATCAAGCCAAGCGGAGCCATCACCACGGCTGATTTAGCTAAAAAAGCCGCTGAAAAAGGAACAGTAGATGCCAAAGTAACGGGTGTAGTAGAATCGGTATGCCAAGTAAAAGGTTGTTGGATGAAAGTAAAAATGAACGATGGCCAAACCATGCGTGTAACATTCAAAGATTATGGTTTCTTTGTGCCGAAAGATATTGCAGGAAAAACAATCGTTTTTGAAGGTAATGCTAAAACTAAAACTACTTCGGTTGACGAACTTCGTCATTATGCAGAAGATGCTGGTAAAAGCAAAGATGAAATTGCTAAAATTACAGAACCCAAAACTGAGTTAGCATTTGAAGCAAATGGCGTTTTAGTGCCTAAAAACTAAGCAGTTTTCTTGAAGATACTCAAAAGGTCTTTCCTCACCGAAAGGCTTTTTTTATTGAATGTCTCCGAAAAAAATCTTTTCGCCTATTTATCTACCTAACTCATAAAAAAAATCTTACTTTTAGATGTCGATTTAATCGTTATTTTCTTCCTAAACTAAAAAAACATTTAAATGAAAAAAACTTACCTTTTGGCACTTTCTCTTAGCTTGTCAGTTTCGTCTTTTGCTCAGCGTACACTCATTCATTGCGGTACTTTGATTGATGGAGTGAGCAATACTCCAAAAACTCAGATGACAATCGTGGTTGAGAAAAACCGCATCACTGATGTACAAAGTGGTTATACTGCTGCTCAAGCCAACGATAAAGTAGTAGATATGAAAACCAAAACCGTTACACCAGGTTGGATTGATATGCACGTGCATATTGAGAGCGAAACCAGCAAAGACCAATACTTAAAGCGTATGAGTCAGAACATGGCTGATATTGCTTTTGAAGCACAAAAGCACGCCAATACAACACTCATGGCTGGTTTTACGAGTGTGCGTGATTTAGGTGGTTCGGGCGTTAATATCTCTCTTCGTAACGCCATCACAAAGGGTTTGACAGTTGGCCCAAGAATTTTTACTTCTGGTAAAACCATCGCTACAACGGGTGGACACGGAGACCCAACAAATGGCATCAATAATTCAAAATATACAGTGCCAGATGATGTAACGGATGGTGTGGTTGATAGCCCAGAAGCTGGCCGCCAAGCAGTACGCCAACGCTACAAAGATGGAGCAGATTGCATTAAAATTACAGCAACTGGAGGTGTATTGAGTGTAGCAAAAAATGGTAAAGGACCACAATTTACTGAGAACGAAATCGAAGCGATTGTTTCTACAGCTAAAGATTATGGTTTTATCGTAGCGGCTCACGCTCACGGTGCAGAAGGGATGAAACGTGCCATTCGTGCGGGTGTAACAACCATCGAGCACGGAACATTTATGGATGATGAAGCCATTGAATTATTCAAAAAACATGGTACTTATTATGTTCCTACAATCATTGCAGGGAAAACCGTTGGCGATTCGGTAAAAGTACCAGGTTATTATCATCCATTGGTTGTGCCGAAAGCAATTGAAACTTCTAAGCAAATTGCAGCAACATTTGCCAAAGCCTACAAGGCAGGTGTAAAAGTGGCATTTGGTACGGATGCTGGTGTTTTCCCACACGGATATAATGCCAAAGAGTTTCAATACATGGTTGAGGGGGGCATGCCAATGATGGAGGCAATTAAAGCAGCAACTATTGTTAATGCTACAGTTTTAGGTATGAAAGATGATTTAGGGTCGATTGAAAAAGGCAAATTTGCAGATATCGTGGCCGTAGATGGTGACCCACTTCAAGATGCCAAAGCAATGATGAATGTGGCATTTGTGATGAAAGATGGTAAAATCTATAAGCAGAAATAATTTTTAAGGAAGTCTTTGTTTTAAACGAAGACTTCCTTTTTTATCTGAATTACTTAGGCATCGTCGGACGAACTTCGACTTTACTTGGTAGCGTACGAGCGGGCATCTTAATTAAATCCGACACGATTTGTCCAATATCTTCTGGTTGAATTTTCCATGTATCTTTCTCACTTGGTTCGTGATTATTGAAATGAGTAGCCACCGAACCTGGCATAATTGTAGAAACCTTTATTCCTTCGTTTCTCAAATCAAGCATAATTGCTTGCGTGAAGCCTACTAAACCAAATTTACTGGCATTATAGCCGCTGGCACTGGCAAAAAAGTTTGTCCCTGCCAAACTTGCAATGCTGATAAAATACCCTTTTGTAGCCTTTAATGCCTCTAACGATGTTTTTATGCTATAAAATACACCCGTAAGGTTAATATCAATCATTTCGTGCCATTGCTCTGATGAGAGTGTTTGAATAGGAGCGAAGTGTCCAACACCAGCGTTTGCAATAAAATAATCAAGTCTTCCCCAGGTATTGATTACGGTATCAACTGCATTTTGTTGCGAATCGAAATTTCTAACATCTGATTCTATTCCGATGGCGTAGCCTTCTTTTATTTTGTTTAACTCAGCAGCAGCTTCATCAGCAGCAGCTTTTGTGCGGCTTGTAATAGCTACCTTGATACCATCTTTAATCAATACTTCTGCTACACCGTAGCCTATCCCTTTTGAACCACCTGTTACTAAGGCAACTTTTGTAATTTCTGACATATTTGTTTAATAGTTTTTATATCAATCATAACAGCAGAAACAGAAAGATAGTTTGTTAAAATTATCTTAAAGATTGTGGCGTAGAGGTTTCAATAAATATTCCAGCCCATTAACTTTAATTTCGTACATGGTGGCCAGCAACATTCCGAGTTTACCTTCAGGAAAACCTTTGTTTTGGTACCAAATCAAATAATATTCAGGTAAATCGCAAATTAATCGGCCTTTATATTTGCCAAAAGGCATTTGCATTTTTACTAAATCTTGTAATATTTGAGAATTCATAAAACCAATTCATTAAATAAGCAATTCATCGTTTCTTCGGCGTTTAGTGTATAGCCTGGATGTACTTTTGAAGTTTGAATAATGGTGCTTCGTGTGGCGGTTAACCATCTGAAACGTGCTGATATGGCTAAACTTCCAATCGGTCCACCATTTTTCCCCCCTTTACAGATTTTTTGCCAAGTTTCGAGATAATTATTCAGTTCCTCGCAATCAATACTGCCCGAAAAAGTACGCAAACGCTCTTCATCAATCTTGAAAATTGATTGTAAAAATTGCTGTTTAGCACAGTATAAAATAATACCCACATTCAGAAATTCCTCCCGTTCAACTCTTGGAACTACCCGAATGACAGCGTATTCATATAAGACTTTCTCTTGCATTTTGGGCTTCTTTTACTAATAAATCGGATATTTCTAAGCGTTTTTCTAAGAATTGGGTATAAACGGCTCGTCGGTCTTTGGCGGTTTCGTCATACGTATCAGCCAAAAGCCATTCGTCAGGAATTAATGAAGTGATTTCTTGGATAACTTTTGAAGTAAGTTTTTGCTTGAAAGCTTCATTGACGGCATCAAGTTCGCTGGCTTTGGGAAGTAAAACATGGTCTTTGATGGCTGCAAATGGACGTTCGGCTTGCGATTGCCAGCTATCCCACGAATGATGAAAATATAACGAAGCACCGTGGTCAATCAACCATAATTCTTTATGCCACATGAGCATATTGGTATTTCGGAAAGTACGGTCAACGTTGGTCAAGATACAATCAAGCCAAACAATTTGAGAAGCCAATAAGGGAGAAACCTGCGAAATGACGGGGTCGAAAGTTATCGCACCAGAAAGATAATGCACGCCTAAATTTTGTCCAACGCTTGCTTGAAGTAAATCTTGGATTTCTTCGTCAGGTTCGGTTTTGCTAAAGCTATCATCGAGCATCGCAAAAACCATTTCTGGCATCTTAATACCTAAAAATCTGGCCAGTTCTCCGCCAATAAGTTCGGCAATAAGAGCTTTTACGCCTTGCCCAGCCCCACGAAATTTGATAACATACAAAAAACCATCATCAGCTTCGACAATGGCAGGCAGCGAACCACCTTCTCGCAAAGGCGTCACGTAGCGAGTAATATTTACGGTTCGGAGGTTTTGCATGAATTGTGTAACGAAACGGTGTTTCGTTCAAATAATTTTTTTAATGGCGAATTTGGACGCAGTCGCCGCCCGATTCGCAATTAGTTTCCAAAAATACTCTTCCAAATTATACTATAAACGTCAGTTGCCAAAATTTCATCGGAAGTTACCTGATTGCTTATCAAAACAGGATAATATTCTTTGTCAATATCAAGAGTTCCGTGTGAGCCTTTGATAAGGGTGGCATCTAACGGAATTACATCCATTCTATATCTGAAACCTAATAGCTTTCGAGCTAATTTATAGGCTGCACGCAGTTTGATAAACGGATTTTTAGGATTCATAAACATCTCAACGGGGTCGTAGCCTGGTTTGTTATGAATGTCAACACTTCGTGCAAAATCAGGAGCAACTTTATCATCGAACCAGTAGTAATACGTAAACCAGCTATCGGCTTTTGCCATTACTATTAAATCTCCTGCACGTTCGTGGTTGATGTGATACTCCCGTTTTTCGGCTTCGTCCATTATTAATGCAATTCCTTCTACCTTCGATAAAATAGATTTGATTCGTTCTTTCTGACTTAAATCGTTGATATAGATGTGAGCTATTTGGTGGTCGGCGGCAGCAAAAGCTTTCGATGCTCCACCATCGAGCAATTCATGACCACTTTCAACTCTCACAGAGAGAAGGCCATTTTCTCTAAGAATGCGATTAATATGTATTGGGTTACTTACATTGTTAATCCCGTATTCTGAAAGTAGAATAACGTTGGCATTTTTGGCTTCGTAATATTCTACTAATTCTTTTACCAAATCATCAATTTCGTGCAAATCTTTGCTGATTTTACTAAAATCTACACCAAATTTTTGTAAACAATAATCTAAATGTGGTAGATAAATGAGTGTAAGGGTTGGGTCATTTTCTTTGTCAACTTCCAAGGCCGCATTGGCAATCCATTTCGAGCAATCAATGCTCGTGTTTGGCCCCCAGAATTTAAACAAAGGAAACGTACCAAATTTTGCCTGTAACTTATCTCGCAAATCAGCAGGGTAAGTATAGCAATCGGGTTCCTTTTTTCCATCTGAATGATATTGTGGTCGAGGAGTTGCCGAAAAATCTGCTGATGAATACATATTATACCACCAAAACATTTTAGAACTCGTAAACGTTGGGTTTTTCCTTTTTGCAGCTTCCCAAATTTTCTCAGCTCTAACCAATTTATTCGACTGTTTCCAAAACTTCATTTCGTTGGCTTCTCGGTCATACCAACCATTACCCACGATTCCATGTTCGGTAGCAGTTTTCCCAGTTACATAATAACTTTGGGCAGTTGTAGTAACTGCAGGAAAGGCAGGCTTGATGTACGTAAGTTTATTTTTAGCAATAAACTGCTGAATAAAAGGAGTATGTTCTCCAATTACACTTGCACTGAGGCCTACTATATCTATGACTACTGTTTTTTTCATTCTGGTTATTCCTGTATTTCCTTTGCCAATTGTAAAATTACAAAATGCTTTTTACCCAATTAATCTCTCTAATAATCGACTCATTGAGTGGAGCTTGAAACTCAGTTGGTAAAACACCCCAGGTATATGTTTCGATTTCGAGATGATTAGTAAATAGGTTACCTTTATGAACATTAATTGTATCTACAATATCTGATTGCGTAGAACTTAACACTCCATAGTTCTCTAAGAATAATGGTACGTGAAAATGCACTCTCCACGACAAGATATTTTCATCAAAACCATTAATAGCTTCGGTTAAATCTGGGAATTTTACAAAACTCCCATCTTTTCTTTGTGCTACTACTTGATGTAAATACGTTGGTTCATTGTATTGGGCAATTGTTTCGAGTTTAGTTTGTGCATCGCTCGAAAAATCTACTTTTAAAGCCGAACTAATTTGTATTTTTCCAACTTTTAGACCTTCTGCATTTAGTTTATTAATTACCTCTTGTGGATGTTCAAAACCTACAGCAAAATGGCACACATCATAGCATAGTTGAATGTGTGTTTTGATGGATTCAATGGCTTTTTCGCTCGAAAACCCTTTATTGGCAAGCTGTTTAACTCCCATCGGAATTAGGTAATTGTTGTACCAATCAATAAATTCTTGCGAGTTTTCGAGAATCCCGTCTGGTTCGGGTTCAATATCTAAATGTAAGATTTTGCCTGTTTTTTCTTGTAAATCAATCAAGGCCTCAACAACTAAAAGCATATTTTTTGTAGCATTTATTGTTGCTTCTTTGAGTAATTCGGGCGTTTTCCACCAAAAGCGATAGGAGAGAGGCGAAGTAGAAATTCCGCCCTCGGTCATATCATTTGGTAAAAGTTGAGCCAATAAATCAAAACTTCTGATTGTGTAATTCGTACGCTCAGGCGTTGTCCAGTCGGGGGCGTGAACCTGGTCTTTTACAACTACATTATGAAAGCCTCCGTACGGAAATCCATTCATCGTGAAAACATAGCAGTCGTTTGCTTCGAGCCAGTTATTGAAAGCCTCGAAATTAGATTTTTCCGATAAATCAATACTTGCTTGATTGGCCAGCCTTAGGCCAATTCCCATCTTCCTGTTAGGGCAAACTGCTGCTTTTATTTCGGGAATACTACTTTGTAAAACTGAAAAATGAGCAGCCCATTCTTCGCCAGGGTGAATATTACTACAATAACTGAGGTGTCCGTATGGGGTTTGCATAAGAAAATTTAGTATCAAAAAATGAGTAACCACGGGGATACAGATTAGCGGTTTACCTCCCGCATAGAGTTTTACAGATTTTTCTATGTAAGTCTCCGTGGTAAATTATTTTTATTTAATTTAGAGTTAGTTTCAATTCATCAACTGCCTGTTTCATCAGTTCAAAATCTACTTCGTGAATCTCACGACCTTTACCTAATTTTTCTAAAATTGTAATAGTGAGTTGTCCGCCCAGATGCTCTCTAAATTCATTCAAGCCTTCCCACAAATTTAATTTATCATTCTCACCGAGCTTTTCATCGTAAAGGGTAAATCCAAGATTTTTTAGCAAAACTATGATTCGATTTACATCTTCTTGCGAAATCAAACCTACCAATTTTGAATAAATAGAATCAAGTGCAATTCCGATAGCAACAGCTTCGCCGTGACGAATTTCAAAATTTGTCAAATATTCTAATTTATGAGCTGCCCAATGACCGAAATCTAATGGTCGAGCTGAACCCATTTCAAAAGGGTCGCCACTTGAAATATGATTAGTATGCAATGCCGCCGAACGGAAGATTTGTTCGTGCATAACCTCCATGTCACGATTCGCCATTGCAGTTGCGTTAGCTTCGAGCCATTCAAAAAATGGCAAATCTTTAATTAAAGCTACTTTTACTGCTTCTGAAATACCCGAACGCCAATCTCGGTCAGAAAGTGAGGTCAAGAAGTTAGAGTCATTGAAAACCGCAACTGGAGGAGAGAATGTACCGAGAAAGTTTTTCTTTCCTAAGAAGTTAATGCCATTTTTTACGCCCACACCCGAATCGTTTTGAGAAAGAACTGTTGTCGGAATTCGGATATGTTTTACACCTCGGTGAGCGATTGTTGAGGCATAGCCAGCCATATCCAAAAAAGCACCTCCACCAATGGCCGCCACAAAAGAATGGCGGTCGATGCCATATTTATTGATAGCCAAAAGTGTTTGGTCTAAGTATTGTGTATCGTTTTTAACGATTTCTCCACCTGGCATCACCAAAATTTCATCAACTAAATTAATGTTTGTATGATTTGTGAAGTAAGATTTGATAGAATCTATCAGTAAAGGATGATTTTCGGCCACTCCTGCATCAATCAAAAACAAAATTTTCTTTTGAAAACGAGTATCACCAAAACCTGTTAGAAAATCACTAAACTCTTGATTATCAGTAGAAAAAAGTCCTTTCGTGAAAACTATATTAAATGAGTACGGAACTTGAAAGGCTTGTTGAATAAGGTTCATTCTATTGGGTTAGTGCTAAAAAATTATAAATTTTCGTTTTGTTGGTACTAAGTTACGGCAAAAATTTTTGCCAACTTCATTGAAATCGGTAATAAACATAAAACTGCAATTGCAAGTAAGATGTTGCCCGATACGCTCACCCATGCGGCATCCATCACGATGAGCGAAAGAACTCCCGCCTTTACGGCTTTGCCAATATTTGGCCCAATGGGGTTAGAAATCGCCTTAATTAATGGTTTGAATATTAGATAACTATGTAAAATTACAAAACCTGATGTAATTAAAAGATTTCTTAAATTAAAAGAGATAAACAACTGAAAAGTGCTGACCAAAACGTATAAAAAAGCAGCAAAGTAAAGCGTATTCTTGTTTCCTCCGTGTACCTCTCCTCGGCTAATCATCGTGATTGCCGCAATGTAGCAAACTGGCAGAAGTCCAATCCACCACCATTGTGGAATAGCTGCCTCAATGATACTCATTCCTAAAATTAGATTTCCACCACGGCAAAGTCCCATATTTATAGGCCCTAAAAAGGAGTGATGTTTGCCGTATTTATCATAAATTAATGCACAAATCGCTACTAATAAGGCTATAAAACTACTTATTAAACTATTAACCAGTGCAGCAAAAACGCCCACCGATAAGAGTAAAATTCCAAAAATGATTGCATTCTTTTTGCTTACTTTTCCGCTCGGAATAACTCTTTCTGGGCGTTCGATTTTATCTAATTCTAAATCAAAAATATCATTAAATACAATGCCTCCACCGTATAAACCAATTGTAGAAATGCACAAAAGGATGACTTTAGTTGGGTCTATTTCATCAATTGAAAATGAAAAAGTAGCAATGGCAACACCCGCCAGTATATCAGCAATGGCCGTGATAATATTGGCAGGTCGAGTGAGTTGTAAGTAGGCTTTTAGGTTCAAGGTCGTAATTTGATTTTTGATATTTTATTGAGTGAATAAATTCACAACCTGAAAGAACAACGGATTTTTTTAGTAGATTTAGCGACTCTAAGTTGCTAAAGTGTAATATTTATCCGTTGTTTCTTTAGTTAAATATTGAGTAATTAACTAATTATCAATGAGTTCTTGTCAATTCTCGGAATTTGTCCACCACGTAGCACCGTGTTTCCGTTAAATTTCAGACTTTGGTCAATTACTTGTGGGGTTTCAAAATCAACCACATTGATTTGTCCACTTTGGGCAAAAGCATCAATGGCATTTTGGTAAGTTACCAAACGAATATCTTCGTCCGAAATACCTTTGATTTTCATTAACGCTGCTGTTTTTGGCACAGCCAGCGGGTCACTGATACCCCAATCCGCAGCCGAGTTGACCATTATTCGCTCAGAACCATATTTTTTTACAATTTCTACCATACGTTCATTACCCATTTTGGTAAATGGATAAATTGTAAAAGCTGCCCAAAAGCCTTGTTCAAGCACACTTTCTACGGTTTCTTCATTATTATGGTCGATAATCACCATGCTTGGGTCGATACCGTGCTCGAGAGCAATAGCCATACTTAGTTCTGTTCCTTTCTTTTTATCACGGTGTGGTGTATGAACTTGTACAGGCAAACCTGCTTCTTTCGATAATTCGAGTTGTAAACGATAGTATTTTTCTTCGGCGGCAGTTTGGTCATCAAAACCAATTTCGCCCACGCCAACAACCCCTTCCTTGTATAAAAATAAAGGCAAAATTTCCATTACTTGCTCTGC
This sequence comes from Emticicia sp., assembly GCA_023254245.1. GTDB lineage: Bacteria > Bacteroidota > Bacteroidia > Cytophagales > Spirosomataceae > Emticicia. The sequence continues at coordinate 10,009 of JALQYE010000008.1, forward strand.
CAAAGCCTCATTATTGGCTTCACGAGAATTTAAGCCAATCGTACAGTAATGCTTGATTCCAAATTGAGATGAACGAAAACGCTCCCAGCCAACCAAACTACTAAAATAATCTTTAAACGACGCCAAACCTGTGCGTGGCTGCCCTAACCAAAAAGCAGGTTCAATAATTGCTACAACTCCCGCATCAATCAAGGCTGTATAATCATCAGTTGTGCGAGAGGTCATATGTATATGTGGGTCGAAAAACTTCATGCCTTTTGTATAATCAGCATAATTTGCCTGTATGGTTTTCGAGGTTTCGAGTTCTTCGGCTGTACCTTCAAAATGAGAAGGGTTTTGTGCTATTTCGGTATGTTTTTGACACATTTTCTTAATTCTATTGTAGTGAATACTCCGTTTACTTAACCTTCAAGCATTGTCCAGTTAAAGGTTTTGTTTAATAATTCTGTGTGTTTGTTGAGTTCTTCTTTAGCGGGAGAAAAATCTGTTTCGGTACAAACCAAAGTAGCAGCTATTTGGTCATGCAAATTTTGAGATACAAATAAGGTACAAATATCAGCAAAAATTGCTTCGTTCATAAATTTACTTACCAATCGCCATGCCTGTGCGGGAATTGTTCGACCAGCTGCCCAACGTTCATGAGCTAAGTATGAGATAGAATTTGCCAACTCTTGATTTGCTCGCTCCGACAACCCTTGAATACGGTGAATTGGTTTATCATTGAAAATACACTTCAAAACCAGTTGATTCCATGCCAGTTCTGAGAAATATTGCATCGGGAATGGGTTTTGAAAAGCAATTGCATCGAAAATTAAACCAATATTTGAGCGTACGGCATCAGTGGCACGCAACATCCAGTAATCAGGAAATGCCAAAAAGGGTAGGGCAGAGATAAGAGCAACCGCTTCATTATTTTCAGCCGTTTCAAAAAGCGTATCAAGCGATTTCGTGTAGGTTTCTCTATCGGAACTATCAAATTTTGTTAGAAAATAAACCCTTACTAATCTATCAAGTGTCCAATTATTGATATCGACATCGTTGATAGAATCGGTCGATTGAATGATAGTTTTACTGATGAATCTGGGGGCTGCCACAAAGGCGGTTTGTAAAGCCTGTAAACTACCAGCACTTTTAGCTTCAATCCAACTAATTTCTTTTGGAGAAGCGTGTGTTTTTATTTTTTCGAATAACTGTTCAGAAAAACTCATTTGTTTGGTTAGGCAAAATAACGATTATTAAACAACCGTAAATATTTATTATGAAATTTTTGTATGCTATGACATCTGTCACTTTCCGATACAAAATTTACTAAAAATATTGGCCAGTAAATCATCGGAAGTAATAGAACCAGTAATTTCACCGAGGTGATGTAGCGAAAGACGAATATCTTGTGCTAAAAAATCTCCAGTTATTCCTAAATCCAGGCCATTTAATACTTCACTTAGTGCTTCATTGGCTTTTACAAGATGCTCATAATGGCGGAGATTCGTCAGCATTGTATCAGCTTGCTTTTTAACTTTTGCTTTTGCTACGATTGCCGCTTTTAGTTCATCAATACCGATATTATTTTTGGCGGAAATACCCAAACCTGTAATGTTTGCAGCTTTTTCCACCAAATCAATTTTATTTCTTACTCTAATAATTTTATCTTCATCAGATTCTGAGATAAAGTTTTCATTATCATCTTCATTATCAGAAAGCAAAAGTACAATTTCTGCTCTATGCATGGCATCTTTTGAACGTTCGATTCCGATAGATTCTACTACGTCTTTCGTTTCTCTAATTCCTGCAGTGTCAATAAATCTAAACTTAATTCCCTCAATAAAAAGTACATCTTCAATCACATCACGAGTTGTACCCGCAATTTCGGTCACGATAGCTTTTTCTTCGTTTAAAAGAATATTTAAAAGCGTTGACTTTCCTGCATTTGGCGGGCCAATTATCGCCACTGGAAGTCCTTCTTTTATTACATTTCCAGCATCAAAAGATTCGATTAATTTTTTCAGAAAATTTTGAATTTTCAGAATTAAGGATTTTAAATCGTCTCTTTCTGCAAATTCTACGTCCTCTTCTCCAAAATCTAACTCCAGTTCAACCAAACTTGCAAAATGAATCAGCTCTTCACGCAGGGCTTTCAATTGATTTGAAAAACCACCACGCATCAAATTCATGGCAGTTTTATGAGCAGCTTCCGAGTCGGCAGCAATCAAATCTGCCACGGCCTCGGCTTGTACTAAATCAAATTGTCCATTTAAGAAAGCACGTTGCGTAAACTCGCCTGCTTGTGCCATTCGGCAACCATTTTGAAGCAAGAGCTTCAGAATATACCTGATTATGTAGTCGCTTCCGTGGCACGAAATTTCTACAACATCTTCTTTGGTAAAACTTTTGGGAGTTTTAAATACCGCTACTAAAACCTCATCGACAATTACACCGCCATCTCGAATCGTCCCGAAATGTATGGTATGCGAATCAACTTTAGTCAAATCTTTCCCTTTGAAAATCTTATTGACAATCTCAAATGTACGCTCTCCAGAAACTCGAATCACTCCGATTGCTCCAATGCCCTGCGGGGTAGCCAACGCACAAATTGTTTCTAATTGAATCATTTTTATATATCGAATCCAAACTTTGCTGAGCAAATCTTGAACATTCCGTAGTTAATTACTTATTTTTGCAAATCTACCAACTAAAATCTTAAAATCAGAGATTGTAGATAATCAGTCGATAATTTATTTCAAACTATCGACTTACAGCCCTGTACTTTCGACTTTTGAAATATGCTAAAAGCAAGACAATTATGGTATTTGAATGCAATCTTATTGGTGGTTGCTTTATTTATTGTTTATCAAATATGGTTTGCTCCACGTAAAGATGCTTGGAATTTTGTACCAGATAGTGCTTTTTTGGTCGTCGAAAGCTCCGAAATACAACAATCACTTTATAACAAAACTGATGCAACTCAGCTTACCGATATTCCCTTCTTTTACGATGCCTTAGTGCAACTAAAAAAAGTAGGCGAAAATATTGATAACCAAGATATTGCTAAAAAGTTCTTTGAGAAGAAACTTATCACTTATTCACTTCACCGAGAAAATAAGAAAAACCTCGAATACATTATATATATTCCAGCAGGAAATTTTGGTGATGAAGCGTTTCTGAACAACCTATTAGTACCAGATGCCACCAAACGTAAAGTTTATGGAAGGAATTATAAAGGCTTACGTATCAATGAATTATATGACATCAACAGCCGTCTACTTTTTAATTTTTTTGTACATGATGATTTTCTGATTTGTAGTGCATCAAAAGTGTTGCTTGAAGAGGTAGCCAATCGAGTCAAGTCGGGCGTAGCAATCGAACGAGTGCCATTCAAAGAAAGTAGAAAAGGAATTGCCCACATTTATTTCAAAAGTAAGAGTCTACAAGATGTAGCCGATATTCTACCATCACAGTTGTCGCCTAATCTGATTGAATTCTTTGGAAATATCACTCCTCGAAATCCCGATATTGTTTTTGAGAAACAAAAACTACCTAACCTTATTTCGGCCTATATTTATTCAAAAGGTACAAATGCTATTCCGTTTTTGGGAATTTTTGCTCGACAAAAACCCCAGCCTTTTGCTTGCTCAAATCTAATTCCTGAAAACACAGCTATTTCTATTCGCTTGAGTTTCAAGAATAAGCTCTTGTTGGCACAAGAGTTTAATACTTACATGAAAAATGAAGAACCCGAACTCGTAGCCGAAAAAGATAGTGTTAATCGTTTGCTCAATGCCAATATCAATAGTTTCTATTCTATTCTGAAAGATGAAATCGTTTTATGCGAAATGGAAACATCATTGGATGAGCCATCTAAGAAAATCTTACTTATCAAAACCGAAGATTCGGCTGAGGCTCTTAATTTATTTGATGATTTAGCTACCAACGCCGAAAAAATCTCCAGCTATTTTAAAGCCCAACCATTTACCTATCTCAATAATTATGTACGGAAAATTGATGTCAGCCAATTGCCTGCCATGCTTTTTGGCTCAGTTTTCAAGGGTTTTTCCGACTGCTACTACACTCAAAAGGATGATTATATTATTTTGGCAAGCGATGACGATGCCATGCGAGAATATCTCAATAACCTAAATACAGGTCAAACTTGGGCAAAATCAAGTATTTATCGAGATTTTATTGCTAAACTTAGCCCTCAATCGCAAGTAACGGCTATTATTAGTCCACAGCGAGTATGGAACAATGTTTATTACTCATTACCTAAAAAATGGCAAGCATCTACACTCAAGCATGAAAGTAGGGTAAAGGATTTACGTTTTATTGCTATCGAAAACTTTGTGATTAATAGTACCTTCGGAACTAAGTTTTTGATTGAGAAAGTTCCACAGACTCAAAAAGCTGCTATAGTTAATAAACTATTTCTACAAGATAGTTTAGTTGTTAATAGTCCATTGTTTGGCATTCCTAATATTATCAAAAACCCAGTCAATGCCGCCGATGAAATTATCATTCAGCAGGCCGATAATCATCTTAAATTATTATCAAATACTGCCAAAGAAATCAATACTATTCCGCTGGGTCAGGAAATTAATACCAATTATTTATTACCAACTGATTATTTTCAAGATGGACTCTTACATTACCTTACTACCACATCGAGCGATTTGGTAGTTTTGAGTAGAGATAATTCACGGGGAATTGTAGCGAGTTCACCCGAATTAACGCTTGAAGGTGGTGTGAAAGCATTAGCCGCTAACGAAACCAAAATTTATGTCGTTGATGCTACGGGAGCGATATATATTATTAATGAAGAAACTCAGAAAGTTAGTAGAGTAAAAACACCGATACAACTTAGTAATATTGTCCAGATTCAACCAGTTAGGTATAAAAACAATGCTTATTTAGCTGTATTACAAAAAGATGGTACACTCAATGTATTTTACGAGCAAGGCCCTGTTTTAAGTGGTTTTCCAAAAGTCCCATTAACAGCTCGGCCAGTGGGAATGATTGTGGAAGAAGATGCCAATAAAAATTCGGTCATTACCCTACTTTCTGAAATTGGAGAAATCAAAAAAGTGGATATGCTTGGCAATAGCATCATTGATGCTAATATACAATTGGAGCGTCCAGATAAAGGGACTGTATTTGAATTGCTTTTCGACCAAAATCGTAAAGATTGGTTAGTGGTGCGTCGTACGCCTACTTCGATGGTCATTTTCAATAAACAAGGAGCATCGGTAATTAAAATTGAGAGTACTAACTTTATGAAATCGCAATTAAAGTATTTCGACTTAGGAAATGACTTGCGAGTAATTACAGTGTTTGATGGAAAAAACAATACATTTTTTGACCTAAAAGGGAATACTATCGGCGATAAACCATTGTCAGCCAGTGCTTTACCATCACTTTCGTATGCCGAAGCTTACAATAAGTTATACGTTTATAACCCTAATAAAACGAAATTTGAGGTCTGGACTGTAAAGTTGAAATAATTCTTAAATATTTTCTGTTAAAAGTTGTAACTAAAAAATATAATTTCTACCTTTGCACTCTCATTAAGAAACGGAGTATTACTTCTCTGGTCAAATGAAGTCTTGAATCATTCAGGAAACCAATTTGACTATTGACCTGCTGAGTTCAGAGCTTGTCTCTAATACTCATTTGAAACGGTCTCCGAAAGCTTTTGAACATTTACAGGAATCATTGCAAGGTAACAAGGAATTGTCCTGCACCTATTTGGTCCTTACCCATGGGGTTTGCAATGCAAAGTTTAAGTTGGCAGTGGTCAACCTCTGAAAAAAGTAAATAAATTATTGGCTTAAATTTGTAATCGTGCATTATTTTCACGAGTTTTGCACCCCAGTTTACGTTGAACTGGCGAATAGATGAAAGTTTAGGTTAAATTAGCAAAATAAAGCGTAAAATACCATGTCTGGAATTATTGGAAAGAAAGTTGGAATGACAACTATCTTCAACGCAGAAGGTCAAGCAGTGCCATGTACATTGATAGAAGCAGGCCCATGCGTTGTTACTCAAGTTCGTACTGAAGAAAAAGATGGCTACACAGCTATTCAATTAGGTTACGGCGAAAAGAAAGAAAAAAATACAAGCCGCTCGCTTGTAGGTCATTTTAAGAAAGCAGGTACAACACCTAAGCGTAAATTAGTAGAATTCAAAGAATTCGAAAAAGAATATAGCCTTGGCGAAACAATTCGTGTAGAAGATGTTTTTGTTGAAGGAGATTTCTTAGACGTAACAGGAAACTCGAAAGGACGTGGTTTTCAAGGGGTTGTTAAGCGTCATGGATTTGCTGGGGTAGGTGGTCAAACACACGGTCAGCACAACAGAGGTCGTCACCCTGGTTCAATCGGTGCTTGTTCATTCCCATCACGTGTATTCAAAGGTGTTCGTATGGGTGGTCGTATGGGTAATACTCGTACTACAATCCAAAACTTGAAAGTATTAAAAGTACTTACAGAGCAGAATCTAATTGTAGTGAATGGTTCAATCCCAGGAGCGAAGAATTCTTACATTACATTACATAAATAAGATAACCCCCAGCCCTTCAATGGGGTGTTATAGAAAAAGCTTCTTTTAGGGCGGGAAGTATTTAGGTCGAAGCTGAACGACATCGAAAAAATACAGTAATAATAAAATGAATTTACCAGTATTAAGCAAAGACGGAAAAGACACAGGTCGTGTAGCTACATTAGCTGACAGTGTTTTTGGAATTGAGCCAAACCAACACGTAGTTTACTTAGATGTAAAACACTATTTGGCTAACCAACGTCAAGGAACGCACAAAGCAAAGCAAAGAGCAGAAATTGCTCGTTCTACTAAGAAAATCGTTCGTCAGAAAGGTTCAGGAGGTGCTCGTCACGGTTCTACCAAATCTCCAACTTTCGTAGGTGGTGGTCGTGTATTCGGTCCAGTTCCACGTGATTACGATTTCAAACTCAACAAAAAAATCAAAGTGTTGGCTCGTAAGTCAGTACTTTCTTCAAGAGCTTCTGAAAATAATGTTTCAATCATTGAAAACTTCACTTTTGAAGCTCCAAAGACAAAATCATATTTGTCATTCCTCAACGCACTTTCTTTAACTGGCACTAAAACCTTGTTCATCATAGGTGATTATGACAGTAATGTATATTTGTCAGCACGTAATATCCCTAAAGCAAAGGTATTGAGCGTTGATGAAGTAAGTACTTACGATTTAATTAACGCTGACAAAGTTTTAATTAGCGAAGGTGCATTGTCGAAAATTGAAACAATATTGAATTAAGACTTATAGTTGCATTGCAGCTTATAAATAATACAAAAATGAGCGTACTCAAAAGACCAATCGTTACCGAAAAATCACAAAAACTTACTACAACAGGTAAATTTGTGTTTGAGGTTGAGTTGAATGCGAACAAAATCGAAATCGCAAAAGCTGTCGAAAAAATGTACGGTGTTACTGTAACAGACGTAAACACTGTTCGTCAAATCGGCAAAAAGAAATCGAGAATGACTCGTAGCAGAGCATCATCAGGTATGACTTCTACTTTCAAGAAAGCAGTAGTAACTTTGAAAGATGGTGATTTAATCGATTTCTACGAAAATTTGTAATCAGTGCTAAAAGTAGCCACTATTACACAATTTACTAATTAAAGTATAGCCTTTGGCTGCAAAAGATTAAGTAACAATGGGTATCAAAAAATTAAAACCAAACACACCTGGCCAACGTCATAGAATTGCTCCTGATTTTTCAGATATCACAGCAAGTAAGCCAGAAAAAAGCCTTACAACTACTATCAAGAAAACTGGTGGTAGAAATAGCGAAGGACACCGTACTGCACGCTACATTGGTGGTGGACACAAACGTAGATATCGTTTGATTGACTTCAAAAGAAACAAAGTAGATGTTACGGCTGAAGTTAAAACTATCGAGTACGACCCAAATCGTACAGCACGTATTGCTTTAGTACAATACGCTGATGGTGAGAAGGCTTATATTATTGCTCCTCAAGGATTGAAAGTTGGACAAACTATCATTGCAGGTTCAAATGTTGCACCAGAAATTGGTAACTCTCTTCCAGTAGGAAATATGCCACTTGGTACAATCATTCACAACATCGAATTACAACCAGGTAAAGGAGCTCAGATGGCTCGTAGTGCTGGAGCTTACGCCCAAGTATTAGCAAAAGATAGCAAGTATGTTACTTTGAAAATGCCATCTGGTGAAATGAGAATGATTCTTGCTACTTGTGTTGCAACAGTAGGTACAGTTTCAAACGCAGACCACATGAACGTAACGCTTGGAAAAGCGGGTCGTAAACGTTGGTTAGGGGTTCGTCCAAGAGTAAGAGGTGTTGCAATGAACCCAGTTGACCACCCGATGGGTGGTGGTGAAGGTCGTTCGTCAGGTGGTCATCCACGTTCACGTAACGGTTTATTAGCGAAAGGTAAGAAAACCCGTGATACGACTAAGCCTTCAACAAGACTAATCATTTCAAGAAGAAGTAAATAATCATTAAGCAGTTTTTAAGTTTTGATTTTATTCAGAACTCAGGACTCAGAACTCAGAACAATTAAAAATGGCACGTTCACTTAAAAAAGGACCATACATTGATTTTCGCCTCGACAAGAAAGTTGTTGATATGAATAACTCAGGCAAAAAATCAGTTATTAAAACGTGGTCACGTCGCTCAATGATTTCTCCAGATTTCATTGGACATACCTTCGCAGTACATAACGGAAATAAATTTATTCCTGTTTATGTAACTGATAACATGGTAGGACACAAACTTGGTGAATTTTCACCAACTCGTAACTTCCGTGGTCACGTAGCAAAAAAAGATAAAGGTAAAAGATAATAATTATAATGATGAATTAAGAATTAAGAATGCAGAATTTAGTTCTTTTTGTGAGTAACATCATTCTTAATTCTTAAATCTTAATTCTACATTTCAAGAATAATGGAAGCAGTAGCAAAACTTAATGATTACCCTACCTCGCCTCGTAAGGCAAGATTAGTGATTGACCTTATCAGAGGGAAGAAGGTAAGTCAGGCTTTAGGCATTTTGAGCTTTCAGCCACAACACGCCGCACCAGTGGTAAAAAAAGTCTTATTATCGGCTGTTGCTAACTGGCAACAAAAGAATGAAGACTTGAAAATTGAAGACGCAGAATTATATGTGAAATCAGTTTTC
>JALQYE010000008.1:19462-49183 GCA_023254245.1 Emticicia sp.
TCGAAGACCAAGAAATCCGTAAATACGTTTCAGCTCGTATTCCAAAAGGTGCAATCTCGAAAGTAGTTATCGAGCGTACTTTAAAACGCATTACTCTTACAATCCATACAGCCCGTCCAGGTGTTGTTATCGGAAAAGGTGGTAATGAAGTTGATAAAATCAAGGAAGAGCTTAAAAAATTAACGGGCAAAGATGTTCAGATTAATATCTACGAAATCAAACGTCCAGAATTAGACGCTAAATTAGTAGGTGAATCAATCGCTCAACAACTTGAAGCTCGTATTTCTTACCGTCGTGCCATGAAACAGGCTATTCAGGCTGCAGTTCGTGTAGGTGCACAAGGTATTAAAGTGAAGTTAGGTGGTCGTTTAGCAGGTGCTGAGATGGCACGTAACGAAATGTACAAAGAAGGACGTATTCCTTTGCATACACTTCGTGCTGACATCGATTATGCAATCTCTGAAGCCCTTACAGTATATGGGAAAATCGGTATTAAAGTATGGATTTTCAAAGGTGAAGTTTACGGCAAGCGTGACTTGACTCCAGCAGGTGGTGGTACATCTCAATCTAACAACGAAAGAGGTGGTGCTGATGCACAAGCTGGCGGACGTGGTGGTCGTGATGACCGTAGAGGCGGAGGCCGTGACGACCGCAGAGGTGGTGGTCGTGATGACAACAGAGGTGGTGGCCGTAACAACGGAAACAACCGTGGTGGAAATCGCAACAACAATAATAATAGAGGTACAGGTCCAAATAAGAGATAAGCACCTTACTTAGTTTCAAGTTTACTTCTCTAAAATTTTGATGTATTCTGTTGAAACGCTAAGATAACAAAACTTGAAACTAAGCACTTAGTGCTGAAAATATAACATCGTCATGTTACAACCAAGAAGAACCAAATTTCGTAAGCAACAAAAAGGCAGAATCAAAGGTCTTGCCACTCGTGGACACGAGATAGCTTTCGGAACATTCGCTATCAAATCTTTAGAGCCAGGTTTTATTACCTCTCGTCAGATTGAAGCAGCACGTATCGGTGTTACCCGTGCAATGAAACGTGAAGGTCAAGTATGGATTCGTATTTTTCCAGACAAACCAATCACTAAGAAGCCTTTAGAGGTACGTATGGGTAAAGGTAAAGGTGCACCTGAGTACTGGGTAGCCAGCGTAAAACCAGGTACAATTTTATTTGAAGCGACTGGTGTGCCAGTAGAGTTAGCAACCGAAGCACTTCGTTTAGCTGCTCAAAAACTTCCAGTTCAAACGAAGTTCGTAGTACGTAGAGACTACCAAGAAGGAGCTGAATAATTACAATAAGTTCTGAGTGCTGGGTGCTGAATTCTGAATGTTCTAATACGAGTTTTTAAAACTCAGAGCTCAGAGCCGCCAACGGCCGACCGTTCAGAATTCAGAACTCGACAAAGTTTAAATAAAAAAATGAAGAAGTCAGAAATTAAAGCATTGTCAGTTGAGCAGTTAGAGCAAAACATCGCTGTTGAGAAAGATAGAATCTTGAAATTACAGTTTGCTCACGCCATTACACCCATCGAAAATCCGATGCGTATCCGTCAGTCTCGTAGATTGATAGCTCAATTGATGACCGAATTGAACGCAAGATAAATTATAGCAATCCCTGTTAAAACAGGATATCAAGTATCTGAACAATGGAAAGAAATCTCAGAAAAGAGCGTATCGGAACGGTAGTAAGCAACAAGATGGATAAATCAGGTGTTGTAGCTGTGGTTCGTAAATTGAAACATCCGAAGTACGGAAAGTTTATGCTCAAAACCAAGAAGTTTATGTTCCATGACGAGAACAATGAAGCAGGTATCGGTGATACTGTAAAAATTCAAGAAACTCGTCCATTGAGCAAAAACAAAAATTGGAGATTAGTAGAAATCGTAGAAAAAGCGAAATAATAGCCCCAATTTTATTCTCCTTTGCTGGAGAATGCTATTAACCAAAAGTCCCCTTGAGCATCGAATCCGACTTAGGGGTTTAAAAAATTTATAAGACAATGTTACAGCAAGAATCAAGAGCAGGTGTTGCCGACAACAGTGGTGCAAAAGAAGTGCTTGTTATCCGTGTATTGGGTGGCACACGTAAACGTTATGCATCAATCGGTGATAAAGTTGTCGTAACGGTGAAATCAGCCCTTTCATCTTCAAACATGAAGAAAGGAACTGTATCAAAGGCTGTTGTTGTGAGAACTACTAAAGAAGTTCGTCGCAAAGATGGTACTTACATTCGTTTTGAAGACAACGCAGTCGTATTATTAAACAATCAAGATGAGCCACGTGGCACTCGTATTTTTGGACCTGTTGCTCGCGAATTGCGTGAGAAACAATTCATGAAAATCGTTTCTTTGGCTCCAGAAGTTCTTTAATTTGAATGATAAGTGGTGTAAACCAAACTATTTTCAAATTCTAAAATTTCCAAATTTTCAAATTCAAAGTAATGGAAAGAAAATTCAATAAGCAGCAGAAACAACACGTTCGCACTGGCGATACTGTTGAAGTGATTGCCGGCAATGCTAAAGGAAAGCGTGGCGTAATCAGTGAAGTGATTACATCAAAACAACGTGTAGTTGTTGAAGGTGTAAACATCATGAAGAAGCACGTAAAACCTTCTGCTCAATCTCCTCAAGGCGAAATCCGTGAGTTTGCAGCCCCTATTCACATCAGTAACGTTATGTTAGTTGACCCAGCTACTGGTAAACCAACACGTACTGGTCGTAAAGAAAACGACAAAGGAAAGTTACAAAGATTTTCTAAGGAAACTGGAAAATTTATTTAATCAATTACCATTTGGAATTAGTTTCTGCCGAAGCTTCTACCAATAAATATGAGGGTCGGAAATCCTCCTATTAAAAAAACTAATGGCACGTTTAAGAGAAAAATACACAAAAGACGTTGTTCCAGCTTTGAAAGAAAAGTTTGGATACAAATCAGTAATGCAAGTTCCAGCATTGAAAAAGATTGTAGTGAACCGTGGGGTTGGAGCTGCAACTGGGGACAAGAAATTAATTGACAGTAGTTTAGAAGAAATTACCACAATTACTGGTCAAAAAGCAGTAGCTACACTTTCTAAGAAAGCCGTATCAAACTTCAAATTACGTGAAAATATGCCTATCGGTGTAAAAGTAACTTTGCGTGGAGATAAAATGTACGAATTCTTAGACCGTTTGACTGCCATTGCACTTCCACGTGTACGTGACTTCAAAGGTATCAGTGATAAAGGTTTTGACGGACGTGGAAACTATACCTTCGGTGTGAAAGAACAAATCATCTTCCCTGAAATCTCAATTGATAAAATCTCTAAGATTCAAGGTATGGATATTACTTTCGTAACATCAGCAGAAACAGATGCCGAAGCTTACGAATTGTTAAAGGCAATGGGTATGCCATTTGCAAGCATCAAGAAATAATAATAAGATTTCGATATTTATAATTCAGTCATACAATGGCAAAAGAATCAATAAAAGCAAGAGATAGAAAGAAAGCAGCTTGTGTTGCTAAATACGCTGCAAAGCGTGCTGCTTTGAAAGAAGCAGGCGACCTAATTGGCTTGGACAAACTACCTCGTAACGCTTCACCTGTACGTTTACACAATCGTTGTCAATTAACAGGTCGTCCGAGAGGATACATGCGTAAGTTTGGTATCAATCGTGTTACTTTCCGTGAAATGGCAAGTAAAGGATTAATTCCAGGAGTTACAAAAGCATCTTGGTAATTTTTGTGAAAGTATTTGTTTTGATGTGAATATTTGAAGTTATTTTATAACTTAATAAAGAATATTTATACTTCTTGATAATTACTTGCACGAATACTACTTTTTCAAAAAAATATTTTCTAATTTTGCAGCCCAGTTAAGAAAGTCGTGCTCGCGATACTGCTTAACGCTGGCTTAGGTATCCAAAATTAAATATCAAAAATGATTACAACGGATCCAATAGCAGACTTCCTTACCAGAATACGTAATGCCATCAAGGCACGTCACAGAGTGGTAGAAATTCCTGCTTCGAACATCAAAAAAGCGATTACTCAAGTACTTTACGATAAAGGCTTTATTCAAAGTTATAAATTCGAAGAAGTTGCTCCTCAAGGAGTAATCAAAATTGCATTAAAGTATAATCCAGTTACGAAACAATCGGCAATCGTAGATTTAAAGAGAGTTTCTAAGCCAGGTTTACGTAAATATGCTGGTACAACCGAAATTCCACGCGTTTTAAACGGATTGGGTATCGCTATCGTCTCTACATCAAAAGGTGTAATGACTGATAAAGAAGCTCGTGCTTTAAAAGTAGGTGGTGAGGTATTATGCTATGTATATTAATACGATGCGTAATTATTGACTATATGTGCATTGATGCATTTTATTGTCTTCACTCAAGTAAATTATTTGTTGACCGCTCTTAACAACTCGTGCTAACGAAAGTGTTTTGAAGCCTTAAACTATCTATAAAATGTCAAGAATTGGTAAAAAACCAGTTGCCCTTCCAAGTGGAGTTAGTATTTCAGTAGATGCTCAAAATGTAGTTACTGTAAAAGGACCAAAGGGTACACTTACACAAAAGGTTGATTCGGATATCACTGTATCAGTTGAAGAAAACGAATTGAAAGTTGAAAGACCAACCGAACAAAAAAGACACAAAGCCCTTCATGGTTTGTATCGCTCTTTAATCAATAATATGGTTATTGGCGTTAGCACTGGCTATAAAGCTGAAATGGAAATCGTCGGTGTTGGTTACAAGGCTGCCAATAATGGTAATGTCCTTGATTTAAGCTTAGGTTTCTCGCACAATGTTTACTTTGTAGTTCCTGCTGAATTGAAAGTAACAACTGCGATGGAAAAAGGTAAAAATCCGATGGTAACTCTTGAAGGTACGGATAAGCAATTAATCGGCTTAGTAGCTTCAAAAATCAAGTCATTACGTAAAGTTGAACCATACAAAGGTAAAGGTATTAGATTTGTTGGTGAAGTTATTCGTCGTAAGGCTGGTAAAACATCTGGTAAGAAGAAATAATCATTAGACACAAGACGTAGGAGAAACAAGTCTTAGGAAGTTAATACTTGCTGCTCTGAAAATCACAAAATAGCAAATACAATGTCAAGTGTAAAAACTGATAGAAGACAAAAAATTAAATGGAGTATCCGTAACAAAATCTCTGGTACAACTGAGAGACCTCGTTTGTCGGTATTCCGTTCAAATACTGCCATTTACGCTCAATTAATTGACGATTCTAAAGGTGAAACTTTAGCAGCGGTTTCAACTACTGAGTTAGGATTGAAAGGTGTAAAAATCGACAATTCGAAAGAAGTTGGTAAAAAAATAGCTGAAAAAGCGGCTGAAAAAGGAGTCCTTGCCTGTGTTTTCGACCGTAATGGTTATTTGTATCATGGTAATATCAAAGCTGTGGCTGAAGGAGCCAGAGAAGGCGGTTTGAAATTCTAATCTTGAAATTCTGAATCAATGAACAAAGCAAAAGTAAACGAGGCAGAACTCAAAGAAAGAGTAGTCGCCATCAATCGTGTAGCAAAAGTAGTAAAAGGTGGACGTCGTTTTAGCTTCTCAGCTATCGTTGTATTAGGCGATGGTAAAGGAGTGGTAGGACAAGGATTAGGTAAAGCAAATGAGGTAACTGATGCAATTGCAAAAGCTATTGAAGATGCTAAGAAAAACTTAGTTACTGTACCTGTTATTAATGACACTGTACCTCATGAAATCCATGGTAAATTCTCAGGTGGTTTAGTATTCGTTAAACCCGCAGCTCCTGGTACAGGTATTATTGCTGGTGGTGCGATGCGTGCCGTTTTAGAAGCAGCTGGAATTCATAATGTATTGGCAAAATCTAAAGGTTCATCTAACCCTCACAACGTAGTAAAAGCAACTATCGATGCTCTTAGCCAAATGAGAGCTCCACATGCAGTAGCTTTCCAACGTAGTGTAAAAATGACTAAAGTATTCAACGGATAATAGCTCTGAGCTTTAAATTTACTGGATATACCCAAATGTATAAAAGTAAATTTAAAGCTTATTGCATGTAGCTAATAAAAAAATGGCAAAGGTAAAAATTACTCAAGTGAGAAGTACAATTGGCAGACCAGAAGTTCAAAAGCGTACTATTGCCGCTTTAGGACTTGGTAAAGTTAATCGTACTGTTGAAAAAGAAATTAACCCAGCAATGCAAGGGATGATTAATTCGGTTAAACACCTTTTAGTTATCGAGGAAGCGTAAGAAAGGTTTTCTTTATTCAAAATTTTGTTGAATGCTTTTAATAGCAATTCAATAGACAATAGGCGTAGCCGAGTAAATCTGACGGTCAGATTTGCGTATTATTAACCCGATTAAATTAATCGAATTACAATGAAATTAGAATCTCTAAAACCTAATAAAGGTTCAGTAAAAGCAAATGACAGAGTAGGTCGTGGACATGGTTCTGGTGGTGGTGGTACTGCTAAACGTGGTCATAAAGGTGCAAAGTCTCGTTCAGGTTATAGCCAAAAGCGTGGTTTTGAAGGTGGACAAATGCCTCTACAACGTCGTGTACCTAAGTTTGGTTTCAAAAATATTAATCGTGTAGAGTACAAAGCAATCAATTTAGATACAATCCAAGCATTATTTGACAAAACAGGTATTGCAAATATTGATTTAGGTGTATTATACAATAATGGTCTCATTTCTAAATCTGATTTAGTAAAAGTTTTAGGTCGTGGTGAGTTAACTGCTACTGTGAATCTTCGTGCTAATGCTTTCTCTGCATCGGCAATTGCTGCCATCGAAAAAGTAGGCGGTTCCGCTACAGTTGATGCAACTTTCAATAAGGATGTTGTTACTGAAGTAGTTGTAGTAGAGGCTCCAGCAGAAGAGAAACCAAAGAAAGCAGCAAAAAAAAAAGCTGAAGGTGACGACTTAAAATTAATTGAAGGAGTTGGTCCGAAAATTGCAGATTTGTTAATTAATGCAGGAATTGTTACATTTGCAGATTTAGCAGCAACTCCAGTTGAGAAAGTTTCTGAAATCCTTGATGCAGCAGGTCCAAAATTTGCGATGCACAACCCAGCTACTTGGGCAGACCAAGCCGCTTTGGCTCGTGATGGCAAGTGGGATGAGTTGAAGGAATTGCAAGACAAACTCAATGCAGGTAAAGCTGAGTAATTTCACTAAAACGCCTTGTTTTTCCTATTAAAATGAACAAATTCATTACGACACTCCGAAACATTTGGTCAATAGAAGAGCTGAGAAAGAGAATTCTCCAGACTATATTGATTATCTTAATTTTCAGAATTGGTTCACACGTGGTTTTACCAGGTGTTGATGTAGCAAAATTGAAAGACCTTACTCAAACCAACGGTTTATTAGGTCTATTAAATACACTCGTCGGTGGTGCTTTCCAAAATGCCTCGGTAATGGCACTCGGAATTATGCCTTACATTTCGGCATCCATCGCTATCCAATTGCTTACACTTGCTCTACCATATTTTAGTAAATTACAAAAAGAAGGTGAGTCTGGTCGTAGAAAGTTAAATCAGATTACTCGTTGGTTAACAATTATTGTAGCTGCTGCTCAGGCATTGACTTACGTAAGAGCTACAATTCCAACCGATGCAATTACAATTAGTCAAGGATTATTTTACTTTAGTTCGGTAATTTTAATCGTTTCTGGTACTGTAATGTGTATGTGGTTGGGTGAGAGAATGACCGAGAAAGGGGTTGGCAATGGTATATCAATGATGATTATGATTGGTATAGTATCAAGATTCCCTGGAGCAATTATTGGTGAAGCTCAATCAAGAGGTGGTAACGGTCAAATCCTTTTCTTTGTACTTGAAATTGTAGCTTTATTTTTAGTTGTTTTATTTGCGGTTGCAATTACACAAGCAACAAGAAGAATTCCTGTTCAATATGCTAAGCAAATTGTTGGTAATAAGGTAGTAACAGGACAACGTCAGTATCTGCCTTTAAAGTTGAACATCGCAGGGGTAATGCCGATTATCTTTGGTCAAGCCTTGATGTTTATTCCAGGATTAGTATTGACATATTTAGCAGAGAGTACAAAAAGTGATACTTTCCAGAGCTGGGCAATTATTATGAATAGTCCTACCTCATGGCAGTATTGTTTAATCTATGCTATTTTGATTATAGGATTCACTTTTTTCTACACTGCGATTTCGATTAATCCAAATCAGATTGCTGATGATATGAAACGTGGTGGTGGCTTTATTCCTGGTGTTAAGCCTGGTCAGCCAACATCTGATTTTGTAGCTAATATTTTAGATAGAATTACATTACCTGGTGGTGTTCTTTTGGCAGTGATTGCTATTTTACCTGCATTCGCTGGCCTCTTAGGAATGACTCAAGGATTTGCTTCTTTCTTCGGAGGTACATCATTATTGATTCTTGTAGGTGTTGTTTTAGATACATTACAACAAATTGAGAGTTACCTATTGATGAAGCGTTACGAAGGCTTAATGCAATCGGGTCGTATCCAAGGTCGTCAGATTGATGCTAATGTACCGGCCTAATTAATTGAAATGCAGACATGAGTAAGAAAGATAGAATAATTTATCTAAAATCTGAGGAAGAGTTAGAGATAATTAGAGAGAATGGCCACATTTTAGGTAAAGCTCATGCTGAAGTTGCTAAGTTAATTGAGCCTGGTATTACGACTAAAGCCCTTGATAAAATAGCTTTTGAGTATATCCAAGATAATGCAGCTCAACCATCTTTTTTGAACTATAATGGTTTTCCAGCGAGTTTATGTATTTCAGTAAATGAAGTTGTAGTTCATGGGATACCAAGTAACAGAGTTTTGAAAGATGGCGATATAGTTTCGATTGATTGCGGAGTATATAAAAAAGGATTTCACGCAGATAGTGCTTACACCTATACAATTGGTGAAGTTCAGAATGAAGTACTTGATTTACTTAAACATACTTATAGTTCTTTATTTAAGGGTATTGAACAAGCAAGGGTTGGTAATAGAGTTGGTGATGTAAGTTATGCTGTTCAAAACTATGCTGAATCGCACAATTATGGTGTTGTGAGAGAGTTAGTTGGTCACGGAGTTGGAAAGTTTTTACACGAGGCACCAGAGGTTCCAAATTTTGGTAAGCGTGGCAATGGTCCTAAACTTCTTGAGGGGATGGTATTAGCAATTGAGCCAATGATTACTCTCGGTAGAAGAGGAGTTGTTCAAGAAAATGATAATTGGACTATTCGTACTGAAGACCGCAAGCAAGCTGCTCATTATGAACACACTGTTGTTGTTAGAAAAGGTACTGCCGAAATCTTAACTACTTTTAAGTATATTGAAGAGGTTTTAGCAAAAAAGAATTTAGTAATCGCATAGGACAAAAGAACAGAGACTTTTAAATAAAAGTCAGCATATTAAATTAAATGGCAAAACAATCAAATATCGAAGTTGACGGCATCATTACTGAGGCTCTTTCAAATGCCATGTTTCGTGTGCGTTTAGAGAATCAGCATGAGTTAATCGCTCATATTTCTGGTAAAATGAGAATGAATTATATTCGTATTTTGCCAGGTGATAAGGTAAGACTCGAAATGTCGCCTTATGACCTTACAAAAGCTCGAATCACATATCGTTATAAATAATCACAGACCTTTACAGGTAAAGTGTAAGGTATAACGTAAAGAATTATAGCATTAGTGTGAAATTTTGTGACTATAAATTACCCCAAGACACAAAAATATTCTTACAAAAATCCCCCTTTAGGGGTCAGGGGTGGAATCATATTCGTTATGAAAGTTAAAGCATCAGTAAAGAAGCGTAGTGCTGAATGTAAAGTTATCCGTCGTAAGGGTAAAATTTACGTTATTAACAAAAAGAATCCTAAGTTTAAACAAAGACAAGGCTAATTTCTATGAGGATTGCAGGTGTTGATATCCCAGACAAAAAAAGAGGCGAAATCGCCCTTACTTACATCTACGGTATTGGCCGTAGTGCCTCACAAAAAATTCTAACAAAAGCAAATATCAGTTTTGATAAAAAAGCTGGCGAATGGAATGACAGTGAAGCAAATGCCATCCGTGGTATCATTACGGAAGAAATGACTGTTGAAGGTCAATTACGTTCAGAAGTGCAACTGGCTATCAAACGTTTGATGGATATTGGTTGCTACCGTGGTGTTCGTCACCGTAAAGGTTTACCACTTCGTGGACAACGTACCAAGAACAACTCACGTACCCGTAAAGGTAAGCGTAAGACTGTAGCTAACAAAAAGAAAGCTACTAAGTAATCCCTCTATTAATCTTTTTACGAGGTTGATGTGTAAAATTTGGGTTTTCCTGTGGGAAAGAAAACCGAACAGAGTGCAGGTTTTTCTGTACTGCCAATCATTTAACAATGTTTTGTCACAATGGCACAAGCAAAAAGAAAAGATAAAGCAAAAAAGAGAATTGTGATTGTTGAGCCAGTTGGCCAAGTTCACATAAGAGCATCTTTCAATAACATTATTATCTCTGTTACAAATAGCCAAGGTCAAGTAATTTCTTGGGGTTCAGCTGGTAAAATGGGTTTTAAAGGTTCAAAGAAAAATACACCATACGCTGCACAAATGGCAGCTCAGAGTTGTGCTCAAGTAGCTTACGAAGCAGGAATGCGTAAAGCTGAAGTTTTTGTTAAAGGTCCAGGTTCTGGTCGTGAGTCGGCTATCCGTACAATTCAAAACTCAGGTATCGAAGTTACTACAATTACTGATGTGACGCCACTTCCGCATAACGGATGTCGCCCGCCTAAGCGTAGAAGAGTTTAATATATTACAATAGAATGAAAACGTTTGGACTAAGTTTAAATTTAGTTTCAAAAGTTTTCGTTCTATTGTTTCTTAATTATATAATAAATTGTTAATTATTCCGTTTATATACGGAATTAGAAATAGAAAAATAGCTTGTTTAGGTTATTATTTGGGCAACCAAATCGATTGATAGTTTGGACATTGGGGCTAATCAATCTCTATTTCGAGTTTAAAAACCAAAAAAAATGGCAAGATACACAGGTCCAAAAGTAAGGATTTCAAGAAAGTTTGGAGAGCCAGTAATGGGTCCAAGCAAAGCGTTAAGTAAAAAAGCTTATCCTCCAGGTCAGCACGGAAAAGGTCGTAAAAGTAAAAAATCAGAGTACGGTCAACAATTAATCGAAAAACAAAAGGTAAAATATACTTATGGTATTTTGGAGCGTCAATTTGCACGTTTTTTCCACCTTGCTTCGGTTAAAGAAGGACGTACTGGTGATAACCTATTGAAACTTTGTGAAGGTCGTCTTGACAACACTGTATATCGCTTAGGTATCGCTCCAACGCGTCGTGCTGCACGTCAGTTAGTTACACACTGCCATATTACAGTTGATGGAACTGTTTTAAACGTTCCTTCGTTGATTTTAAAACCAGGTCAAATTGTTGGCGTACGTGAGAAATCAAAAGCTCTTGTTGCCATTGCTGACAGTTTGAAAGCTCGTAATGCAAAGCGTTACAACTGGTTAGAGTGGGATGCTACGGAGATGGTTGGTAAATTTATCAGCTACCCAGAGCGTGACCAGATTCCTGAAAACTTCAACGAGCAGGCTATCGTCGAGTTATATAACAAATAATATTTGTATAGTGGTTGTGCCATTACCGTTCAAAACGGTAGTGGCACAGCTACGTTTTTTTATTGGTGGTGTAGCTAACCACCTTTCAGTTAACGAAAACAAACACACTGCATACGTATGTCAATATTAGCATTTCAAATGCCTGACAAGGTCGTCATGGAAAAGGCTGACGACTTCCATGGCTTTTTCGAGTTTAAACCACTCGAAAGAGGGTATGGTGTGACCATCGGAAACGCCCTTCGTCGTATTTTGCTATCTTCTTTGGAAGGTTATGCAATTACTTCTGTAAGATTCCCGGGGGTATTACACGAATTTTCGAGCATTGATGGGGTTGTTGATGATGTTACAGAAATCATCTTGAATCTTAAAATGGTTCGTTTCAAAAAAGTTTCTGACTATGTAGATAACAAATTTACAGTTAGAATCAAAAACCAAAGTGTTTTGACTGCGGGAGACCTCGGGAAATTTACACAAAGTTTTCAAATCTTGAATCCTGATTTGGTAATCGCTCGTATGGATGACCAAAAAGAATTAGAGATTGAAATCATCGTGGATAAAGGACGTGGTTATGTAGCTGCTGATGAACAAAAACAAAATGATTTACCAATTGGATTTATTTCGATTGATTCAATTTTTACACCAATCAAAAATGTTAAGTATAGCATTGAGAATACACGTGTAGAGCAAAGAACTGACTACGAAAAACTCCTTCTTGAAATCAAAACAGATGGTTCAATCCATCCTGAGCGTGCTTTACAAGAGTCTGCTCATATTTTGATTCAACACTTCTTGAAGTTTACGGACGAAAATATGGTATTTGATACCAAGAAAGATGACGAAGATAATATTGTTGATGAAGAATTCTTACACATGCGTAAGCTATTGAAGACTTCACTTCAAGACTTAGATTTGTCAGTACGTGCGTACAACTGTTTGAAATCTGCTGATATTCGTACATTAGGCGATTTAGCAAGACTCGAAGTAGCTGATATGATGAAGTTCCGTAACTTTGGTAAGAAATCATTGACGGAATTAGAGCAATTAGTTGCCGATAAAGGCTTACATTTCGGTATGGATGTATTGAAATATAAGTTAGACGAAGATTGAAAATAGACTTTCCTCTTTCCATGATTTAATATGGAAAGAGGATTTTTTATATATTTTTCGAACCGCAGTTATCGAGTAAATAAATTAATAATCGTGATAGGTGGAATTGCCAAGACTGCGTAGGCTCTTTTGACCGTTACTTACGAAACAAATACAATGAGACACGGAAACAAAATCAACCATTTAGGTAGAACTCACTCGCACAGAGATGCGTTGTTGAAAAATTTAGCGATTTCTTTAATCCAGTACAAGCGTATTGAAACAACTTTGGCTAAAGCTAAAGAATTGCGTAAATATGTTGAGCCTTTGATTACAAAATCAAAAAATGACAGCACTCACTCTCGTAGAACTGTGTTCTCTTACCTACAAGACAAAGAAGCTATCAAAACTCTTTTTGGTGAGATTGCTGAGAAAGTAGCTAACCGTAACGGTGGTTATACTCGTATCATCAAATTAGGTACACGTTTTGGAGATAACGCTGAAGTTGCCTTGATTGAATTGGTAGATTATAACGAAGCATTATTGACTTCGGCAGAGGAGAAAACTACGAAGACTCGTCGTAGCCGTCGTGGTGGTAAAAAAGCTGAAGGTGCTGCTGCTCCTGTAGCTGATGAATCATCAGCTGAGGTTGTAGAAGCAACACCAGCTACTGAAGTCGTAGCGGAAGCTGCTCCTGCAGTTGAAGAAGCTCCAGAAGCACCAGCTGCTGAAGGTGAAGAAACGAAAGAAGCTTAATTGCTTGTTAGTTTTAGAGAAAAAACCTCAAACGAAAGTTTGGGGTTTTTTTTTGCCCATTCCAACCTTTTATGATTACTTTCAGTCAATATTTGAAAGTGAAAAACTGTGCAGATGAGAAAGATATTTATATGTTACATAATTTGTTTACCATTGTTTGCTCAAACGGATTTTACAAAACTCTCGTGGAGGTTTCGTGGTCCAGTCAATTATAATTTAGGTGGTAAAGAAGTAATTGATATTGCAACTGACCCCAATAATACTCAAAAGTTATGGGCATGTACGTTTGAAGATGGCTTATTATTTAATGAAAATTTAGCCGATGAAAGTAGCCAATGGCAACGGTCTTCGTTAGTGAATAGGCGTGTTTATAAAATAAAGTTTCATCCAAATAAGCCATTACTTGTATATGCGATTGGTGATTTTGTGAATTGGAAATCTTCGGACGGTGGGAAAACATGGGTAGAAATGACCAATATCCAAGGAATACCAAGAATTTATGATATTTGGGTATCTAAGATAGGAACTGTGCTTGTTGCAACCAAAAATGATATTTTTGTAAGTTATGATGAGGGGAAGACCTGGAAACAAATACTTACAGTTGCAGACCCGCTTACAATAAAGCAACTTTGGGTTCAAGAAAATGAGCGGATTTATGTTTTAAAAGATGATAATAAAGGATTATACAGTGATGCCAATTATACAACTTGGAAAGAGATTTCGCTGGAGCAAATGAGACGTGAAGAAATGCCTTATGCAGATTTAGAAGAGTTTCATGCCTACGTAGTTCAGAGTGGGGAGGTGTATCATGGCTTCACGACTGATAGACGAAAAATAAAATTACAATCTACTTACTCTATTGACGGGGGTGCAACGTATCAGAGTTATTTAAAGCCTAATGATGTTATAGAAACCGTTTTTTTAGGGAATGATATGGTTTTTGCCACTAAAACTGGAATTTTTATTTATAAAACGAATAAATTACAAGAACTCAATAAGGGACAATTACAGGGGGAGTATAGGTTTTTTGCCGAAAGTCCACTCGTTGGAGATAATAATTTAACTGCTGTAACTACAAAAGGTGCATTTTTGATGAATGGTTTGGTAAATACCAGTGCGTACGAAGTGAACAATGCTTTGGAACGCTATAATAGCTTATTTTTAGATGCTAAAAATAGTTTTGTGGCAGTAGAACTCAATAAATCGAATATAACAAGTTATACGCATTTGGAAGGTCGAAAGATGATTCCAATAACACAAAATGTTAGTTTGTTTTTGACCAATAATGGGAAATTGGGTAAATGGACGGGTAGCACAACAGGTAATCCTGATAAAGGTACGTTGAGTCTCATAGAGACTTCAGAAACACCCATCATTTATGTCTATTATAACGCTACCATTAGTACCGTCTTTTGTTTGTTAAGAGATGGACGATTGCTGACGATTCAGAACCCTGATGCTACCAATACCGCTCAAATTATAAAGAAATCTTATCAATTTCAACTTCCGATTATGTCATTCAATGAAGGTATGATTGAAGAATTGACCTCAGATGGAAGTCAAGTTCTATTGAGTGATAGGGGCAACAATTTGTTCGCCATCGTGAATGAAGGTACTGACAAGAAACTAAAACAAATTAATGTAAGTGCAATTAAAGATTTGAAGATCAACCATTTGGAGTTTTCTTTGAAGTTTCAGAAACTATTCTTAGCGACTGAGAAGGGAATATTTATGGGAGAAGATATAATGTCTGAGTCGCCCAAGTGGACTAATATCAGCAATGAGATAGGCGAGCAATCTTGTATTTTTATACAGTTGCGTTCGTTAGATGGTCAATTATCTGTGTTGACACGTTACAGAGGCGTTTATTCTACATCAATTTTTAATGAATCTAACCAAATCATTACCCATTCGCCAAGATATTTCAATGCTTCGGCAGCACAAAGTTATTTTTTAACCAGTAGGCTTGTGCCTTTGGTTTGTAATCGCTCAAGTATAAAAGTTGATTTTACCACCAATATTTT
This sequence comes from Emticicia sp., assembly GCA_023254245.1. Classification (GTDB taxonomy): domain Bacteria; phylum Bacteroidota; class Bacteroidia; order Cytophagales; family Spirosomataceae; genus Emticicia. The sequence continues at coordinate 34,939 of JALQYE010000008.1, forward strand.
GCCAAATCAGAATGTTAAGTATTTGGTGGAGATATCTGATGCTCTTGGTAACTTTTCGGCTTCCCCAAACTTCTTGAAGGGAGAATCTACTCAAAGTCCAGTAGAGGTTGAATTCATTAAACCGCAGCCACAAGCTGGGAATTATAGATATAGAGTTGTAGCTCAGGGGGCCGTTAATGTGATTGGTAGTGCAACTCCGACGTTTGAAATTAGTGATAGCAAAGACTTTACGCAAGAGAAGATAAAACTTGAATTACTTTGTGAGAAAACAAGTGTTGAGCTTACCCCTATACAAAATATGTCAAATCCGCCGTATTTGTGGCAAAAAGATGGTACTGTGATTGACAGTGCTACTAATGCTACTTATTTGACAGCCCAAGCAGGGCTTTATAAGCGTACATCAACAATTAATGGCTGTAATGTTAGTTCGATATTTGAGGTGGCTAAAGCCTTAAATACTCGTCCATCTTTTAAACCAAATGTTGGGTTCTCGTATGCAGGAAATACGTGTGTTGTTGACTCTTTCAAACTTTTTACTGATTATGACGGTAGCTATAAATATGTTTGGTATCGAGATGATTTGGTTTTGACGGATGTTACGAAGTCCGAAATATTTATAAGAGATAAAAGTAAATATAAAGTTTTAGTAATAAGTCAAGAAGGATGTAATGCCATTTCGGAAATTATACAGCTTAAAACCTGTGATAATGGCACTGATAGTAGAGCAATCATTTTGAATCCGCCAGCGATTTCAGTCGATAGAAAATCCATTTATCCAAATGATAAGGCTACCTTACGTTTGGAAAGTTGCGATAATGTAAGTATGCAATGGCTAAAAGATAGCAAACCTTTGTTGGGGGCGAATCAGAATAGTTTAGAGGTAAAAGAGGCGGGCAACTATGCTTTACAAATTTCTAAATTTGGATGTACTACCATTAGCAGAACGCTAACTATAAGCGTTGAACCCATACTTTCAGTAGGAGAGGGAATTAGTGATTTTGATATAGAAGTTTTTCCAAATCCAACCGAAGAAAAATTATTTATTTCAATTCCAGCCTTCATTAATACTCCGATTGAATTAAAAATGATGGACATTTCGGGTAAATTGATTGAGAGCTTTAGTATTTCGACTCTAAATGGTGGGTTTATTGACCTAAAATCATTGCAGGCGGGGGTATATCTATTAATGTTGGAAGCAAAAGATAAACGAGTGGTGAAAAAAATTATTAAAAGAAATTAAACTCATTACAACCTTTTTCAAAAATTACAGTCAATACACAAAAGAAATAAAAATGGCTCGAATTGTATCTGTCTTATTGATTTGCATAGTTGTTTTTTCGTGCGATGTTGCGAGAGAAGACAGTGTAGTAAATACGAGTATCAATGAAGAAAATCTGTCGAATATTTTCTATACAGTAGTCGAATCGAATTTGAGTATTGACCCGACCGCTTTTGATAAATTAAAGTTTGCCAACTCGTTGGTTGTGAGTCAAGTTCCTAAAAATGGGGAGGCAAAATTTTTGCAAAATGGATTCGTATTTTATCGGGCTACCAATCCAAATGCTACCAATGATTCCTTTATTATCAGTGGAAAAGCGGCAGCTGGAAGTACAGTAAGTGAAGAAATTAAAATAAACTTTGTAAGTAACCAGCTTGATTTGCCTTGTTATGCTGGAACAATCGGTGATAAAGCCAACGTAGAAATAGGCCAATCGACCGAAATAAACGTAATGGCAAACGACAAAACTTGTGGCTCTATAGCTGAAAATTCTTTAAAAATTGAGATACCTCCCGTCAACGGTAAGGCAGAGATAAAAGACCGAAAGGTAGTTTATACGCCCAATCAAGATTTTATGGGTGATGACATTTTCTTTTACAGAGTAGGAATAAGTAATACAAAAAATCCTGTTGCACCAGTTGAGTTAAGCGTTACGGAGTCAAGGGAATGTATGACAGGAATGACCGATGATATTATCAATGTTGTGAGTTATACACCCGATACTGATTTGGCTTTAGATGTTTTGCAAAATGACCGTATCTGCACAAAATATCAGAAAGCGGAGTTAAGAATTAGTCAAAATCCTTCAGTCGGAACGCTTAGAGTTGATAAAAACAATGCAGGTAATTTGGCGATATTTTATAAATCTGCCACCGCTCCGAAGGGAATACAAACTTTTGAGTATGGTCTTTATCGTACCGAAAAAGTGTTTATAAAAGCTAAAGTAACAATCAATTTTAATTAAATTCATATAGCCTACATCATTACCCAGCTTTTGTGCAGTCAACCGACCGTGAATTATTAGAAGGGTGCCTCAGACGAGATTCTAAGGCACAAGCGGCACTTTATCATCAGTATAAAGGTCGCTTTTTTGGTATTTGCCGCCGTTATGCCCAAAGCCGTGAAGATGCCGAAGATTTGCTACAAGATGCATTTGTGAAGATATTTTTGAACTTAAACGAGCTAAGAAGTGCCGAGCAAATGAGTGCATGGATTAGAAGAGTGGTAGTGAATGTGTGCATTGATTATTATCATAAAAAAGTTAATCTGACAAACATTGAGGAAATTCCAGATATTCCGACAGGAAATTGGGAAAACGATAATGTAATAAGTCAGATGAGTAATCAAGAGCTTTTGATGGCAGTTAATGAACTTCCTGATGGAGCAAAGATAGTTTTCAACTTATTTGTAATTGATGGTTTTTCGCACCAAGAAATCAGCGAAAAACTTAGTATTACTGAAGGAACCTCAAAGTCTCAGTTATTTTTTGCCAAGAAAATTCTTAGAAAGAAATTAGAAGAAATGGGAGTGAGGGCGTAGTGGATGATGAATGTTTGAAGTTTAATGTTTGATGAAAAATCAAATAACCAGTTATCAAGGTAAAAATGGAAAATTTTGAAGATAACATAGAGAAAGAATACCACGAGCGTTTTCAGGATTTTGAAGAAATGCCCGATGATGCCGTATGGAACAAAATTCAAGAAAGAATTACTCCCGAACCCGAAAGACGTCCGATAGTTTTTTGGTGGAATAATTATCGCTCTATGGGAATTGCAGCGAGTGTTTTGCTTGGTCTAACAGCGGGAGAGTATTTGTTTTCGACATTTTATGAGACAAAAAAGCCACAAATAATAGTAAAAAATACTAAATCTACACCAATTGGGGAGAATAAACAGGCTACTCAATCTACACGACTTTTAACTGAAAATACTCCCAAAATACTACCGAAAAAGAATGAAAAACAGTCAGCCGTAAAATCATATCCCGAAGGCAAAGAAACAGAGAATGGAATTGCGGCTAATATTAAGAATCAGAATAGCACAAAGTCGGATAACTTAATGTTCAAGAATAAGGCGGTAGTTAGTTTTGAAGATAATAAACCAGAGCGTATCCCTATCTCGATAGATGAAAAATACGAATATTTAACTCAAAACAATGAAAAAAAAGATGTAAAAAATCAAGCTGAAAAGCTGAGTACATTACTTCCATTGAATGAAATAAATGAAGCAAAAAGTACAGATGTAAGTGATGGAAAACTAATTGATTTTATAAAAGAGTTAGCTTTTATAAAACCAAAAGAGACAAAAATTCAGGTGAATGATAAAGGTTTAGAAGTACCTAATATAGCTAAAAGTGAAGCTGTAATCGCATTTGAAGAGCCACGACGTGAACGCTTAGTTTTTATTCCACCAACTGAAGTTTATGCCAACGTAAGTCCGATGCTCAATTATTATGTTTTTTCACCTAACAAGGCGGATAATTTTGTAGTAAAAGACTTTAATGGTTCGTCTGATAGATTAAGTTTGGCGGCTCAATTGGGTGTGGTTTATCCATTAAGTAAAAAAATGGATATCCGTATGGGGCTTAGTTTTATGACTGGGAAATCGAATATTAGCTATGGCGTAACCAATATTAATCAAAAGGTTGTAAAAGTAATTGATGAACATAGCATTGAGGTTCAGCCCATTAGAAGCATAACAATAGAACAGCGAAATTGGCAATATTTAGAGATTCAAAGCGATTTATTATATGCCATTAAGAAGCTGCAAGCTGTATCGGTTGGTTTTAGAGCTGGTGTTCAAACTTCGGCTTTGAATAAGCCTGTTTTTAATGGTCGAATAGGCTATCGTATAAGCAAGCCCGTAAATAATCGAGTAGCCTTGTGGCTTGAACCTTCCGTTGTGCTATCGCTTTCTTCACAGCAATCGCTTGATAATCATTTTCTTTATCGTACAACTGGTTTTAGCTTAAATATGGGTGTGAGTTTATTGAAAAATGATTAATGTGTAGCTCAAATTTTATTAATCGGTTGAGATGATGCGTACTTTTACGCTAAAATAGTGATGCTTTTTCACTACTTTTGGAGAAAGAAACCCCCTTGAAAACTTTACTCCAGCCATGAAAAATCTTCAAATTCAGTACTTGTTTTTTACGAAAAACAAGAAAGGTATTGCCGATGTTTTGTATGATTTAGAAAAAAATCAGTTTGAAATCATTCCTTATCGTTTATCAGAAAAACTCCAGATACCTTTCGTGGTTTTTTTTGATTCTGAATCTTCAACCGATAAAATGAGTGAATTAATTAAGGAGATTCAACAAAGCACTATTGAACCCAAAATTATTGCTATTTCTATTGATACTGTGCCTAAGCACTTATCGTGGCAATTATTAAAAATTGGGGTAAATGAAGTTTTTGCTTGGTTTACTACCGTAAATCCAGTCGTAATTCTGAAATCACGGCTTTCATATTGGAAATTAACCGATGAAAAAGTTAGATTTTTGCAAAAATCTTTAGTTGGTGAAAGTAAAGTTTGGCTGCAAACACTACATCAGATTGTAGATATTGCTATGTCTGATTCGGCGGTACTCATTTGGGGTGAGAGTGGCACAGGAAAAGAACTCGTAGCTCGCAAAATTCATGAACTTGACAAACGTGAAGAGAAAAAAGATTACATTGTAGTTGACTGTACGAATCTCATGCCTAATTTGTCAGGCAGTGAATTATTTGGTCATGAAAAAGGCTCATTTACGAATGCCATTAGTATGCGAGAAGGGGCAATCGAATTGGCTAATAATGGAACTTTATTTTTAGATGAATTAGGCGAATTACCAATTGCTCTCCAGGCGGAGCTTTTGCGAGTATTGCAAGAAAAAACTTTTAAAAGAGTAGGTAGTAATGTTTGGCGAAAAGTAAACTTTAGGCTTATTAGTGCCACGAATCGGAATCTGGAAGACGAAATAAAAAAAGGAAATTTTAGACAAGATTTATTTTATAGAATTTCAGGCTGGACTTGTCGACTACCCAATCTTGATGAGCGAAAAGCAGATATTCCTGTGTTGGCTAAGCATTTTTTTAAAGAAATTTATCATCGCACCCAAATTGATGAACAAGTCTTAGAGTTCTTGTCGCTGAGAACCTACCAAGGAAATATAAGAGAGTTGCAGCAGCTCGTAAGTCGCATTGCTAATAAGCATATTGGTGAAGGTCCTGTTACAATTGGGGATATTCCACAATCTGATTGGCCAGATTTTGATAAATTACATACCAAAAAGGCTAATACCGAAAATGAGTTAGAGCAATTGGTTAAAGAAATGCTCTACGGTGGGGTTTCGTTGCGAGATTTAAAAGATATGATTGGTGATATTGCCAAACGTGAGGCTATTGACCACGAAAGAGGTAATCTGAGAATGGCTGCTCAACGTTTGGGGTGTAGTCAACGGATTCTACAAATGCATAAAAAAGGTTCTAATTTAAAAATTCATAAATCGGCATAGCGTTGGTCGTTCATCAACCAAGGGTCACGAAATTCTTGGTTGATTTTTTCTCCAAAAGGCTGACTATGAATGCTATTTTCAGAACGAAGATTAAGTTTTCTTGTATTTGAAATGAGTTTCAGAAAATTGCCAGACAAAATTTGTTGATTTTCTTTTTCTGATAAATTTAGAGCAAATATCTTGGATAACTCTACACCTGGATGAAGCCAAGGGCCATCAGAACCAAACAGAATTTTTTGACTTCCTGCACGGTCAAGGGCTTTTTTTAGAATATCGAACCGCCTTACCCCTGAAGTATCGGTGTAGATATTTTTATATCGAACTAAAAAATCAATCAAGCCATTTTGAGAACGCCAATCATCGGAAAAGCTGCCTAAATGTGGAATGATAAAGTTGACGTCGGGGTATTGCGTAGCCAAAAGTTCAACGACCGAAATTTCGCCAACAACATCGTATAAGACTGGAATGCTGAAAAGCCGTGCAACATCACAAATTTCTCTTGAAATTCGAGCATCATATCGGTGAGCTTTTATTCCACAAAAACCGTAATCGTTTATAGCCTTGCCAACCATTGTTTTTATTCTGCCAGTATCACGAGCGGCATGAACGAAGGCAAAACCATAGAATTTTTCAGGGTTTTGAGCAACAATTTTAGCCACATTAGCATTGGCCACTGCATAGTCTGAATGAAATGCTGAAAAGAGATTTATCTGCTGGATTCCAGCTTCGGTAGCCCATTGCATAAAATCTCGGAGCGGAGCATCGGTATCCCAAGGCCCAGTGAGGCCATCGCCTTTTCCCGCATGACAATGACAATCAATGATGTGCATGATTTTTCAGTTTTAAATTATTGATGAATACGATACTTGTAAGAATACCTTTATATAAATTTTCTAACTCAAAATATTCGTTGGGTGCGTGTTTATTATCGTTTGGAAGGCCAAATCCCATCATAATTGTCTCTATTTTGAGGTTTTTCTTAAAAATATTTAACACAGGGATTGTTCCGCCCGATTTTATAAAAAGTGGTTTTTTCTTGAAAATTATTTCATAAGCCAACGCCGCCGCACGGAAAGCTGGATGCTCGGTTGAAATTTGATATGGAAAGGCATGAGCCGAAGTGAAAATAGTAATATCAACATTTTTGGGGCATATTTCAGAGATAAACGTCCTTAATAGTGCAGCTATTTCGTAAGGATTTTGCTTAGCAACCAACCTAAAATTAAGCTTTGCAATAGCCTGCGAGGGAATAATAGATTGAAGGCCTTCGCCTTGAAACCCTCCTTTGAAACTCGTGATTGTGAGTGAAGGTAAAAAACTTATCTGTTCGTTGGCCGAAAAAGATTGAAGTTGATTCAAGAAAAAAGCTTTGGCATCATATTGAATTTGATGGTTAGTTTTTCCAAATTTTTGCTGATACTTTTTCTCTATTTCTGTTGTTTTTTCAATTGTATCATAAAAATGAGGAATGAGTACCTGCCCTGATTGCCCTTGAATTTTGGTTAATAAAGCAGCTAAAATCAAAATCGAATTAGGTATCGGGCCACCAAAATTTCCTGAATGAAGGTTGTTTTCGGCAGTTTTAAGTCGAATTTCAGCACTGAGATTCCCCCGCATACCATAGGTTAAAGCTGGCTGAGTGGAAGAAATCATGTCCATATCAGATACTACCGCTATATCGGCCGATAATAAATTTTGGTTTTCTCTGACAAATTGCTCAAAGTTTATACTTCCAATTTCCTCTTCACCCTCGAATACGCACTTGATATTGATTGGTAGCTTACCCTGTGTTTGCAAAATAGATTCAATGGCTTTTAAGTGGATAAATAGTTGGCCTTTATCATCAGAAGCTCCACGTCCGTAGATTCGATTTTGATGAATAGTCGCCGAAAAAGGAGCGAATTTCCATTGATTCGTGGGTGAGGTTGGCACAACATCATAATGCCCGTAAATCAACAAAGTTGGTAGATTTATATCCGAAATAAGCTCTCCATAAACAACTGGATTTCCTTTAGTTGAGAAAATCTGCACAGCTTCGAATCCAATCCCAAGAAGATGATTAGCCAGCCAATTAGCACAATTTAATGCTTGAAAGCTATCGCTGCTTATACTTGGAATCCGTATGAAATCCTGTAATTCGGCAATAAATCGTGCGAAATTCTGACGAACAAACTTAGCAGGATATTGAAACTGCTCATTTCGGTGTATTTGAAGGGCCTGTGCGGTCATTTCTCAAATGGCTAATTCGCCCATTTCTTGGGCATACATTTCTTGAAATACTAATTCGAGTTCTTTACCAAAAACAGCTGCTTTACTCAGCCAAGCTGGATATCGTTTTAGAAACTCCTTTGTCCAAAAGACCGATTTTCCGTTGGAAATAATATCTCTTAATACCTTCTTTTCATCTAAATTCGGATTTGTGTTTTTCAAATCTTGAATGGCAGTTTCAACCTGCTGTTTGTTTTTAGCCTGCATGAGCTTATCTACACCATCAGCATAGGCTTTAATGTCTGCTCCTGATTGTTTTCCTTTCAGATATGTCCACATTTTGCTCACATACGCATGAACAGGTTCAGGAATAGTCTGCAAGTTATTCTTATTGGGTGTGTTTCGCATTCCTGCCACTTGATGTATTCTTTCTAACGGAATACGGTGATTAACCTCAACGCCTTTAAACGAAAGCCCTTTTTTGAAGTTATCGGGGTTGGTTTTTGTATGGGCATAGTATTGAGCTTGCGAATTGGCATGTATGTTATTTTTCTGACTTTCGGTCAGTTTTCCTTGCCGTTTCCCCGTAACGTTATATCCACCATAATTAGGGTAGTCTTTAATTTCTTCTTCAAACCCCAAATCAAAAGGTTCATCAAAGCCATAAGGCTCTACTCGTGCATGATTACATGCACAACTGGCGATGGGCTGAGGTGCATAATTTGGTAAACTTGGTCGGACAACTCTTAGGCTATTTCCGAGCCGATAACGACTAAGGAAATCAAAGACTCTTTGCTCGCAATCAGTGCAAATGCCTTGATTATCAATCCATAAAATACTACGGATACTTACAGGAAAACCCGATAAAGCTCGACTTCGATGCCGAAACCAATTCATAAACTGGTAGTCGGGACGGGTCTGACGAAGTGGTAAAGTTTGTACTCGACCATCTTTCAAATAGATTCGAGCCAACGATTGCCGAATGGCTGCTTGTTGGTTTTGATAATTATTTTTGATAATTCCTACGTTCATGGCTCAATGAGGTTTTAGTAATAAAAAATGTTTGTGGCGTATCTTCCTTTTTTATGATTTTCCTTAAAACTGCAAGTAAATAATCAATGTCATTAAAGTTATGGTCAGCTCGGAAACAGAATGCTATCGAGGGGCGTGGGTGTTTCGATGTTGGAGCAAGCAACAGGCATTCGATATTGTTTTCTAATAATTTTTGGTAAATTAACAATGCTGAATTTGGATAAATGAGTGAAACCTTCTGGACAGGGAATATGCCATTTATTGGTTTTTGCGAGCCTAACCTTACTAAATTTTTTCTGAAATACTGAATGTTGTTCCATAGCTTTTGTCGAAGTTTATCGCCTATTTGTTGGTTTTTTCTGAGAATATGAGCCGTTACGAGCGTATGGGCTGCCGATACAGCACTGTTATGCACCCTTGTAAGGCTATTTTTTTCAAAACTTTTTATGATATCTGCATTACCTGCCAAAACAGCGACAGGTATCCCGAATGCTTTTGAAAGGGAATTAATAGTAAGAATTTTAGGTGAATAGATATTGGTGTACTTCAATACTCCTCCACCACCAAACCCAAAGTTTTCTTGGTTTTGACTTACCCCAAAAATTCCGAATGTTTGGGTATCATCAATTAATAAGTTTCCATTCAGCGGCTCAACGATAGATAAATATTCTTTGATTGGGGCAAGTTTACCCGAATCTATATTGAGGGCATCGCAAACAATGAGTGGTTTTAGATTATTGTGACAGTATTTTTGGATGTTTTTCCTTAAATCTGACAAGTTTTCTGGCTTAAAACGAATAACAGGAAGTTGTCGAGCATCAGCGTGAATTGTTCCCCATTGACCAATCGGGTAAGTATTTTCTTCAATAAAAACCACATAGTTTTTGCTCAAGATTCCGAATAAATCCCAGAATAGATGCAAAGATGAAGGGGCAAGCACACCCCTTTCAAGTCCTTGCATTTGAGCGATTTGATTGGCTACCCACCGATTGAGTAAAGGTTCTTTCAGAAAAGCTGGTTTTCCGAGTGTGAGAGGAGTTTTCAAGTTGAAGTCAATACTCGAAAACTCACTCCCGAGATACGATGCCGAAGTGAAATCTAACATAGCTTGTTAGTATCTTTCAAGATTACGGCGTTGAGTTAGTCGGTTTAGCTGGCTCGGGCGATTATTAGGCAAAGAGTTTACTCTACGACCAATCAACACCGAAGGTTGGGTGTAACGCTCAACATTTTGAGGCATCGAAATACGTGCATCAGTTACATCATTACCCAAATCAACACCCGTTGCGGCCTTGTATGCGTGTACGTATCGCTGAATTTCTTCACGCCAGTAATAGGCCCAGTTGGCGGCATTATCACGCGTTTGAGATGGGTCGTTCCAAGAGCCGTATCTGATTGACAATAATAATTGTTCGCCGAAAGCCCCCAAATCATGGAAATGAGTGATGTTTGTTGGATTCCAACCTTGAATTGTCTTCATTGTATCAACTTTATCCATCCATTCTTCGTTGTAAGGCATCATTATTCTACCGCCCAAAAACTCCCGCATTTCAGGTCTTGATAAAAGCCATTGTTGAATAAACATTTCGGCACGAGCCGCCCAAGGGAGGCTGCCAAATTGATTATGAGACCCCTCAGAAAGTAATAAATGTACTTCACGTAGGCTATTCAGTACAGGAAATCCATCTGGAATAACTGTTGTGTAATTGGCTTGTTGATAGAAATCAATGGCCGTTTTGAGCAGATTATGAAAAGCAGGTAAAAATTGACTTCTACTCTCGGCAACTTGTATGTTAGCCACTGCTTTACCGATTAATGAAATACCATATTCGTATTGATATTCAAGATTTCTGCGAGACATACTCAAGCGATTGCGTTCATCTTCGATATATCCCCAAATTAGATTATTAATTGGGCGAAGTGGGTCAATATTTAACCCAGCCAGTGGGTCATTCGTATTTAGTCTTACATTCTGAAAGCGTAAACTAATGGCATTCATGGTCTGAACCAAACCACCTTCTTCGTGCCAATACGACCAGATTAGTTCGAGGAGGTTTAGGTCTTCTAAAGAGTTTTCTTTAATAGAATCCCCGCACCAACTATTGGGAACTGACGATACTTTGAATGGTTTTAATCTTTCAAGAATCGTTTCAAAATAGGGAAGATAATCTTTACCCCCAATCCAATAACTTTCTCTGACATTATTAGGAGCCTCAAAAATAACGTTACTTAAATCTGCAAGGGTTCGATTTGTACGGGCTTCCTCATCATGAAGTCCATACGTTTCATTGGCTGATTTTTTGATGATTGTATTATCATAATTTGAATTCTCACTATCAATTATTCTGAAAAACTTTTTCATGTAATAATCTGTGGCGAATTTCAATACACTAAAAGCATCAACTTGATTGAAAGGTAAGCGATTCTCCCATTTTTTCTTTTTATCTTTTAGTAAATTGGGATTACACATTACTTCATCAATAAACTTTTTGTAATACGAAAAGTCTAAGACACCATTGCGAATATATACCCAAAGAAACTGGTCATCTGTATTATTCCGCCCAGGCTCAACTAATGAAACTTTTTGAATGTTTGGTGGGAAGCTTTGACGAGATAAAGATTCTTGATTCTCAAATTGCTTAGGAATCATTTTAGACTTATCCAAATCTTTTGCTGATTCCGATAAAGTTACCTCAAATACTTGTAAATCAATATCTACAGTTTCACTACTGCTATTTTTCTTAATAATAGCATCGCCCCAAATTTGAAAGAAACCACTTTCTTGCGACTCTTTTATTTTGAATGATAAGCTATTTTTATTTTTATTGACATCATCTAAGGAAGTGAAAATTTTATACCCAGATTCTGAAATCGTGAGGTTTTTATCCAAGTTAATGGTTTGCTTTTTTGTTCCTTGTTGAATAAATATATTTATATTGCCATCAATTGAAACAAATTTTCCATCTATTTTTAAGGGAATTTCAATATCTAAATCATCCCCATATCTTATTTCTGAGGGAAGATTTTTGAATTTTAAGTCTGCCATTTCTGTAATTATTTAGAGTGTTTTATCTAATACAATAATTTTTAGCTCGTTCGAGAGCCCAATGAGTGAGCATTTGTGTTAGTATTCTCGACTCCTCGTTGGCAGTAATTTTGCCATCGGCTTTTGCTTGCCCAATTACTCCAAAAACTAAACTCGGAGGGGCGGCATACATCATATTTTTGTTTGAATGCCAACTATTATACGTTTCTTGTAATTGCTGCGGTTGGCGTTGCTGATACGGGAAAATCTCTTTCAAAACTTTACCCTTGATTGACTCTGGCTGATGGTTGGCTACCACCTGCGTGAACTCAGGCAAGGTGGCGAGTAACTCAGCGATAATCTTTCGTTTTTCCTCAGGAAGATTATCGGTAGGATAGAGGCTATTCCATTGGTTTTCTAAGTGTTCCCATTGTTCGTGGGGATAGAGTGTTTTACCAAAAGCAATGCTGATACAAACCCGAATCCACGGAAAAGGGTGGGGGGCATCGGTGGCTATTCTGAATACAAAATAGCTCGGTAAACTCACAACACTCATCAAACCGTAAGTGGCTGTAATACCTAAATGTGCCATCGCCCAAAAATCCGACAGAATTTCGTTGAGCCATCTACTCAAAAATTGATATGATACTACATGAGGGCTATGCTCAGTTATACGACTAATTTCTTCTCTGATTGACTGCGTTAAATCAAGTAGTTCAGAACCCTGATGCCCCACTTCATGTATCAACGATGATGCTATACCACTGCCAACCATACGTTCACGAGGAACTTGTATGACTCCCACAGGGTTTTCATCGCCACCAGGAAGTCTTGTTCTGGCTCGGCGAATGGCTGCCCCGTGCCCTCGCTCTAAAAAACAAATTAATGGAGGAGGCTTATAATAGTTGCCTTCAATTTTTAAAGAATCTGCCGCTAATACATCTAAGCCCGAAATCCAAGTGCCAGTTTCGTGTTCGCCACGCTGGAGTAGCACATCTGCAAAAATATCCAGTTGGTCAAGTAGGTTATTGAACCTCAGTTTTAGTAAGGCATATTCTGCTTGAGCTTTCTCGGCGGTGATACCTTGACTTTCAGGGCTTTTTAGCCAATTGATAAATGAACCAATTTTTGTTTTTATCTCTTGCTTGATTCGGTTCATGTGTTCGTTAATGGCATTTTGTGCTTCGGCCGAAATCGAGGCTGCCCTTACCATAGGCGTGTTGAGTGCAAATGGTTGGACCGTTTTGAGTCGAGTAAGTAATGAAAGAGACTCATTGACCAAAAACTGTGTATCTTGGAATGTTCTCATGGCCATAAAGTCAAGATAAAATAATTACTCGACCTCTGCGTGACCACGTTCCGCTTTGTGGAAGCCCACGCCACGCTTGTGAGCTTGTGGCTCCACTTCTTGCACCAGATGATTTTAATAAACCTGGGGCGTGAGTAGTAGCTGCTTGATTGATGGCGGTTCTGACTAATGTTTGTGGGTTTGAATTGGTGTATTGTCTTGAAAGATTTGAGGCATTATTGATGGCCTCATTAGCAAAACGAACGTAAGCACGTGCTACCTCAAATTCACGGTCTTCGGGGCTTAGTCCTTCGAGCTCTAACTCAAAAAGATTGCTTGCCATTGAGCCGAGTTTCCCACCAACCATACCACCAAGCGGGCCACCAAAGAAAGTACCTGCGGCTTTTCCTACCAATGGAAGAGCTGTTTTGGCAACTGACTTTAAGGCTCCACCAAGAGCTTGTCCAACAGATGATTTAGCAAATGAACTAATGCCTTTTCCTACTTTTTTGATGAGTCCACCTAAAAAATGATTTAACTCTTGTTCGTTGCTTACGTTGAGAAGTTCGTGAGCTAACTCCATTTCAAGACTTTCATTGAGTTCGTTGCCTAATTCGTGACCAAATTCGTATCCGAATTCATTTCCAAATTCAAATGATTCGTTGGCAAATTCCAACTCGTTTCCGTATTCATATTCGTTATTAAACATGGCAATAATTATTTAGAGATTTATGAAAAATGTTTTTGTTTTTTATTGAAAAGTAAACGTTTGTTGAGCAAAAGATTATGCTCCCAGAATAACTATGTTACCATTTTGGCGTATCCAGCGGCCACTCATGGCACCTGTCGAATTGATTATCATATCTGGACTATCATTCATGATTAATCCTGGTGCATATCGGCTGGCTGCATCGTAGAT
>JALQYE010000090.1 GCA_023254245.1 Emticicia sp.
AACCATATAAAACGTTGATTGGCAAGAAGTTAAAAGCAGAAACCCCCAAATAAACTTTTTCATAATTTCAATTACTTATACTTTTTCTCAGACGATAATAGCACATTTTATTTTTAAATCAAATCTATACCGAAAATGCGAAATTATTGGCGTGCAGCCTCGATTATAAATTTTAAAATTCCGATAAAAATACGTATCTTTACATCTAAAATAATACTAAAAACTGTGAGTATCAAAGTTAAGATATTCTATTCAGATAAATTCTGATAGTTAAATTTTTATAAAAAATAAATTATGGCAGAAAATCAAGAAGGCATGGAGCCTCAGAAGTCGAGAGCAGATTATGGTGCTGAGAATATTCAGGTACTTGAAGGGTTAGAGGCAGTAAGAAAACGTCCAGCCATGTACATTGGCGACATCAGTGCAAAGGGTCTTCACCACCTCATTTGGGAAGTAGTTGATAACTCGATTGATGAAGCTTTAGCAGGGCATTGCGACACGATTCACGTAACAATCAATGAAGACAATTCGGTAACAGTTAAAGATAATGGTCGTGGTATTCCGACAGGAATGCACTCAAAAGAAAAGAAATCAGCGTTGGAAGTTGTAATGACTGTACTTCACGCTGGTGGTAAATTCGATAAAGATACTTACAAGGTTTCTGGTGGTTTGCACGGTGTGGGTGTATCCTGCGTAAATGCCCTCTCGACCCACCTCCGAGTAGAAGTACACAGAGAAGGCAAGATTTTTGAACAAGAATATAACATCGGAAAGCCACTTTATCCAGTACGTGAAATCGGCACGGCCGATGATACTGGTACACAAGTTACTTTCAAGCCCGATGGTAGCATTTTTACGGTAACAGAATATAAGTACGAAACCGTAGCCAACCGTTTACGTGAATTATCTTTCTTGAATAAAGGCATCACGATTATCTTAAAAGATTTGCGTGAAATCGATGAAGATGGCAACGCATTGACTGATACTTTCCATTCAGAAGGTGGTTTGGCCGAATTCGTTTCGTATATAGATGCAGGTCGTGAGCGTTTGATTCCAGAACCGATGTTTATGGAAGGGAATAAAGACGGCGTTCCTGTTGATGTAGCGATGCTCTACAACACAAGTTACAGCGAAAACGTATCTTCGTTTGTAAACAACATCAATACGCACGAAGGTGGAACACACGTTTCGGGCTTCCGTATGGCTCTTACTCGTACGTTGAAAAGCTACGCCGAAAAATCGGGTATTTTGGCCAAAGAAAAAATTGATATTAGTGGAGATGACTTCCGTGAAGGTTTAACTGCTGTTATTTCAGTAAAAGTTGCTGAACCACAATTTGAAGGACAAACCAAAACCAAATTAGGTAATAGTGAGGTTACTTCGGCAGTAAGTGCTTGTGTGGCCGAAATGCTCGAAAACTACTTGGAAGAACACCCAAAAGAAGCTCGTATCATTGTTGATAAGGTAATCTTAGCAGCTAAAGCACGTATTGCTGCCAAGAAAGCCCGTGAAATGGTACAACGCAAGAATGTATTGGTTGGAAGTGGTTTACCAGGAAAATTGGCCGACTGCTCTGAATCCGACCCAACAATTTGTGAAGTGTACTTGGTTGAGGGAGACTCGGCGGGTGGTTCGGCCAAACAAGGTCGTAATCGTGCCTTCCAAGCTATTTTGCCTTTACGTGGTAAGATTCTTAACGTTGAGAAAGCACAAGAATTTAAGATTTACGAAAACGAAGAGATTAAAAATATCTTTACGGCATTGGGTGTGCAAATCGGTCGAGATGGCGATGAACGTGCCTTAAATACCGAGAAATTACGTTACCACAAAATCATCATCATGACCGATGCCGATATTGATGGTAGCCACATTCGTACCTTGATTCTGACGTTCTTCTACCGTTATATGAAAGAATTAATTGAGAAAGGATACATCTATATCGCTCAACCGCCTTTGTACTTAGTGAAGAAAGGAAAAGATGAAGAATATTGCTGGACAGAAGAGCAACGGGAAATTGCCGTGAAGCGTTTAGCGGGTGGAGGAAAAGAAGAAAACGTGGGTATTCAACGTTACAAAGGTTTGGGAGAAATGAACCCAGAGCAACTTTGGGAAACAACCATGCGACCAGACAAACGTACGTTAAAGCAAGTAACGGTTGAATCGGCTGCCGAAGCTGACCACCTATTTGCGATGCTCATGGGTGATGAAGTTGGGCCACGCCGTGATTTCATTGAGCGTAACGCCAAATATGCTAAAATTGATATTTAATAGACGATAGTTCTCAGACGATAGTCCACAGAAATAAATATTTAGCATTTATTTTATTGTGAATATTTTAAAGGCAGTTATCTTTAGCAATGCTTAAAGATAGCTGCCTTTTTTAAACTAAAACCTTCATCGTACTATGAAAAAACTGATAATTCTTTCTCTATTTTTCCTTACAGGAAACTTTACCTTTGCACAGAAAAAAATATATCCCCTCATTAAAAGCGGAGGTGGAATGTTTGAAGTACCCGAAGCAACGCCTTTTGCTGATAAAAAGATGAAATACAAGCTAATCGTTGATTTATCGAAGGCTTCGGATAAACCTGATTCGGTCAATGCTTCGCTTGATAAACTGGCTCGCTTAGTAAATGCTCATATCGAGGCTGGTATTCCGAAAGAAAATATTGATGTAATCGGCGTATTTCATTTTTTAGGAACCCCAGTCATTTTAGAAGATGAAGCCTACAAAAAGAAGTTTGGAATGTCAAACCCGAATACGGCATTAATCAATGAATTAGCCAAGAATGGTGTACGCTTTTTTGTCTGTGGGCAGTCACTCAGAGCAAGAAAATTAGTAGATGATAAACGCAACGAAAATATAAAAGTAGCTCAATCAGCTTTGATAACTTTCAGTACCTTTCAGAGTAAAGGTTATGCGTTGATTTTGCCGTAAAAACGTAGAGCCGTTGCATGATGCAACGGCTCATATCATAAAATATATTGTACCCATTTTTAGATATTGCGGTGCAACGTCTCTACGAAATTCTCAAAAAACCTGTCTCGCAACCGCCATTGTGGTGTCTGACTTGCTCATGGTATAAAAATGCAAAGCAGGCACACCAAAATCAATTAATTCACGGCATTGCTGCACTGACCACTCAATGCCCAGTTGTTTTGCTTGTTTGTCATTTTCACAAGCCATTACCTCTTTTCTGAATGTCTCTGGCATATCCAGATAAAATAATCTTGGTAAAATATCTAATTGCTTTTTAGTAGCCAAAACTTTCAAACCTGGTATAATTGGAATAGTGATGCCTTCAGCACGACAACGATTCACAAAATCGAAGTACTTTTGGTTATCAAAAAACATTTGAGTTACTACATAATCTGCTCCAGCAGCTACCTTACGTTTCAGATTTTCCATATCTTGTTCTAAATCAGTGGCTTCAAAGTGTTTTTCAGGGTAAGCAGCCACACCAATACAAAAATCGCTGGCATTCAAGTACTCCGAATCTTCGTGCAGATATTTGCCATTATTCATATCTTTTATCTGCGAAACTAACTCATTGGCATATTGATGACCATCTTTTTTGGCTTTGAACGTATCATAAGGCTTCGCAAAATCACCACGGAGAGCCAACACATTATCAATTCCTAAATAATTGAGGTCAATTAATAAGTCTTCAGTATCGTCTTTCGTAAAACCACCACAAAGCTCGTGCGGAACTGGGTCGATTTTAAAACGGTGCATGATTGACGAACAAATTCCGACTGTTCCAGGGCGTTTACGAGTACGCACCTCTTTTATTGAGCCATCGGGCAACTGCTTCGTAAAATATTCTTCACGGTGAAAAGTAACGTCAATAAACGGAGGTTTCAATTCCATCATTGGCTCAATAGCATTCAGAAGGTCGTTGATATTCGTGCCTTTAGTTGGCGGAATGATTTCAATCGAAAAAATTGGTTTTCCGTTATTGCTCTTTAAATGTTCGGTTACTTTTGCCATTTTATAAAAGAAAGTTTTATCCTTATTTTTCGACAAAAATAGATATATTATTTATTAAAACAAATTTTTATAGTTATTTTATCTAATATTTAAGCATTACGTAGTTATATTATTTTCACATATAATAACCAAATAACTAAAATTTAACCGAACTATGATGTTTAAAACGCTCGTATGCAGCTTTAGCCAAAGCTTCTTGATGGTTTGGGTGAGCAATCTTGATGAGTTCTTTAGCTCTTTCTACTAAATTTTTACCAAATAAATAAGCAATTCCAAATTCTGTTACTACATAGTGTACGTTGGCCCGAGTAGTTACTACGCCCGCACCTTCTTTCAGATGTGAGACAATCTTTGATAAACCATTAGCAGTGGTAGCATTCAAAGCAATGATTGGCTTTCCACCTTCCGATAAAGCCGCACCTCTAATAAAATCCATTTGTCCACCTACGCCCGAATACATATTATAACCAATGCTATCGGCACAGACTTGACCTGTAATATCAATTTCAATGGCACTATTGATGGCCGTAACCTTCGGATTTTGTCTAATAATTGAGGTATCATTCACATAATCCACCCGCATCATTGTTACGAGCGGATTGTCATCAACAAAATCGTAGAGTTTTCTTGAGCCACATAAAAATGTAGAGATGATTTTTCCTCGATTACGTTTTTTGTACTTTCCTGTAATAATTCCTTTTTCTACCAAGGGAATAATGCCATCAGAAAACATTTCGGTATGAATTCCTAAATCCTTATGATTTTCGAGGGCAGCCAAAACTGCATTCGGAATACTACCAATTCCCATTTGGAGCGTTGCTCCATCTTCCACTAATGATGCCACATGGCTACCAATTTTCTTATGCTCAGCGGTTGGTTCGCCCCACGAAACTTCGTGCAATGGTTCATCGAAAGGAACAAAATAGTTGATTCGACTGGTGTGAATTTGAGCATCTCCAAGTGTACGAGGAACATACTTATTTATTTGGGCAATAACCACATCAGCCGAATCGATGGCCGCCAGCGTAGCATCAACCGATGTTCCGAGCGAACAGAAACCACTTTTATCGGGCGTAGAAACCGAGATTAAAGCAATATTTAGCTTGATAATATTTTGAGTAAAAAGCTTAGGAATTTCCGATAAAAAAACTGGTATATAACTTCCTCGACCTTCAGCGATAGCTTTTCGAGTATTTTTTGCAATAAAAAAAGCGTTGGTATGAAATACTTCGGCGTATTCGGGATTAGTATAGGGAGCTTCGCCTTCGGTATGGAGATGATAAATTTCAATTCCCTTTAGCGTATCAGCTCGGTCAACTAAAGTATTTACCAAATGATGTGGTACAGCCGAAACGCTGTGAATGAAGATTTTATCGCCTGATTTTACAGTTTCGAGGGCTTCTTGGGCAGTTGTGATTAACATAAATTAGTTTAATTTTTGTGCAAAAAAATAGGTTTCATTTCCTTCGATGCATGACAATAATCATATTTTAAAACGCTTATTCTCAAATTTTATTTATCCCAAATAACGCCATTATATTATCATTCAATTTTCAAAATAAATATAAAAATAATTATATTTACCAAAGCAAACTAATTATTAAGCATTCACGTTTACGCATTAGAATCACAATTAAACATTTATTATTTATCAATGAAAAAACTTTCTCTATTAGTAATCTTAGGCATTTTTGCCTTTAGTTTTGATGTTTCGGCACAAACTACTCCCACAACAGTAGCTATTGATACAGTTGCGGCCAAAGCTTATATAGGTAAATATAAGGTAAAAGAAGGGCCATTTGAAGAATTAATTGTGAGTATTCAAAAAGGGCAACTTTTCGGAGAAGCGGTTGGCCAAGGCTCAGCAGTGCTTGCTCCGACCAAAGAGGCTGATATTTTTGAAGTAGTGGGTTATGATGGAAAAATCGAATTCGTAAGAAACGATTCTAAAGTTGTTGTAAAAGCGAAACTCTCGATACAAGGAAATGTAATTGAGAGCGAAAAACAACCTTAAATCATTATTTGAGCATAAAAAACGCCGCTTTGAGCTTCAAAGCGGCGTTTTTTTATATTAGTTATTCCTATCGGCGTGATGCTAATTTTGCCAATAACTTTAAGATTTCGAGATATAGCCAGATAATCGTAACCATCAGACCAAAAGCAGCGTACCACTCCATGTATTTAGGAGCTTGCATTTCGGCACCTTGCTCAATCAAATGAAAATCTATGATTAAATTCATAGCAGCAATTGTGATTACTACTAATGAGAAAATTATCCCGATGATACCTCCTTCATGGATATATGGTACACTTATACCAAACATTCCTAAAATCCAGGTAAGCATATAAAGTAAGAAAACCGCTCCAGTTGCGGCTGCAACACCGAACATGAAGCCTTGAGTTGCTTGCAAAACTTTAGTTTTATATAAAAACCACATCACAAACACCACTCCGAATGTAAGCCCTGCTGCAATAAGTGCAAACTCTTGGAAAATGGCCGAAATTGCACCGATTGCCAAACCTTCGAGCAAGGCATACGTTGGAGCTAATTGCGGAGCCCATTCTTTCTTAAACGCTAAAACTACTGCACAGAGGAGTCCGCCGATACAGCCAGCAGGAATAAGCATTGGAGCGATACTCCAACCTTGCATGAGTCCAACCCAAGAAACAGCCGATGAAGCAGCTAAAATAAATAATAGAATACCAACTTTTGTGAGGGTAGTTTCAACGGTCATTACCTCACTTTTATCGTAGGTATAATCAATATTTGTGAATGTTTTTTCTGAAAATGCTGGATTTGCCATAGATTGTTGTTGTTTTAGGTTTTAATAGATAAAGCAATTAAGAGATTATATTGAAAGTTTCAAAATAATTCTCACAAATATTCTTATACTTTATAGCTACGGTGAGCATCTAACTTCAAGAAAATGAACAACAAAATTGTAAATGACCAAAGCGACGAACCACCATAACTCAAAAATGGCAAAGGAATACCGATTACAGGCATTAATCCAATAGTCATACCAATATTTACAAACAAGTGAAAAAACAGAATAGAAGCCACACAATAACCGTAAATTCTGGAGAATTTACTTCGTTGTTTCTCGGCTAAATTGATAATTCTATTCAAGAGGGCTGCAAATATTAAAATCACGATAACACTTCCGAGGAAACCCCATTCTTCACCTACCGTACAAAAAATAAAGTCGGTTGATTGCTCAGGTACAAAGTCGAATTTTGTCTGTGTTCCTTGTAAGTATCCTTTTCCAATGACTCCTCCAGAGCTAATAGCTACCCTTGATTGCGTAACATTCCAACCTGCTCCCAGTGGGTCAGAATCGGGGTTTACTAATACTTGAATACGTTTTTGTTGGTGTGGTTGCAATACATTCGTTGTGAAAAACTTAACACCAAACACAAATGCCGATGCAATAACAAATACGCCACCCAAACGAATAAGATTCTGACGAGTACGCTCGTAGCGTTTTAAGAACATATACCAAAACAAACCACATGCTACCGCCAAACCAGCCACCACATAAAACTTATTGAAGAATAATACTAACACGAAGAGAATCGCTAACGCAATACCCAAAGCAGGATAAATCCCTGGAAGACCTTCACGGTAGAAAACCGCAATAAATGCCGCAAAAGTTAATGCTGAACCTGTTTCTTTCTGTAAGATGATAATAATTGGCGGTACGAAAACCAATAAGCCTGCTACGATTGCATCACGAAATTTCGAAATATTTACCCCTTGTGTACTCAGAAACCTTGCCAATGCTAATGCCGTAAAGATTTTGGAAAACTCGGCGGGTTGTAACGAAAACGTGCTACCCAGTTTTATCCAAGACCTCGAACCTTTGATTTCGGTTGCCAAAAAGATAGTAGCAATCAACAATAAGATTACAAAACCATAAAAAATATACGCAAAAGAGTCATAAACTTTGTAATCGACAAAGAGAATTATCAAAATCAATACAAATGTTGATGAAATAAAAAGTAACTGCTTCCCAGCATTATGAGAAGTAGAAAAAATAGTGATTGGGTTTTCGGGGTTGTAAACCGCCGCATAAATATTCAACCAACCAAAAAGTACCAGTGCTGCATACAGCCAAACGGTTGTCCAGTCAATGCCTTCTCTAATATCAATATCACGTGCCATACTATTTAGTTGTATTAATGTTTTCGTCTTTTGGTTTTATAAATGTTGTTTTTACTGGTTTTGCTGATTCTTTCTGCGGCTTTGTTGGAGCAACAGGGGCAGCAGGCGTAGGTTTACTTGTTGACTCTGGTGTAAGCACAGGTATTGGCTTTGCATTAGCACCAGCAGCCATTGCTTCAACGGTCTTGATGCTCAAATTCAACATTCTTTCTTTAATGGCTGTACGCTCAATTTTACGTTTTAAATATTTCTCAATCATCAAGGTAGCAATAGGAGCAGCAACCGACCCTCCAAAACCTGCATTTTGCACCATTACGGCAATAGCAATCTTAGGATTATAACGAGGGGCAAAAGCGATAAAAATTGAGTTATCCTTTCCTTTTTTATTTTGTGAAGTACCAGTTTTACCACAAATAGCAATACCCTCAACAATACCAGCTCCACCACCTACAGTGCCACGCTCAACAGCATCTTGCATACCTCCTATGATAGCCTCAAAATGACGTGGGTCAATATCTGTTTTATGAATTTCACGATACTCAGGTGCAACCCCTTTCCCATTCTGACCAATTCCTCGTACTAAATGCGGTGTTACCCAATAACCCCTATTAGCAATCGTAGCCGCCAAATTAGCCATTTTAAGCATATTTACCGACACCTCTCCCTCTCCAATGCTTAATGAATAAATATTAGAAAATTTCCACTGATTTGAACCGTAACGCTTATCATAATACTTTACATTAGGCAACAATCCTGACGACTCCGATGGTAAATCAATGCCCAATTTTTGCCCGTACCCAAATTTTTCCACCATATCATGCCATTTAGAAAGCATGATTGGAGCAGCCTTAAACGGATTAGTTTCGCTGGTCATACTCATAGTTTTGCGAAAAACATTGTAGAAGTATGGGTTACAAGAGTAGCGTACACCATTATGTAAATCACCCGAAGGGTGCCCATGACATTTTACAGGAGCATTTCCGCAAACAAAGAATGTTTCGGGCGTAATAGAGCCTAATTGAAGACCTACCAAGGCTTGAACCAATTTAAAAGTAGAACCTGGGCGGAAGAAACCCGTAGCAACTCGGTCATTGAGTGGCTTATCGGGGTTTCGATACAATTCTTTAAAGTTTTTGGCAAATTGTTTTCCCGAAAGGATATTCGGGTCATAATATGGATATGAGCCCATTGCCAAGATTTCTCCAGTTCGTGGTTCTATGGCTACGGCACAACCCGTTTTCCCTGCAAAAAGGCTATCAGCCAGTTGCTGTACTTCTACATCAACAGTTGTAAAGAGGTTTTTCCCGATTACAGCCAACGTATCATACTCTCCATTTGAATACGAACCCTTATTTTCACCGTGCACATTCATCATCGTAAACTTCACTCCTCGCCTACCCCGAAGCTCCATTTCGTACTGTTTTTCGAGGCCCGTAATTCCAATATAATCACCACTTCGGTAATACTCAACTTCTTGGGCTTCGTAGGCTTTTTTACTAATCTCACCGATATACCCTAAAGCGTTAGCCATCGTACGGGCAGGATACGTACGGAAAAACGAAAGCTCAAATGTAAACCCTGGAAAACTCACCATAGCATCCGCTACACGAGCGTAGTCTTCTTTTGATAACTGACGAAGAAACAACGTAGCACGATTGCGAGAATAACTCTTCGCAACAGCCATTGTACTATCAAAATAAGTGCGGGTTATGTTGAATAAGCGACAAAAAGTAGTCGTATCCATTTGTTTCACTTTGTAGGGCGTCACGTACATATCATACACATCTACATTTGCCACTAAAAGCTTACCATTACGGTCATAGATTTGTCCACGAAGAGGAATCTGCACCTCTTTCTTCAAAGCTCCAGTAGAGCCAATCGTGTGATAGGTGTCATCTATTACCTGAAGATAAAATAACCTCAGTGCATAGATACCACAAACTAAAAAGAAAAAACTAAGAATGATTTGCTTTCTGTCTTGGAACATTCTACTTATAAAATCTATTGGGTTTGGCTAAAAATATAGGTCACAGCAATTAATCTTTAGCTCATAAACGATTCAGGCTTTTTCAATGAAGCTAAATACTAATCGCTATTGACTAACAGGTATTCTATTATCGGGTACGTTTTTTATTTCGTTTAACAAAGTTCTTGAAAAATCAACAGATTTCTGCATATATTGCCTAAGAAAATTTGTTTTTTTATTAAAAACGAATTTTCCGAAATAAGATTGAAATTATTCTAAGTATTTATACGATTTTTGCAGGAAAATTACATTAAACCGAGTAAAATGATTTATAAAATTGCTGATTTACCCGCAGTTGCCCAGCAAGTAATCAACGTAGCAAATGGACGAAAAATTTGGATTTTTGAGGGTGAAATGGGTGCTGGAAAAACAACACTCATAAGAACGATTTGTAAAACGCTGGGAGTTATTGGTAATACACAAAGTCCTACTTTTTCGATAGTAAATGAATACTTAACGGCAAACCATCAAACCATCTATCACTTTGATTTTTATCGCCTAAAAAACGAAACAGAGGCTCTTGATTTTGGCGTAGAAGAATACTTAGACTCAGGTAATATTTGTTTGCTCGAATGGGCCGAAAAAGTAGAAACGCTTTTACCCGAAAACTGTTTTAAAATAAAAATAAGTCTGACCGAGGGTTTAGATAGGAATATAGAATTTAGCTAAAAATCAGTTTTCGTGGGCATTTTACAGTAACCAGCTCACAATAGGCAATCCACTAATAACAAGTTCACCGATAACCAGTCACCAATCAACCAAACAATGACAGGACAATCACTTTCAGAATTAGCACGACAATCGACACTCTATCCACAAGAGTCGCCCGAGATGATAAAAAGAGGAAATAAAAGCCTTTTTATTGGTCTTCCACGTGAAGTTTCATTGCAAGAAAATCGCATAGCACTTACGCCCGAGTCAGTTACTTTGTTGGTCAGAAACGGCCATGAAGTAATCATAGAAAAAGGTGCTGGCGAAGGTGCAAAATTCTCTGATAATGATTACAGCGAAGCGGGTGCAAAGATTGTTTATAGTCCTGAAGAAGTTTTTGAAGCTGATTTGATTGTAAAAATTGAGCCACTGGTTGAAGCAGAAATGGCATATTTGAAAACTGGGCAAACAGTTATTTCGACGTTAAATGTGCCGAATCTGTCTCGCTCATATTTTGAGCAACTCAACGAAAAACGGGTGACAGGTATCGGCTTTGAATTGATTCAGGATAAAGTGGGCAACTTCCCGATAATCAGAACCATGAGCGAAATTGCAGGAAGCACCGTGATGCTTATAGCGGCCGAGTATCTCAGCAGCGTTCATGATGGACGTGGAATGATTTTGGGAGGAATTACGGGCGTACCGCCCACTAAAATCGTGATTATCGGAGCAGGAACGGTAGGCGAATACGCAGCCCGCACAGCCCTCGGTTTGGGTGCAGAAATCAAAGTTTTTGACCAACACATTTACCGACTTCAACGCTTAAAATATGCAGTCGGACAACATATTTATACTTCAATCATAGATTCAGACACACTCGGAGACGCACTCGCTCGTGCTGATGTAGTTATCGGAGCAATGCGTGCCGAAGATGGCGTAGCACCAATGGTAGTTACTGAAGAAATGGTATCGAAAATGAAAAACAATTCGATAATCATTGATGTATCAATTGACCAAGGTGGCTGTTTTGAAACTTCGGAAATGACAACCCACAAGCATCCAACTTTTCAGAAATATGGAATTACGCATTATTGCGTACCCAATATCGCATCAAGGGTAGCTCACACTGCAAGTATCGCATTGAGCAATGTTTTCACCCCTTTTTTATTAAAAACTGGTCAAGTTGGCGGAATCGAAGATATGATTTTTGCCAAACAATGGTTCACGAAAGGTGTCTATTGCTTCAAAGGTAGTCTCACAAATCTTTCTATTGCTCAGCGTTTTAATCTACGATACAAGGATTTGAGTTTACTGATTGCAGCGAGAATGTAGGCAGAATGACGATTGACGAATAATTCGATTTACGAATGGTTCTCTGTTCGATAGTAATTATTTTCTCTGCTTGACGAATTTACAGAAAGAGAAAGCCTAAAAACTTTCTCTTTCCACAAATCTATTATTCAACCTCCAAAGCTTCATCTTTCAGCGTAAATTTCAAGTAAAAATACCCCAGAATTCCTGCAGCTAACGAAGCTGTCAGAATCATAAATTTAGCATTGTTGATAATTATCGAATCTTCAAAAGCCAATAGCGTGATGAATATTGACATCGTGAAACCGATTCCGCCCAAAAGTCCTGCTCCGATGATTGCCTTCCAGTTTAAATCAAAAGGAAGTTTACAGACCCCCAACGAAACCACCGCAAAACTTATCAAAAATATCCCCAAAGGCTTCCCAACGATTAAACCAAGGGCAATGCCCAGACTATAATTCTGAGTCAGCGTTTCGACAATATTACCATCAATGGCAATGGCAGTATTAGCCAACGCAAAAAGCGGAAGAATAATAAATGCTACTGGCCGATGAAGAAAATGCTGCAAAATATACGAGGTCGATTTTTCATCACCATTACCAAATGGAATTGCAAATGCCAATAATACCCCAGTAATTGTTGCATGAACGCCCGAATTGAGCATAAAATACCACATCGCAACACCACCCATCAAATAAAGGATTAGGTTTCGTACTTTTAGGCGATTGAAGATTACAAGCACCACAAAAATTCCGAGAGCGATGAAAAGATTCGTCCAAAGAATCGTTTTTGTGTAAAAAATCGCAATCACAAAAATTGCTCCTAAATCATCAATAACTGCGAGTGCTGTTAGAAATACTTTGAGCGAAGTTGGCACTTTATTTCCCAATAACGACAAGATTCCGAGAGCGAATGCAATATCAGTAGCCATCGGAATACCGATACCTGCTTGCCCTTTAGTGCCGTAAGTCAGCAAGTAAAAGATTCCTGCTGGCAGTAACATTCCACCGATAGCCGCAAAGATTGGAAGTAACGCATCTTTAATATTTGATAATTCTCCTTGATAAATCTCTCGTTCTAATTCCAACCCAATCAACAAAAAGAAGATTGTCATTAGTCCATCATTTATCCAATGAGCAATACCATGCCCCGCAAAATCAGTACGCCAAAAATGCTCATAGCTACTCGCCCAAGCCGAATTAGCAATAATCAACGAAACGGCAGTACAAGCAATTAAAGTAAGCCCACCAGCTTTTTCACTTTCAAAAAAATCCTTAAATAACTTCGTTGGTTGTAGTTTCTTTAGTGTGTTTTTCATTTTTTTTGTTTGTTTGCATCAAACCAAACATCATCACGAGTGCGGTTAGAATTATGACTTGAATAATCAATGATTTATTGGCCAAAATTATGGTTTGTCCGAGTGGAATCGACAAAAATAATAAAATTGTAATTAGCCCACGAGGTGCAATAAATAGAATTGGTAAGAATTCAATTTTCACAAACTTTAAAAAGGCTATTCTAAGTAAATAGATTCCGAGTGTTATGAGTACCGCCCAAAGAATTGTATCAAGATTCAGAATCTCGGCAGTTTCAATCAAAAAACCAAACAATAAAAAGAATAAAGCCCGAATCAGAAAAGCAATTTCGGTGGTTAATTCACCAAACTTGTGAACCTCCTTATCCAGAATTTCAGGATGAAGTTTCTTAATAAGTTTGAAGCCTTTCAGTTCATCAAGGTTTCCTAAAAATAATCCGAAAAGCAAAATAAAAATCAACGCTGGTAAGTGATAGATTTTTGAGATACTGTAAATCAACACAATAAGTAGGATTATTGGCACATATTTTACGTGGTGTTTGATTCGGCTAAGCAAAAAGGCAAGCCCAAGCGTAGCAACAAACGAAACAATGATTATTAGCACCAATTCAAGCAAAAAATGCCAAACCGAATCTGAACCAATACTATCATTAAGTGTAATAAAATTAAAGAAAATTACTCCAAAAATATCAGAGAGACTACTTTCATACGTAATAAATTCACGGCTTTCAGATGAAAGATTCTTAGCACTCGGAATAGCAATAGCACTACTGATGATTCCCAAGGGAATAGCATTTGCTAAAGCTATTTTAAAAGAAACATTACCAAAATAATGAAAAGCCCACGCTAAAGCAAAACTAAACAACAACATCGGAAAAAAGGCCACGAGAGAAGATTTACCAATCATCGGAAATTTAGCTTTATTGAGTTCTAATTCCAGAGAGCCTTCCAGCACAATTAGTATTAAGCCAACCGTGCCCAAAACGGGTAGAATGGCGGTCAGATTGGGTACTCGCAACTCAAAAAAATCAACTCCTTGCCGCACAATCCAACCTAAAACGAGTAATAAAATGACCGATGGAATTTTGGTTTTAGCCGAAGTAATATCAAAAATGTAGGCTAAAAGTAATAATGTACAAATAGTTATGATAATAGTTGTAGTCATGTGTGTAGGGATTAAGTAAAAAAATGGGTTTTGCTAATCAAGAGTCTGTAGTAAAATCCTGAATAAGAGAGTAACGAATTTATTAAGAAACCATTGTAGTTTGAAACTTATTAACAAAAAAAGATGGCGTTTAATTCTTAACTTTTACTAAAAATGAATTAATCGAACAAATTTATGGTTAGAAAGAAATGGAATTTTGGCTTTAATTTTAGAACTATTTACCTTTGCTAAAGAATTATGGCCAGTCATTAAAAATGTATATAATTCATTAATTATCAGACAATTACAAATATAATATCAAATGACTTCACACTCAAACGAAAATACGATTTTAGATGATGTAAACTCGCCCGAACTCGACCAAAAAATTATGAGTCAGGTTGCAGCCGATTTTATAAAGGTATCCGACCACCTAAAGGAAGCCTCTTATCAGATTCGTAAACGGGGTTTTTCCGACTATCCGATTTTTGTGGTCAACCGCACTTTGGTTGAAGTAGGACAAATGCTTTTTACAAGACTCGATTTCAGCACTGAATTTGATTATAAGGCTTCTTTTTTAGATGAATTCGTACAACGCAAACTTATCGGAGAAGAGTCTATTGAGCTTTTTAAGGAAAACTACAAAAATGCAGATGAATATTGTTGCTTGTTTGTAATCGAAGCCGAATTTGCAGGATTTATTTTTATTCCTTTTCCTGAAGATTGAGTATCTTTTTTAGTCCACAGTTTGCAGTCCACAATTTGCAGTTTTTAGTCAAAATAAACTATTTACTGATAAATTGAAGACTGCAAATTGAAGATTACCAACTTTTACTTCTCTGCTCTCACGGTCGGATATTTAATTCCGAGTTGCTCCAAATACGTTTTATATTTGGTCGAATCATAATAATATTTGCTCATTTCTGGGCGAAACTTCTCCATGATTTCTTTATTCAACTGAATCGCTGGTTTATCATCTTTCGAGATGAGCGGTGTGTATTTAATTTCTTTCGTTTGCTCTTTGTTGTAGTATTCCCAAGCATTCTTGATAATTTCTGGCTTGAAAAGCATATCTAAAATTGTCAGTGCCTCAGCTTTTGCACCTGCTGTGCAACCTTTATGAGCAATCGGAGTAGCCATCGTAATAGCGTTTGCCCAGTGGTGCCCTGGCATTCCTGGCATATTTGATGGGTAACGCAAAACTACCGTTGGCAACGACCACGAAATATCGGCAATATCATCGGAGCCACCCTGACGCACAATATTTGGTGAGTAAACTGGCTCGCTCATCGTATCAAGTTTCATGGCTAAACCTTCAACCTTTGGAGCTTTTAGCTCTTTTTGAGCAGCTTTTGCCAACATTTGGTCTTCTTCCGACCACTGTGGCAAACCTACACGCTTAATGTTTTGATACATGGCATCGGCAATCGGCTTGTTAAAGTGGCCTGGCCATGCACTACCTAAAATCTCATACGTAAACTTCGTATCGGTCATCATGGCAGCACCTTCGGCTATTTTTAAACCACTTTCAAAGAGTTTTCTAATACGTGGGTACGTACGGTCACGGAAATAATACCAAACAGTAGCCTTTGATGGCACAACGTTGGGTTGGTCACCACCATCCGAAATTACGTAGTGTGAACGTTGGGTAGTTTCCAAGTGTTCACGCTTGAAATTCCAACCAATATCCATTAGTTCAACGGCATCTAAGGCACTGCGTCCACGCCACGGAGCTCCTGCTGCGTGAGCGGCTTCACCCTCAAAATGAAATTTTACCGAAACCAAACCATTGTTACCTGCATCGCCCCATGATACGCCCAAATTATCGCCCACATGTGTAAAAATACAG
>JALQYE010000091.1 GCA_023254245.1 Emticicia sp.
ACAAGCTACGGTGGCGAAGGATTTATTCGATACGTTTATTACTTTATCCTAATAAGCCATATTCTTTTATCGTTGGTTGTATTACCTTTGGTATTGAGAGCATATTTTTTTGCTTGGGTTGAAGAATATGAATTACACCGTAAATTGACAAAATACGCCTTTCCGATATGGTTATATGTATCTGTTACGGGTGTAATTGCATATTTGATGATTAAACCTTATTATATTTAACTTTTAAGTAGAAGGTTATGAAAAAAATCGTAGCGTTTTTGATGGTATTCTTATTAAGTCAAACGTTGACTTTTGCTCAGTGTGCGATGTGCCGTGCATCGGTGGGAAGTAATTTGAGCGAAGGCCGTGGAGTTATTGGAACGGGTATCAACGATGGTATTTTGTTGATGTTGGCCTTTACTTACCTCTCTGTACCAACCGTAATTTATGTGTGGTTCAGAACAGCCAGAAAGGAAATGCGTTTGAAAATGGGTCAGCAGTAAGCTCATTACAAAGTGTAAAATAAGAAAAGCGATTATTAGGTAAAATCTGATAATCGCTTTTTTGTTATTGAAAATCAGCCCCTATATTACAGTCAAAATAAATTTGTCGCTATTTTTAGCCATTTGGGCGTATTAATAAATAAAAAGTACAGAAAAAACGTAATTTTGTTATAGACAAAACTACATTCTAAACTTACAATGCTCAAAAATCTATTAACTTCCTTTCTTTTACTCAGTTATTTCTTCTCTTTTGCCCAAAGTAAAAACGAAAAAGTAGAATATCACATTCATCGTGCAACCTCGCCTTTAAAAATTGATGGCATTGTTGATGAAAAAGCTTGGGCCGATGCTCAGCTTGCTACGGATTTCTATCAGGTTTTACCGATGGATACCAGCTATGCCAAAGTGCGTACAGATGTTAAGATGACCTACGATGATAAAAATCTTTACGTGGTTTTTATTAATTATGACAAGCTCCCTGGCCCATATATGGTAGAGTCATTAAAACGTGATTTTAGTTTCGGTAAAAACGATAATGATTTATTGTTTATTGATACATTCAATGACCAAACAAATGGTTTTTCGTTCGGTGCAAATGCTATGGGTGCCCAATGGGACGGACTAATGTTTAATGGCAGTAATATTAGCTTAACCTGGGAAAATAAATGGGTGTCGGAGGTAAAATATGATGATGAAAAGTGGGTTTGGGAATGTGCTATTCCGTTTAAAACGCTTCGTTATAAGAAAGGAATTAAGCGTTGGGGAATAAATTTTAGTCGATTAGACCTTAAAACTACCGAGAAATCATCGTGGGCTCCAGTTCCACGTCAGTTTCCTACAGCCTCGTTGGCTTATGCAGCTTCGTTGATTTGGGACGAAGAACCACCAACGGCTTCATCAAATATTTCGATTATTCCTTACGCTTTGGGTGGCGTGTCACGTAATCAAGAAAAGAAACTTCCGACCGATTATAGAGGTGATGTAGGTTTTGATGCAAAAGTAGGCTTGACTTCTTCGATAAACCTTGACCTTACGGTAAATCCTGATTTTTCGCAAGTAGAAGTTGACCAACAACAGACCAATCTTGACCGTTTTGAGTTGTTATTTCCTGAAAAACGCCAGTTTTTCTTAGAAAATGGCGATTTATTCTCAAACTTTGGTTATCAGACTATCCGACCATTTTTCTCTCGTCGGATTGGTTTAAATACACCTATTCGCTTTGGTGCGAGAGTGAGTGGTAAACTCAACAAAGATTGGCGAATCGGCTTCATGGATATGCAAACAGGCAAAAATGATGTCATATCAAATGCCCAAAATTTTGGCGTAATTGCTCTACAACGTAGGGTGTTTGCACGCTCAAATATTGCAGTGATGTTTGTGAATAAGCAAACGCTTGATTATCAGTCGGTTACAGATACGAAAAACATTAGTGAATACAACCGAAATCTCGGCGTTGAATACAATATCCTTTCAAAAAACAATGCTTGGACAGGGAAATTACTCTATCTAAAATCTTTTACCCCAACCACAAAACCTAACGATGGCGTTTTGGCGGGAAATATCCTCTACACAAATAAACGTTGGACGGCTGGTTTGCAACTGGAGCAAGTAGGCACAAATTATTCGGCAGAAGTAGGTTATGTTCCCCGTTTAGATTACGGAAAACTAAATCCGCAAGTAGGCTACTTGTTTTTCCCAAAGCCGTCAAGTAAAGTGTTGAGTCATGGTCCTTTGACGATGTTTACGCATTATTTTTTACGTGATTTTTCAAAAGAAACCGAAAACGAGAAATTTTTAGCCTATCGTGTAAACTTCCGTAAGACAAGCACTTTGATGGCGTGGGTGGCACATAATTATGTGTATTTACTCAATCAATTTGACCCTACAAACTATGCAGGTGTATTCTTACCAAAAGGAAGTGAACATAAATGGAATTCATTCGGGTTTGATTACACCTCAAAACCACAAGCTTTATTTACATATTTAGTATCGAGCCGATATGGTGGATATTATGCCAATGGTACTCGCTTACGTTTGAATGGTGAAGTTGGGTATCGTTTCCAACCTTATGTGGCCATGGCAGTTGCGGCTAATTACAATCGTCTTGAGTTCAAAAATGAAGCTGTTTTGCCAAAAGAATTAACCAATAAACAATATAATTTTTGGTTGATAGGCCCTAAAATTGATGTAACTTTCACAAATAAATTATTCTTTACGAATTTCTTACAGTTCAATAACCAAACCAAGAATATGAACCTGAATACTCGTTTGCAGTGGAGATACAGCCCCGCATCCGATTTATTTTTGGTTTATACCGATAATTATATTTCAGATACCTTCCAAGTACGAAACCGTGCGTTGGTCTTGAAGTTTACTTATTGGTGGAACGTTTAATATGGCTCATAGCCATGCCGACGTTTGAATTTTAATAAGCAAAAACATGAAAACTTTACTATTTTTGATTTTTCCAATCTTAACTTTTGCCCAAACCATGGAATTTGAGATACAAGGTCATCGAGGTAGTAGAGGGCTGATGCCCGAAAATACAATTCCTGCTTTTGAGAAAGCGATTGATTTAGGCGTACACACTTTAGAGTTGGATGTTATCATTTCAAAAGATAAAAAAGTGGTAGTGTCGCACGACCCTTTCTTCAATCCGAACTGTACGACCGACCCGAACGGGAAATTTATAACCAAAGAAAATCAGGGTAATTTATATCAGCTTGCTTACGAAGAAATCAAAAAATATGATGTTGGTCTGAGAGGAAACAAAGATTATCCTGAGCAACAGAAAATGGCGGTGTATAAGCCATTGCTCGAAGATATGATTCGTGAAAGTGAAAAATATGCTAAAGCCAAGGGAGCTAAGCCATTGAAATATAATATCGAAATTAAGAGCGAAGAAAAAGAATACGATATTTCGCAGCCAAGAGTAGAAGAATTTTCGGATTTAGTATATAAAATTATCATTAAACAACTTCCGCCCGAAAGAGTAACTTTACAAAGTTTCGATTATAACGTTTTGAAGTTTTGGCACAAACAAATCGAGCAGAAAAAATATAAGCCAATAACGTTATCAGCGTTAATTGAGCCCTTCGATAATAATGAAGTACAATTTAATTTGGATAAATTGGGTTTTAAACCGCAAATTTGGAGTCCATATTTTGCACAAGCTACCGAAAAACGAGTAAAACAATTACATGAATTGGGTATAAAAGTGATTCCGTGGACGGTAAATAAGCGTGAAGACATGGAAAAAGTAAAAGCAGTCGGCTGTGATGGACTCATAACTGACTACCCTGATAGAGCGAAAGGTTTGTGAGATTCAGAAAAAAAGCCTAATTTTCCAAAGAATTTTGGAGTCACAAACTACTAAACTACAAACCCTAACTTGTGGTGTAAAAGAGTTTGGTGCTTTCAACCCACCAAATGAGCATGCTTAACGACATACTTAGTTTTTTTCTTAAACGTCGAATCGAACGCATTGAGCAATTTTTGCGTAACCCGATAGATACCCAGCATCGTATTTTCCACGACCTTATCGAAAATGCTCGATATACTGAGTGGGGTTTAAAATACGATTATAGCAGCATAGATACCGTCAAAGATTTTCAGGAGAGAGTGCCAATCTCGACCTACGAAGAACTATATCCTTATATCGAACGTGTGCTGAAGGGCGAACAAAACGTACTTTGGGCGTCAGAAATTAAGTGGTTTTCAAAATCTTCAGGAACGACCAATTCACGCAGTAAATTTATTCCAGTATCAGAAGAATCGCTCGAAGACTGTCATTATCGAGGAGGTAAAGACATGATGACGCTCTACCTCAATAATCGCCCAGAAGCAAAACTGTATGAGGGAAAAGGCTTGTCAATTGGTGGTACGCTTCACCCAAATCCATTCAATGCGAATACACAAGCGGGCGATATTTCGGCGGTAATTACCAAAAATCTTCCTGCATGGGCAGACTTTATTCGCACGCCCCCGAGCGAAATTGCCTTGCTCGATAATTGGGAGGAAAAAATGGAGCAAATGATTCAGATTTGCACCCAAGAAAACGTAACCAGTATTTTAGGTGTGCCAACTTGGACGGTCGTTTTGCTCGAAAATATCCTCGAACGCACAGGTAAAAAGAATATACTGGAGGTTTGGCCAAACTTCGAGGTATTTGTTCACGGAGCGGTGGCTTTTCAGCCTTATAGAGACCTTTTCCGCACAAAACTATTCCCATCTGACCAAGTTACTTACCTCGAGACATATAACGCCTCAGAAGGCTTTTTTGCGATTCAAGATGAACTCAGTAGAGTAGGAGAAATGCTACTAATGCTCGACTACGGTGTGTTCTACGAATTTATTCCAATGGAAGAATGGGACAACGAACACCCCAAAACGTTGATACTCGAAGAAGTAGAATTGGATAAAAATTATGCCCTCGTAATTTCGACAAACGCAGGGCTATGGCGATATAAAATTGGCGATACCGTAAAGTTTACGTCAATCAACCCATACCGAATAAAAGTAAGTGGACGTACGAAGCATTTTATCAATGCCTTTGGCGAGGAAGTGGTTATCGAAAATGCTGATATGGCAATCACTGAAGCTTGTGCAGCCGCCAATGCTACAATAGCCGATTATACGGCTGGGCCAGTTTATATGGGCGACGGAAGTAAAGGCTGCCACGAATGGATTATTGAGTGTTCTAAAAGACCAGAAAACGAAGCACTTTTTATCGAAACACTCGATAATTCGCTCCGAAAAGTAAACTCCGACTACGATGCCAAACGCTACAAAGATATGGCATTGATGCTACCCAAAGTGCATTTTGTAGAAAACGGCACTTTCTACCAATGGATGTCGAAACGAGGAAAACTGGGCGGACAAAACAAAGTACCAAGACTAAGCAATTCGAGAGAATATCTCGATGATATATTGCTGATGGTCAGAGAATTAGCATAGAAATTTATTTTGTGGGGCGAACATCCTGTTCGCCTATAAATGAAGGTAGAATGGCGGTTAAAAATCTTTTTTAATAAATAAAAAAATCCCCCTTTAGGGGTTAGGGGCTTATGAAACTATTCCGCTTTGGCGAACCAACCAACGAAAAAACAGGAGTGATTCTCTCCGATGGTAAAAAAATTGATGTATCGGCTTTTGGTGAAGACTACAACGAAAACTTCTTTACAACTGATGGCATTTCGAGACTAATTAATTGGCTTAATGCAAATGCCGAAAATTGCCCAGTTGTGGGCGATGATGTACGATTGGCTTCTTGCATTGCTCGTCCATCAAAAATTATTTGTATTGGCCTCAATTATGCCAAGCACGCTGCGGAGTCTGGCATGGCTGTGCCAACCGAACCAGTAGTGTTTTTTAAAGCTACAACTGCTCTTTGTGGGCCAAATGACGATGTGATTATTCCTAAAAACTCAGTAAAAACCGACTGGGAAGTAGAGTTAGCTTTTGTAATAGGAAAAAAAGCAAGTTATGTAGGAAAAGAAGATGCCATGAGTTATATAGCGGGCTATTGTTTGCACAATGATTACAGCGAGCGTGAGTTTCAGTTGGAGCGTGGCGGACAATGGGTAAAAGGCAAAAGCTGCGATACCTTTGCTCCACTTGGGCCATTTATGGCAACAGCCGACGAGATTCCGAACCCGCACGATTTGCGTTTGTGGCTTTCGCTCAATGGCGAAATGCTCCAAGACTCAAACACCGACGATATGATTTTTGATATTCCAACGATTTTGAGTTACTTGAGTCAATTCATGACGCTTCTTCCTGGCGATGTCATTTCTACTGGAACACCAGCGGGTGTTGGGCTTGGCTTGAAGCCGCAGAGATATTTGGTGGCAGGCGATGTGGTTGAGTTGGGTATCGACAAGCTTGGAACACAAAAACAAACGGCTGTAGCCTATCAATAATATATTGAGAAATATACCGAAACGAGCCGTATCTTCATAAAAGATGTGGCTCGTTTATTTTTTTACGAAAAAAATGATGGATTAGGCATGAAATTTGGTGTTTTTTTTGGAAATCGCAAACCCAAAAATGAAAATACATCTATTAGCTATCGGCTTGATGATTAGTCAGTTAGGCTTTTCTCAGCAAGAATGTAAATGCTCGCAAAATTTTGATTTTGCCTATCAAAAAATTAAAGACAATTACGCAGGTTGGGACGATAAAATTACTGCCAAAAATCAAGCAGAATTTGATAAACTAACTCAAGAGATTAGAACCAAAGCTCAGACGATTACTGACGAGAAAGAATGTTATTTTCATATCAAAAAATGGTTTGATTTCTTCAAAGATGGCCACCTTTTCGTTACGCCGATTACCCCATACAGCATAGATGATGCCCCCGAAGTAGTTGCTGCCCGAGCGGCAAAGGTTACTCAACTATCATTCAACGAAGCCAGTTTCACGGAGTATTTGAAACAAAACAATGATAAGCTACAATCGGTTGAGGGTATTTGGGAGAGCGATGATAAAGCCTATAAACTGGGAATCGTAAAAGATAAAAACAATCCAAAATTATTTGTTGGCTTTCTTCTAAACGACCGAAATGCCGCATGGAAGGCAGGAAAAGCAAAGTTTGAAATGCTTCAGATTGCTCCCGAAAAGTACATTACAAATTACTATTATGCCGATTTTTCGAGCGAAAGGAATTTTACTCGTGAAGTAAAAAACTTCTTGGTGATTGAAAATATCTACAAATTCAATAAGCTGTTCCCGATTCCAAAAGAAGAAGTAAATAATGATGATTTGCTACATAAAATAGCCGATTACCGCATTGAAAAGTTAGATGCAGAAACCGCACTTATTGTACTACCTCCGTTTACGCTTCCGAATGCCCCAGAGTTTGTACAAGAACTCGTGCAGAAAAACGAGGAAATCCTAAAGACTTCAACAAATCTGATTATAGATATACGTAATAATCCTGGAGGTGACGATGCCGCCTTTACGCCTCTTTTTCCGTACATTGGCACAGTTCCAATCGTTCGCAAGGGTGGAGTTTTCAGAGCTACTGACGAAAACATTATTTCAATCAAGCATGAGTTAGAAGCAATCGAAGAATTTCCAGTTTATAAAGAGCGTCTCGGGGTAAAGTTACAGACAGTTTTACAGAAGATGGAAGCCAATAAAGGCAAGTTTGTTACTGGACCCGACAAAGAATTTGCCGCAGGAAATCCAGCTATTACAACCAAAAAAGTGGCTTTATTGGTCAATAAAAATACAGCCAGCACGGCTGAACAATTTATTTTTGAAGCAAAGCAAAGCCCCAAAACGGTAGTTTATGGTGAAAACACAAAGGGCTTGGCTGATTATATTGAAGTACGTGACTGGGGCTTACCTTGCTATGGTTGGCGGGTAGCATTCTCGTTGGCTAAGAGTCATCGTTTACCACAAAAGCCGATTGATAATGTGGGTATTACACCAGATGTGAAAATTATAGAGACTGAAACCGATTGGGTAGAATTTGTAAGAAACCACTTGAAGAAATCGCAATAAAAGCATAAACATACAAGGTTTGCAAGAAACCACCCCAACAAAAAAGCTCAATGATTCAATCATTGAGCTTTTTGTTGAAGAAACCAGTTAACTAATTTCAAATTTATGATTATTGATTCTCGGTCGGAACTTCAGTTGGGTTACTTATTTTCTTTGCATCTAAATCAAAGATTAGAGTAATTCTCCAAGTATTTGAAAGTGGACTACCCTGCGAAGTTGGTACTAAATAAGCCAAATCAAGGTTATAATTATTAATCTTAAAGCCCAAGCCAGTAGTCACGTATTTGCTTCCACCTTTAATGTTACTTTCCATGAAATAACCACCACGAAGTGCAAAGAAATTATTATACCAGTACTCAACACCCGTCGATAAAGTAACTTCTCTTAATTCTTCTTTGAAGCCATCTGGAGCATCAGAGAACGAGCCAAAAATACCTGCGATAACGCCTGTTGTTTCGGGGTCTCTTCCTTTCACAATAGTTCCGTTGTTATCTCTCAGAGGAGGTGTCGGAATTAATAATTTGTTGGCATCTAACAAAAAGTTAAATTGGTTGTGAGCATCAAGTTTGAAATTGATAGCACCCCCAACTTTTAGGTTGGTTGGGATGTAAAAAGCTCCACGACCATAATTGATTTTACCACCAATATTAGAGATTACAGCCCCTGCCGAATATCTCATGCCACGGTCTTTGTTTTTTGTACTCGGTTTTTCGTTGGTATAGAAAAACGATAAATCACCCGCTACGTTACTGGCAGGCTTACTGGCAATACCGTTTACTACTTGAGCTCCAATCAGATTGGAGTGTATGTATTTTAAGTTGATACCTGTCGAGAAATCTCTGCCGATTTTACGCGTATAACCCGCTGTAATGTTTAAGTCCCTTGATTGGAAAGTACCGTTTGGTTGACCAGTTGCGGTTGTAAACTGAATCTCGCCTTGGTTAAAATAAGTCATTGAGGCCGCAAAGGCGGAGTTTTTGTCAATTTTTTTGAATAAACCTGCATTGATTAAACCCATGTCATCGACTAAATCACGAAGCCAAGGAGTGTAAGAAACCGTAGTACCAAGATTTTTATCAATAAAAGCTAATTTGGCAGTGTTCCAGTAGATAGAATTGGCATCTGGCGAAGAAGCAACCCCAGCATCGCCTAATGCAGCTCCTCTCGAATCTGGTGAGATAAGAAGAAATGGTACGGACGGAGAGAGGGTTCTTTGGACAGATTTATTATTTACTTGTGCTTGAGTGGTCAAGGCATTCATTAAAGCTACACTTGCCAAAGCGGCTACTAATTTGCGTTTCATGTGAGATTTTTTAATATTCTACCCTATTGAAGGGTACTTATCGGTTCAGAATATGTTTTAGTCTTTAGTTTTACAAGTTCAAATATAACTTATTTTCTTGATTACTTCCAAAAAACCATTTTGCCAGAAAATGATGATGAGTTACCTTCAGAGATAGATTCAACAGAAATTCGATAGATATACGTGCCGATTGTCCAATTTTTAGGTTCAATTTTCATGCCAAGGTTCAATGTTTTATCGCAGAGGTAGCAGGTCTCGGTTTTCTCAAAAACTTGCTTGCCAGCACTGTCAAAAATAGCTAAAGTAAAGGTTAAATCTTGGTTTTCGGCATTGTGTTCGATATAAAAATTAGTAGAACTTTCAACGGGGTTGGGATAATTGTAAGCATTCAAAATCTTCAGTTTTTCGGTTTCTACTATAAACTTTAACGCTTCCTCGGTTGAATTATTATAGGTGTCCCAAACTTTTAATTTAACGGTATAATGCCCTGCTGGTAGTTTGCCAAAGCTATATTTTAATACACCATTCATATAGTCCTTAGTGTTTGTAAAGTATTGATTAGCAATAATTTGAAGCGTATCGTTTAGTGTTAATATCATTTCGTGGCCCACACCTGCTTGCGAAATGTTGATACCATTTTGGTCTGAAATCTGAGCTACAAGTAGATTGTTTCTATCAATCGAAAGCTGCACTTCGGGAGCTTTTGTATCGCTTAAAATATTACTCTCACTACCTCCAATCATCAGTTCGTTGTAACTCCCCGTGGCATCAAGCGTACTGTCAGCCGAAACCGCATAAAAATTTACACGTCCTGCTCCAACTTGATAATTAATGTCTTTCGGTACGACAAAGGTCACGGAAAATATCCCATTCTTTACTTCTACCAGCCCTTCAAAAAGTTGATTTCTGTAAGTTTTGTACTTAAACTTATCTGTTTTCTGACCCAGCGTACTTACTTCCGAAGGCTTATCAAAAACAGAGACGAGAATTTTGCCATTGAAGTTGTTTTTAATCAAACCATTAGCCGAATTTCTGATTTCTCCCTCTAAGCTGACTTTCGATAAAGCCTTGAGGGTTTGTTTTTCGGGCGAAGTGCCGTTTATTTTCGTTAGAGCAATTTTTTCGGTTGGGTAGGCAAGCTGCATAGATGGGTCGCCCAAAAGCGAAAAATTTCGATTAAAAACCCCACTCAACGAATTGTTTTTGGTGATTCTGAAAATATCGCCCAGTCGTAGATTCGGATTTGTGTTTTTTTGTGCAAATGCCTGATAAA
This sequence comes from Emticicia sp., assembly GCA_023254245.1. Taxonomy (GTDB): domain Bacteria; phylum Bacteroidota; class Bacteroidia; order Cytophagales; family Spirosomataceae; genus Emticicia. The sequence goes on from JALQYE010000091.1 coordinate 10,580, forward strand.
AAGCATTATTCAATAAAAAATTGGTGTTTGAATAAACAGGTCGGGTAGTAGTAAGTAAACCGATTGCCGCTCCTTTTGGACTTAGCATGGCCATTTCAGCCCCCGAAACATTGCCTGGGTCGTCGAAACGCCCAAACGAACAAGTAGCTGTGAGGAATAGCGGCATGTTATTCAGGTTTCGCCAAGTTTGAATTTGTTCTCGTGTAAGCACTTTTTCTTCAGTCCAGCCATCGGTTCCACCATGACCGCTGTAGTTGATTATCAAAGCCCCCTCGTTCACACTTTTATTTAGTGCTTTATTCACTTCTGGCGAAATTGCCCCATTGGCCGTAGCAATTTGTGGAAAAGCATCTAAATATATTTTGTTGATAATTAGGTCTTTAGTTGTTTTTAAAGTTACTTCCGAAATATCATCAGCATCTTGCTGGTGAATATTAAAATCGCCATCATCGGCCACGAAGCTAATTTTTCTTCGCCAACTGCCTGCTGTGCGTTGGGTTCGAGCATAATAAATCAGTTTATCAACCACGTTTTTGGCTTCTTCCTCGCTTTTAACGGGCAAACGCCCAACCCCAATTTCCATCGAATGATTTCCTGCGTTGTTTTCCAGCCATTCACCTTCATTATCTTCAAAAAATCCAAAATAATCGTCTGATGCGTAGCTATTTACAGGGTTCAAAGATTCTCGGCTTTCGTAGGTCGGAATCTGTAAATTAGTCTCAATCGACGCGTATTGTATGATATTTTTATAATCAAAACTGGCATCGGCAAAGAGTAGAAGATATTTTAATTTAGTAGGATTTTTTTGCCATAAAAAACGCCCAAAGTCTCGAATAGCGGTTGGGTCGGGCCTGCCCGATGCAAACTCGTTATATACTTGGTCAATATCCACTACTACAACTGATAAACCATCATTTGTGCGGCGAAATTCAGCCAAACGTACGGCTTGTTCATGCCAGTTTTTGATAGTAAGTATCAGTAAATCAGGAGTTTGTGTTGGTTGTAAGTTTTGATTGCCTACTTTCTGAATAGAGTTTGGTACGAGTAAGTTAGTATTTGAAAATAGTACGAAACTTTTGAGTTTACTTTGTGTTTCTGTACCGAAACTGGCTTCGGAGTTGTTAAGTTGAAGCGAGATATTTTCGGGTAAAAGTGGATTCGTTACATCCCAAATTTTTTGTGTATTGCTGGCTTGACTAATGATGAAATTGGAAGTTTTATTTCCCAGACTTTCAATCGAACGCACGAGTGTTTGTTGCTCGTAAAACTGTAACCTTCGTTTGGTTTGTACCTCAAAATAATTCAAGTATGCCACCGATGAGCTTTGGTTGTTTTTATTGAAACTGAACGTTAACCTCTGTATATTTTTTCCGTTGGAAATAGCCGTGAAGGCCTGAATATTTTCGTTTCCTTTTAGGTCATAAGTGCCAGTGCCAATAGGCCGAAGGCTTTGCTCACCAATGAGTGAGTCGGCGTTGAGTTTTAGACTGACTTTTGTAGTGGTGAATGATGCCCCCAAAATGGCGGAAGTTAGTTTAATGCTTGAATTAGGAATGATTCCTTCAGTCTTTAAATCAAAACTTATATCGGGGCTTACGCCAAATGATTCTCCGTACCATTCACGTCCCGAGCCGCCTAAATCTCGCCCACCCAAACTCACAACATTCTTTTGGTCAAGTTCATGAAAACTAAAATCATCAAAAGTTCTGATGTTATTCTCCGAACTTACTAATGCTTGATTTTTGATACGTAAACCTTTGGTGTCCGAGATATTCAAAAAAATAAAAGTAGTATCTGAATAAGGGTTGTTTTGGTGTGTAAACTGTTGATTAGTAGCATTATAAAGTATTTTGTGCGGACTTTCGGAATAAAGAAGGATATAATCAGTGGCATCGAATTTACCATCATTTTCGCCCACAACTTCTATCAAATTTTCGGTTAAATCTCTTGCCCGAGGTGCATTATTGGCTTGTGGTAAAATCCCGCCACCGTTTCCAAAAATTCTTATGTTTTGAGGGTTCAGTTTGTTAATGTCAATGCCCGCATCTTTCAAAAAGGTCGCATCAATTTTGTGTACTCCTGTGCGAGTGATGGCAATTTTATACCATTCGCCAGTAGCCAAAACAGATGATTGGGCATGAGAAAAAAGTGAGAAAAGTAGAAGAAAGATAAAACTTGAAGAAGACGCAAATACAACCGTCTTTTCCGTTCCCAGAGCAAAGTCGAAGGGTGGGCAAAATGCTCGGATTTTTATATTTTTTACTATTTCTTTCATTCGAAAACTCACAGTGGATTGACAAGTGCCGAAGCCAAAATGGTATATCGACGTTTCGACTGTTTCTCCAAACATAACACCCTCGTTCGGCGTTTTTCTATTTTCTGAAAAACTGTTCCACGAAACTCAAACCATTGATTATCAGTTAAATTAGCTAATGAGGTGCCGACTTGGTCGCCAGCATCAAAACTTCTCAACGCCTCGGCCAAAGGTGCATAGCTCACCGACGAAGCCGCAGGGTTTTGCATGTAAGCACTCAGTGGCAAAAGTAGGTTTTTGGGCAAATGCTCTTCGCTAAGCAAAGGCTGCATTAAGTCTTGAAAACTCCTTTTCCATTCTTTGCCGTGTGGTTCTATTCGCTTTCTACCTTTATTGAGCCACGCTCGTTGATGTGCAATTTCGTGAATGTAAGTCACCAAAAAAGCATACTGATTTAGGTCGTGATTGATAGTAATTTTGTGCTGACCATCACGAAAAATATAATTTCCGAAACAACTGCTTCGGGTGCGTGAAATCTTAAACGAAAAAGGTTGTTCGGTCCACAACTTAAAGCAATACATAACCGTGGTTGCAGGAAGATGTTTGTGTAAAACTTCCCCCATCTTCTTGGCAGTAATTGCATCGGGTTTGTTTATTGTGGGCAAAGTCAGATTTTTATCCACAACCTTATCCACTTTTTTAAATAATTGTTGAAACATGTTTTGATAGTCCACGGTCTATGGTCGATAGACCATAGAAAAATCCATTTTTATAAAAATGTAATTGATTAGTTCTGCCAGTTCGATATTTTTAATTTTCCATAAAGCTCTGCAAAATAATCACCGCACTGATTTTGTCGATATTTCCCTTTATTTGTCGGTCTTTTTTCTTCATTCCGCCCGCAATCATGGTTTGCATCGCCATTTTTGAAGTAAAACGTTCATCGTGCAGATGTATGGGTGTTTCGGGGAAAGTATTTTTTAATTCCACCACAAACCGCTCTACGTAGGCCGTTCCGTCGGTGGCTGTACCATCCAAATTTTTCGGCATTCCGACCACAAAAGCCTCAACGGCTTCGGTTTGGGTATATTTCTTTAAATATTCTAACAATTTATCGGTCGGAACGGTTTCGAGTGCCGAAGCAATAATTTTTGATGGGTCAGTTACGGCCAAACCTGTTCGTTTAGCACCGTAGTCAATAGCAAGTATTCTTGGCATAAAATTTCATAAATGAATTAATGGGGGCTGTCTGTGAGGACGCAGACAAACGGCAGGTTATAAAAAATATCCGTTGATTGCCGACTGAAAACCGTTGACTAACTATAACTTTTTTGCTTCTTCCCAAAAAATATCCATTTCGGCAAGGGTCATATCTTTCAGATTTTTGTTGGCTTCTTTGGCTTTTTCTTCGAGGTACTGAAAACGCTTAATAAACTTTTTATTGGTGCGTTCGAGGGCAGTTTCGGGGTTAATATCAATAAAACGAGCATAATTGACCAACGAGAAAAGTAAATCGCCAAATTCGCCTTCGGCTTTTTCTTTATCAATGGCTTGGTCGGTTTCTACATCGAACATTTCCTTAAACTCACCCATTTCTTCTTCAACTTTGGCCCAAACTTGACTTTTTTCTTCCCAGTCGAAACCTACTCCACGAGCTTTTTCTTGAATTCGCATTGATTTTACCAATGCTGGTAACGACCCTGGCACGCCACTTAATACTGATTTATTTCCTTCTTTTAGCTTCAATTGTTCCCAGTTTCGTTTCACATCTTCTTCGTTTTCTACTTTTATATCGCCGTAGATGTGTGGATGGCGAGAAACCAATTTATCGCAGATACCATGAAGTACGTCAGCCACATCAAAATCACCAGTTTCGGAGGCAATTTTTGAGTAAAACACTAAATGCAGCATTATATCGCCCAGTTCTTTCTTGATTTCGAGTAAATCTTTCTCCAAAATAGCATCCGAAAGCTCGTAAGTTTCTTCAATCGTCAAATGGCGAAGGGTATCCATTGTTTGCTTTTTATCCCACGGACATTGCTCACGGAGTTCGTCCATGATGGTCAGCAGTCTATCAAAGGCCATGAGTTTCTCCATTCGTTGCGGAGGAAATAGTGGGGGAAGTTTGTTGCTCATAAGTGGTTACTGGTAATTTGTTACTGGAAAACTGGTCATGCTATTACTCTGAATCTTATTTTCCTGAATAACTACAAAGTTCGTTAATAAAAAAGAAAAAGCCACCTGTTTTCGCAGATGGCAACTATATTTTTGTAAGACAGGTTTGTAACCTGTCATTTTAGTTTTTCCATTTAATGGCACAACCAACGGCTTTTGTGCTTGTCGTTACCACAGGTTTTCCTACTAAAAGGTTATTCACGGCATCTTCAACGTAACGTTTTGTTACGCCCGAAGGGTCTTGGGCGTTATCGTCGATGGCACCAATATAGCTCACTATTATCTTTCCACCTTCTTTTTTCAGAACATATACTTGTGGAGTACGCATCGCCCCGAATGCCTTTGAAACTACTTGTGTATCATCTGTCAAATACGGAAACGGATAGCCTTTTTCTTTGGCACGGACCTGCATGTTAGCAAACGAATCCTCTTCATAAGCGTCAGGGTCGTTAGGGTTAATCGTAATCACAGGAAAACCTTGTGAAGCATATTTTCGGTCGAGGGCGATTACTCGGTCTTCGTACGATTTCGAGAATGGGCAGTGGTTTGAAGTAAAAACAATGATAAATCCTTTGGCCGATTGAAAATCAGCCAAAGACATCATTTTACCATCAATATTTTTGAGTTTAAAATCCGATACGGCATCGCCCAGTACATAGCCTGTGGGTGCTGGTGCGGTAGTTTCTGGTAAATTTGTTAATGGCGTAGCCATAGTCATTTGCGTTTCCCCGAAAATACTGCTCAAAAACACTGCTCCGATGATTAAAAACTGCTTTTTCATTTGTTTGGATATTAAAAAAATGGTTGTGTCAATCTGTGTTGTTCACTAACGCTAATAAAACAAAAGTATTTCAAAAAAAGTGCCGAATTTTATCGCTAAGGCTCTGATAGTCAAAAGGTTGTTCGTAAAATTCTTGACGAGTGCCGTTGCTTATTAGCGTGGCTGGAATTGCTCCCGACCATTGCGGACTTACTTTATCAATCCAGCTATTATAATCGGGTTCATCAATCAAGTATACTTTCGATTTTATCTGATGTTCGGACACAAATTTTTCTACTGTTGACAAGTCTCGTTTAAAGTCAAGACTAATGAAAATCACAGAAACGTTGTTCAGACGAAAGTTATCGGCTAAAGTCTCAAAAATGGGTATTTCGCTCACACAGGGCTTACACCAAGATGCCCAAAAATTTATTACACTGATTGTATTATCTTTTTTTATCAGTTGCTCTAAGTCCGTAAACTTAATTACTTCAATGTTGTTTTGGGCAAAAGAGCCATAAAATGTTGATAAAAGTATGAATAAAAGGTGTATTCTGAATATTTTCACAATTCTTTGCTTGAAGTAGTTCGTAAATTTATTT
>JALQYE010000092.1 GCA_023254245.1 Emticicia sp.
CTTTTCAAGATTTGAAATTCTATGATGCACTGCGTAGAGCTTCTAAAATTTTCGGATATAAAGTGTCGCTCTCTCTTGAAGAGTATCGTGCACTTTACTCAAAGGAGCAAATCAATAACGATATCTTAGAAAGAGCCATTGCTGAACGAAAAGGCAAAGGAAACCTTGAAGAATGGAAGGCGAAAGCTCTTTATGGTAAATATGATGAATCGATTCATCCGAAAGTTGGAACACTTCGAGCCAATTGGAAAAAGAAATACTACATCGACCTTGACCTTTTGGTGCATCCGCTCTTGTTCAGAATTTTGTGTAGCTACCTCGACCAAGGTATTTCGATTTGGCGTTTTCCCGATTCTAAAAAAGGATTTTTAGCTTCGATGCAAGAAATGGAAAAAAATACTTTCAGTAGTTTCTTCAAAAATCCTCGTGCTAAAAAACTCTTACTCGATGGTACCGCTACGATTGAAAGTTTACTCACACTCATTGTGGGCAATAAATCGCTTTTCAATCAATATATATTCGACCAACAATTTGCTCATCAAGGTTGGTCTGGTATCGTTTCGGCGGTTGAAGATTTACCTCAGACACTACTCGACCAAAAGAAAATTACGCTTAAAGAACTCATCATTTTTGAACTTCTACTCGAAATTGATGCTCTTGATACAAAATTTGGCGAAAACTGGGCATCGTTGAGTCAACGACTCGATTCAAAACCTGCTGATTTATTTGAAGAAGTTCCGAAGACTGAACTTAGCGAATTGCTTAATATTTGGCAAGATGCTTTTGAATGGAGCTATTATGACCAAGTTTTGGCAGGAATAAAAATAAATCAATCCACTAACGAAAGAGCCGATGAAAAGACTTTTCAGGCAATGTTTTGTATCGACGACCGCGAGTGCTCGATTAGACGTTACCTGGAAAAATTTGATGATGGCTGTAAAACGTATGGAACTGCTGGTTTTTTTGGGGTGGAGTTTTATTACAAACCCGTACACGCCAACTCATCAACGAAGCAATGCCCAGCACCTGTAACGCCTAAATACTTAATAAAAGAAGAGATTCCGAATGCCAAAGCAAAATCGAATAATGATATTCACTTCGAGAAACACTCACATTCGTTATTTACGGGCTGGTTTATCGCACAGACAGTTGGTTTTTGGTCAGCATTTCGTTTGATGCTCAATATTTTCCGTCCCTCTGAAAATGCCGCTGCGGTGTCATCTTTCAAACACATGGATACAACCTCTAAGCTTTCTATCGAAAACACGAATCCGAATGATATCGAAGATGGCTTACAAGTAGGCTTTACAGTGGAAGAAATGGCTCTACGTGTAGGAAATCTTCTGAATAGCATTGGGTTGGTAAAAGATTTTGCTTCGATAGTTTATGTAGTCGGTCATGGGGCAAGTAGCGTAAATAATACTCACTATGCTGGTTATGATTGTGGTGCTTGCTCGGGTCGCCCTGGTTCGGTCAATGCCCGTGTGATTAGCTTCATGGCCAATCATAAAGGTGTACGTGAGATTTTGAGAGGACAAGGCATTGATATTCCAGATAGCACGCAGTTTGTAGGAGCATTGCACGATACTACTCGTGACGAAATCGCTTTCTACGATACAACGATTCTTTCGGCCGAAAATCAACAAAAACATACTAAAAACGAGGCTCTTTTTGTGAAAGCACTTGACTTTAATGCAAAAGAGCGTTCGAGAAGATTTGAGTCGATTGATACACATGCTTCTCCCGAAGAAATTCATGAGCAAATCAGAATAAGAGCGGTGTCGTTGTTCGAGCCTCGCCCCGAACTCAACCATGCCACCAATGCCTTGTGTATTGTTGGTCGAAGAGAAATGTCGGAAGGTTTATTCCTCGACCGCCGTTCGTTTATGAACTCTTTTGACTATCGAGTTGACCCCGAAGGCAAGTTTTTGGTAAATATCCTCAATGCGGTAGCTCCTGTTTGTGGAGGTATCAATCTCGAATATTATTTCTCAAGAGTTGATAATCATAAGCTGGGAGCAGGTTCTAAACTACCTCACAACGTGATGGGACTTTTTGGGGTGGCCAATGGTATCGACGGCGACCTCCGTCCTGGTCTTCCAAGCCAAATGATTGAAGTACACGACCCAATCAGATTGATGGTAATTGTAGAGCATTTCACAGATATAGTTTTGTCGGCAATTCAGAAGTCTGACCAAACTTACGAATGGTTTAATAACGAATGGATTCATTTAGTGGTGGTAAATCCGCTCACAAAAGAACTTTCTTATTTCAGAGATGGCGGTTTTACAACCTACGAACCTTTGCAGCAAAACCTCAATTCGGTACACGATTTTGAGAGTTTGGTAGAATCGAACCAAGAAAATTTCCCTGTTTATTTAATCAAGTGATTATGACTCCGATACTTCAGTTATTTATATTTATTCCTTTACTGGGTTTTATTATCAGTTTATTGATTCCCGATAAAAACGAAACGGCTCTTTCAAGAACAGCGTTTCTGACAGTTGGTGTAACGCTACTCAGCGTGATTGGATTTGTGGCCTACTGGTTATTCAATGGTCATCCAGTGCTTAATCTAAAAGAAATCGTACTTTTCAAATCGAAAGAATACGAGTTTTTGGTTGATTTATGCTTCGATAAAATTACGGTTGTGTACCTGCTGGTAGGTGCATTTTTAACCTTCTTGGTTACTATTTACAGCCGCTATTACCTACACCGTGAGCGTGGCTACAAGCGTTTCTTTAACACAATTCTATTCTTTTATTTAGGATACAACATCACGATTCTATCGGGCAATTTCGAAACACTTTTTGTGGGCTGGGAAATACTCGGTGTTTGTTCATTTCTGTTGATTGCTTTCTACCGTGACCGTTACCTACCCGTCAAGAATGCCATCAAAGTATTTTCTGTTTACAGAATCGGTGATGTAGGTTTGATTTTGGCGATGTGGGCAAGCCACCATTTATGGCACGAAAACATCACTTTCTTGAAATTGAGCAATTATGAACTTGTACATGAGCATCTCGAAAGCCACAGTTACATCGGCGTTTTCATTTCATTGATGATTTTGTTGGCAGCGGCGGCTAAATCTGCTCAATTGCCATTCTCGTCGTGGTTGCCTCGTGCCATGGAAGGTCCTACACCATCGAGTGCTATTTTCTATGGTTCATTGTCGGTACATTTGGGCGTGTTTTTATTAATGCGTACGTACCCTTTCTGGGACCACCAAATTTCGGTTCGTATCCTTATCGTATTGCTTGGTTTATGTACGGCTTTGATTGCATCGCCTATTGCACGTGTGCAGTCTTCGGTCAAAAGCCAGATTGCTTATGCCTCGATTGCCCAAATCGGTATTATTTTCATTGAAGTTGCTTTAGGATTCGAGAAGTTTGCTCTTTTCCACTTTGCAGGAAACGCTTTCTTACGCACTTACCAGCTTTTGGTTTCGCCGTCGGTGGTTAGTTATAAAATCCGTGAGCAATTCTACAATTTTGTGCCTCGTCAGCACACAATCGAAGATAGCTTACCAAAGAAAATCGAATATTCAATCTATTTATTGAGCCTGAAAGAGTTTAATCTTGATTCGTTCATGAATTATATTCTTTGGAAACCGCTCAAAAACATAGGTCGTAAACTTGATTTCTTGACTGTCAACCGCTTATTATTACTCTTTATTCCTGCTTATTTATTGGGTCTTGGTTTCCTTTTCATTAACGGAAATGGTAGCGAACACCCGCACGAATACCTTCCTGGAGCTTTTGCATTGATTGGTCTATTGATGATTCTAAAATCATTTTCGGAGAGAAAAAGCCCATTAATGAGCTGGTTACTACTGATAATGAACCACTTCTGGATTGCCTTGGCGATTTCATTCAACGAAAAATTTGAACTCACCGAAGTTATCTTTTATCTCAGCGGAGTAATAGTATCGGGCATAGTAGGCTATTGGGGAATCAATAAACTTAAAAGCTACGAACAAAACATCGACCTTAATCAATTTCATGGACACTCATTTGAGCATCCAAAATTTGCAATGGTCTTTTTGTTGGCTTGCTTAGGTTTGGCGGGCTTCCCGATTACACCAACTTTCATCGGCCTTGACTTAGTGTTTAGTCATATTCACGAAAACCAAGTGGTTTTGGCTTACGCCGCAGCGTCAAGTTATATTTTAGCTGGTATCTCACTGATTCGTCTATACTCTCGCCTATTCCTCGGGCCGCACGTAAAAACGTATCACGAAACAGCCTATAAATCATCATAATTAGTGATTAGTAAATTAGTTACGAGGAAATTGGTTGCTGGTATTTAATAACCAGTTCCCCAACAATAAACCTTAAATAAATTCTAATAAAAGTAATTATCAAATAAAACGAAATGGAAAATAAAACAAAACTCATATTACCCAAAGATGGTATTGAAGGTTTGAAAGAAAACTTCTCGACAGATGCAATATCTGGTTTTATCGTATTCTTATTGGCCTTGCCTTTAAGTTTAGGTATTGCTAAGGCATCAGAATTTCCGCCAATTATGGGCTTAATTACAGCCATTATCGGTGGTATTGTCGTGAGCCTTTTTATGGGTTCACGCCTAACGATTAAAGGCCCTGCCGCTGGTTTGATTGTAATTGTGGCTGGTGCAGTTGGCGAGTTTGGTGGTGGTGAAACTGGCTGGCATTTGGCTCTCGGAGCAATGGTAGTTGCAGGTATAGTACAGATTTTATTTGGTGTATTCAAACTCGGAAAACTGGCTGATTTCTTTCCGCTTTCTGCCATTCACGGTATGCTTGCCGCCATTGGTTTGATTATCATTGCGAAGCAAATTCCAGTATTGTTAGATGTAGCTCCAGCCATGACCAAAGGCAAAGGCCCAATCGCATTATTGGCTTCGATTCCAGAGTTTATTATGCACCTCGACCCTAAAGCTACGCTCATTGGGGTTATCAGTTTGGCCATTATGTTGGGCTGGCCGTTTATCAAAGGCCCACTCAAAAAAGTACCTGCACCATTGGTAGTTTTATTGATTGCCATTCCTGCTGAATTAATGATGGATTTCCAAACAACTGAGCCAGCTTATGCGTTGGTTCACATCGGAAATTTACTCGAAAACGTTAAAATCAATGTCGATTTCGCAGGTTTTGCACAAACAGGTATTTTTATCAAATACGTAATTATGTTTGCGTTGGTGGGTTCGTTGGAGTCTTTATTGACTGTAAAAGCCATTGATATGCTCGACCCGTATCGTCGCAAGTCTGATACAAACAAAGACCTTATTGCGGTTGGTATTGGTAATACAATTGCCGCAATTTTGGGTGGTTTACCGATGATATCGGAGGTAGCACGTAGTTCCTCAAATGTTAATAATGGTGCTAAAACTCGTTGGGCAAACTTCTTTCATGGATTCTTTATTTTAGCGTTCGTATTGTTGGCTTCGCACCTTATCGAGTTAATTCCAAATACTGCCTTAGCTGCTATGTTGATTACAGTAGGTATAAAATTGGCTCACCCAAGAGAATTTATTCATACTTTCAAAATCGGAAAAGAGCAATTAGCTATTTTCTTAGTAACGATTTTCTTCACTCTTTTTGAAGATTTATTAGTGGGTATTGGTGCTGGTATGTTGCTCAAAATTATCATCCACATGTACCACGGTGCTTCGGTAACCGCACTTTTCAAAGCCCCAGTTGTAGTTTCGTTTACTGACGATACTTATTTGGTTGAAATTGACAAAGCGGCAATTTTTACTAATTATTTAGGTATTAAATCTAAACTTGAAGCAATTCCTCCAGGTTTCAAAGTAATCATTGACTTGAAAGGCACCAAACTGGTTGACCACTCTGTAATGGAAAACTTACATCATTTTGAGCATGACTATACGCAAAGTGGCGGTAGCGTTTCAATTATTGGTTTGGACGAACACGAACCCGTATCTGACCATAAATTAGCGGCTCGCAAAAAAGCAGTAAAAGCCTAATAACATTTGTAAGTGGTTGGTAACATATTATTATCAACCGCTTATAATCATACAGCCAAGCAATAAAATTCATAAAATGAAAGCAAAAATTATAGGTTGCTATTGTCTGTTATTGTCTTTTTCGTCCATCGCCCAACAACCATTCACGTTTCACTTCCAACAAACCGTTGTTTCACAAACAAAACCCAGTATCAACGCACCGTACAGTGGTACCAATAGCTTGATTCAATCAAAGGAAACTCAAGCTTCTATCACGGCTACGTTTTTTACGGGGGTAAAACTCTGGAAAGGGGCAGAAGGGTATTTTGATGCAGAATTATCAGGTGGAAGTGGTTTGAGCGGAGCAAAAGGAATTGCAGGTTTTACGAATGGCGAAGCTTTTAGAATTGGTGATGCCGCTCCCAAAATCTATTTGGCAAGGCTTTATCTAAAACAAACTATCCCGCTTTCGAAAGAGTACGTAACCGTAGAAGATGGTATCAATCAGATAGCCACCCAATATCCAAAGAAATACCTTCGGTTTGTGCTTGGTAAGTTTTGTCTATCTGATTTCTTTGATTTGAATACTTATAGCCACGACCCTCGCTCACAATTTATGAATTGGGCTTTGATGAGTCATGGAGCATGGGATTACGCCGCCAATGTACGTGGTTATACCTCAGGTTATGTGGTTGAGTATGGAAGTCCAGAAGTGGGGATTCGGTTCAGTACAACGGCAGTACCCACTACTGCCAATGGGCCCGACTTAAACTATCATTTTGCTAAGAATTATTCACATTCGGCCGAAATTTCAAAGCCTTTTGGAAAATCAGGCAAGCAGACCATTATTCGTTTGTTAGGTTACTATACCAAAACCTACATGGGAAATTATGCGATAGCTACCCAAACGTTTGATAAGGACATTACCGAAACTCGAAAAGATGGCAGAACCAAGATAGGATTTGGCTTAAATGCCGAACAGCAACTTAACGCTAATGCAGGTTTATTTTTTAGAACAAGCTGGAACGATGGCAAAAACGAAACTTGGGCTTTTACCGAAATCGACCATTCGATTAGTTTAGGCTTCTCGAATGCAGGAACAAAGTGGAAAAGACCTAATGATACTTTTGGCGTAGCAATCGTAGCCAATGGCATCTCGAAAGAGCATCAGGCATATTTAGCCAATGGTGGGTATGGATTTATTGTAGGCGATGGAAAGCTAAATTACGGTTTAGAGAAAATTTTTGAAACCTACTACAACATCCATTTACATGATAAGCATTTTTGGTTAGCCCCTAATTATCAATTTGTGGTCAATCCCGCCTATAATAAGGATAGAGGCCCAGTAAATGTTTTCAGTTTGAGGGCTCACGCAGAATTTTAAGCAGTATATTCGTAGCAAATTTTACTCGTTTATTAGGAGCGAGAAGCTATTTTTTTGTCTGAATTTCAATTATTTATTTAAGAGATTTTCAAAAAATCTCGACTAATCACAACAAATTTTAACACGTAAATCAATGAAAAATATTAAAAAACTCATATTCGGACTCTTTTTGGGCTTAACTACACTCTCTACTTTTGCCCAAACAAAAAGCCAAAACAACGATATTTGGTTGCATTATGTAGGCAAAAATATGCTCACTAAAAAGCTATCTTTTACGCTCGAAGCCACCATGCGATATGCCAATGGTTTCAGCGAAAAACAACAATATTTTATCCGTCCATCGTTCGATTATCAATTCACGAAACATTTTATTGGAAGCGTTGGTTTTAGTCATTACAATACCTATGTGTATGGTAGCCCTGCCATTAACAAACGCCCGATTCCAGAAAATCACCCTTGGATTCAAGGAACCTTCAATCATCAGTTTGGCGATTTAAAACTCACGAATCGCCTTCGCAATGAATTCCGCTTTGTGGGTATTGCAAGCAGCACAGTGGCAACCCCAACTGGTCCATCAGACTACGTAATCAGCGACTACAAATTCCGTGACCGTTTCCGTTACATGGTTTTGGCTACTTATCCGCTCGTGAAAGTAGATAACAAGCCTAAATTGCTTGGTATCATTGGCGATGAAGCCTTTATGAACATCGGTCCACTCGGAACAGATATAAGCAAAAACAATGTTGGTAAAACCTTCATTAATCAAAACAGAATCATTGCTGGTTTGGGATATGTTTTCAATCCTCACCACCAAATTCAATTATGCTATATTCATCAAAACATTTGGAATTTCTCGGATACAATCGAAGAAAGCAACCCAACAGTACGTTTATCTTATCTTACTAATTTCTCGTTTGCTAAGAAATAAAAAAACTCAGTTATGTATAAAATCCCTGTTTGCGTATCAAGCAGGGATTTTTTTATCAAAAAACTCTTCTAAAATATCAATTCGCCAAACAATCACTCTTAATTTTGTGTTAAGAGTGAAGAACTAAATCAACTATTCATAGCATCATGATTATCAAGTTTTTAATTGTAATTGGCACATTTGCGTTTATGGAATTCATGGCATGGTTTGCCCATAAGTATATCATGCACGGCTTTGGCTGGGCTTGGCATGCCGACCACCACAATCACCATAAAGGTTTTTTTGAAAAAAATGATTATTACGCAGTTGTATTTAGCATTGTGGCCTCTTCAACAATCATTTACGGCAATACGAATCCTGATTTTTGGTATTTAACATGGTTTGGAGCGGGCGTAACGCTCTATGGAGTTGCCTACTTTGTATTTCATGATATTATCGTACATCGCCGAGTCAAAATTAAATTTGTGGCAAAAAGTAAGTACATGAAGCGTATCATGCACGCCCATTACATTCACCATAAGGTTCATACTAAAGATGGTGCTGAGGCATTTGGATTTTTATACGCTCCCGAAAAATACGAGCCAAAGCAAAGAGATTAAGCAGTAGAAAGTTCCGAATTAAACGTGTTAGCGTGGCAAAACTACCTCGGTAGATTGCCACGTTTTTTTATTATTTCAGGAGTATAATATTCATTAAAAACTTATTTTAGTACCTCACAATAATCATTCCTAAAATTCATTTCTCTTATTTAACGTTACAAAAAATACTGCAAAATGCTGATTACTAACACTTTGCACAAACAAATAAATACTTCATTCTGGGACTTCAAATTTAGCACGATTTTTGCGCCGCTTAATAATAATACGAAAATAGCTCTTCGTGACTTTATGAAAAACGCTGTTGTAACTTTAATACTTTGGTTTTATGTTAGTTCGGCATTTGCTCAAACAACGAGCAATATTTCCGAATCCATTTACCGAAGTTTTTATAACGAAACCATTACAATCAAACCCGATAATCCCGATAAAATAATTAAACGTCGATACGGAGTTTTTATTGACACCACACGAAACTCGGTTTTTTGTAAAAATTTAGAATCACGTATCGAGCTTGATGACTATTATCAATCTATCATTTTTCGCCATTGTAGAGACTTCAAAGCGGCAAAAAAATTGAAAGAGCTTTGGTCGTTTAAAGATGATTCTCTGTACAATTCGTTGCCAAAGAAATGGTTTGAAGCTCAAGAATTAAACGGTAAAACTTATGTGTTTTGTCCGAAGACAATCAAAGGCCATTATGCCTTTCATTTGACTGACTCGACAATCGTAACAACCAAAGGGGAAGGTCCTGAAACACATTTCATAAAATCAGTGAAAAAGTTTCAGCATTCAATCATTATTGATTGTTTTCAGGGAAGTAAGTTTACCATAAAAATACTTGACCTAAAAACCAAACTTGCCATTTGGAAAATGGAAGATAGCCGTTATGAGCATGGCGTTATTTACCGCCTCTCAGTACCTGTAAGTAGCTTTAAATACTACAACATGATTGTTAATCATAGTGCTGAAGATAAAGTGCCTGACGACCTCGTTTTTGATGAAATTGACTACGAAGACTTACTTTCATTTACAGGAAAAATGAAAGCAAGATTCTGATAAAATATTGAAAATTGCTGTTGATGAAACTTTTGGCCATAGGTTCTGCCTATGGTTTTTTTTATGCTTAATTTCTATAATTTACAACTTAAATATAAGCCCTCTGAATGCTCAAAAATGCGATTATTTAGGTCATAATAAGGCTCTATTCGGAGTGATACACTTACTTGTTTTGAAACTTTCCAATCCCTCACAAGCCTTACTATCAACAAACTACGTGTATTTTCATAATACCCTTCGTTATTAAATTTCCGAGAAGAAGATTGCATCAAATCATTGCCAAACGGAGAATTAAAGAAACTACCAAACCAGTAACTAAAACCTACCTGATATTTCGGACTTCGCCAGTATGAATTCAAATAATAGGCCGAACCTTGTAATGGCGACTCGAAGTATCCAACATAATAATTATCTATCATCACCGACTGATTTTTACTAAAGTTTTTCTTGATACGAAGTCCAGCCGCAGGATTTATGAGCGTACGTACGGGCAGTAAACTCTGAATATTCTGTCCGCCTATATGCAGCACGCTTGCCTGTGCGAGAGCCTGCAACTTAATGTCTTTAATACTCACAGCAGGGCTATAGCACGACACCCCAGCCCAAATCCGTTCTTGGTTAGTACGCCCTGCAATGGTAGTTTGTTGCCAGTCGAGCCAACCATCAAAGAACGCCTCTTTCTTTTGGTATTTAGCCTGAAAACCATGCTCTAAAGGTTGATTAAGCACACGCTCAAAAGTCATCAATGGTTCAATCAAACGGTGATTGATATTTCCTTCAATATTGCCAAACAAAAACCGCCAATCCTTTTGTTTTATCTGCACCGTAAATGTTGGCTCTATTTCTTTCAAGCCATTATACCCGTATTCTTTTCTAACAAACACTCCTGCATCAATTTGCACTTTTTTATGAACCCTATACTCTACTGTTGGGTTTACATAATAGCCTATAAGCGTGTAACCATCAGCAATTTCATTGAAATACTCGTTGTTTTTTACATAAACTAAAGATGTTAGATTAAATTGTATTTTTTTAATATTACTACTCGTAATTTTATTAACATTTTCGAGGCTACTATTATCCACCTGTGCGTAGGTATATGTATGTACGCATATAAAAAAGTACATACAAAAAAACAAGGATTTTAAAAAACCATTCATCATTAAAAAAAACCTTTTATCATTTTTTTTAAGCATTGTATTGAATATTTGTATTACCTTTGTAGTGTTCAAATGAGCAACATAGGTAAAGATTAGAAGACAGAATGTATTAAAAAATGTTATATTTTTTTCGATATTTTTAATAAAATTAAATTGCATTTTTTCAATATATTAAAAGTAAAAAACAGTTAATTTTTCTAATAAAAAATCACTAATTTTGAAATATAAACAAATTTTACCTAAATAGTAGTAGTTTGTAGTAATATCATTAAAATTCAATTTTAAAAATAAAATGGCAGCAGAAAAAGAACCAAAAGGCGACGACAGAGCAAACAAATTGAAAAGTCTCCAAACCACAATGGAGAAGTTAGATAAAACCTACGGTAAAGGAACAGTAATGAGATTGAGCGACGCGAAGGTGATGGAAGTTCCTTCAATTTCAACAGGTTCGCTTGGTCTTGACCTTGCTCTCGGAGTAGGTGGTTTTCCAAAAGCACGTATCATCGAAATCTATGGTCCTGAATCGTCAGGTAAAACAACTCTTGCGATGCAAGCAATTGCAGAAGCTCAAAAACAAGGTGGTATTGCTGCCTTTATTGATGCCGAACACGCTTTCGACCGCACTTATGCCGAAAAATTAGGTATCGATACCAAAAATCTACTTATCTCACAACCTGACTACGGTGAGCAAGCACTCGAAATTGCCGAGCATTTGATTAGCTCTGGAGCAGTTGATATTATCGTGATTGACTCAGTAGCGGCACTCGTACCAAAAGCCGAACTCGAAGGCGATATGGGCGATAGCAAAATGGGACTTCAAGCACGTATGATGTCGCAGGCCATGCGTAAACTAACGGGTACGATTAACAAAACTGGCTGTTGCTGTATTTTCATCAACCAATTACGTGATAAGATTGGTGTGATGTTTGGTAGCCCAGAAACAACCACGGGTGGTAATGCCTTGAAATTCTATGCTTCAATGAGAATTGATATTCGTAGAATTGGTCAAATCAAAGATGGTGATGATATTCTCGGAAACCGTACTCGTGTGAAAGTTGTGAAAAATAAACTTGCTCCGCCTTTCAAAGTAGTAGAGTTTGATATCCTGTACGGACAAGGCGTATCAAAAGCAGGCGAGGTACTTGACTTAGCGGTTGATTTAGAGATTGTCAAGAAATCAGGTTCGTGGTTCTCTTACGGTACATCAAAATTAGGCCAAGGACGCGACGGTGTGCGTGATATGTTGAAAGATAATCCAGAATTAATGGCCGAATTGGAAGAAAAAATCAAAGCGACGGTTGCAACGGATGCCGATGCCCTCATGGACTCTAAACCAGGCGACCAAGATGGCGTAATCGAAGATGAGACTGTCGAAGATTAAGAATATTAGATTATAGGAAATAAGTAAAATTTAAAAAGACAGCCTTTTAGGCTGTCTTTTTTTGTGTTTATTAACTAAGTTTTGCTTACAAAGTAGAATCAGATTTTGCTTCGCTTACTGGAGCTGGATGTTGCGGAAAAGTCTGCACTGGTACTTGTGCTGGGTGGCTCAAAAACTCCACATCATCTATAAAATATTTCGTATCGCCATTCCACGGAAACTGAAAGAATTTTTCTGAATACTTCAAAGTTATACGTTCTCCCGTTTTCAAAGCTCTTTGCAATTTTGTGATAGTAGTATCAACCTTACAAGAAAATTCAAAATAACGAGGTGTAAGCGTGCCTGTTTCGCCCGAATATCCTCCTTCATTTAATACACCTTCGTAAGTTTTAAATACGTAGCCTCTTTCGCTAAGTTTTGAGATTGTACCTGCACGCTCACCTTTAGAGTAATAGCCCGCAGTAAGATAATAACCAACGCCAACGAGTAATGCGAGTATAATAAAAAGAGTAATTTTAAATTTCATTGCTTGAAAAAGTTTATTGGTTTTAATGTTACAAAAGAACGGATTTTTTAGAAATAAGCAAAGAATTGTACCCGATAGTCCATAGATGGTCATTATGCAGGTTGAACATTACTTTTTCTTATCAATTTCATTCTCGATTTTAAGACGAATCATTTATCTGAAAGGTAACAACCCAAACAAGAACAGGACGTATTTTTTCAAAAAAAAGTTTATCTTGCTTCCACTTAGCTATTCAACCTCTATCATGAAAAAAATCATTTCCTACGCATTCTTTTTATCATCATTAGTTATTTTATTGTCAGCAAAGTCTGACAAACCAAACCCTATCGACCAACCAAATATTATTTACATCATGGCCGACGATTTGGGCTATGGCGATATTGGCTGCTACGGACAAAAAACGATAAAAACGCCTAATCTTGATAAAATGGCAGCCGAAGGCACTCGTTTTACGGATTTCTACTCAGGAAATACCGTTTGTGCTCCATCACGCTACGCCCTCATGACAGGCCTACACATGGGGCACGCCTATATACGAGGCAATGGCGAATTTCCAATACGTGAAAACGAGCAAGTTTTGCCCAAAATAATGAAAGAAAACGGTTACACAACGGCTATGTTTGGCAAATGGGGGCTTGGACAAAGTCACAACTCTGGCTCGCCCGAAAAACAAGGCTGGGATAGTTTTTTAGGATATAATCATCATATACACGCCCACCGATTTTATACTAATAATCTCTGGACAATAAAAGACGGAAAATGCGAATCTTACAAGATGGACTCACTGCTACATTCACACCCTTTTATCACCGAAAAAGCCTTTGACTACCTCAAACAAAGGCATGAGAAGCCATTTTTTATGTATTGGGCTATTACGATGCCTCATGCAGAAATGTACGCTCCACCAGCTACTTTAAAGAAATATCTAAACCCCGATGGTAGTAGTATTTTTGAAGAAAAAAAGCCGTTCGTACAAATGGCAAAAGGTGGGCGTTCGTATCGTTCGCAAGATAAGCCAAACGCCAATATGGCTGCTATGATTGACCAAATGGATGCAGATATTGGGCGTCTGATGGCTTTATTAAAAGAATTAGGATTAGATAAAAACACTTATGTTTTCTTTACCTCTGATAATGGCCCACACAATGAAGGAGGCCGAGATATGGAGTTTTTTGATAGTAACGGCCCACTAAAGGGATTTAAAAGAGATTTGTATGAAGGCGGTATAAGAGTGCCGATGATTGCATGGGGAGCAAATGTAGCTAAGGGAAAAACAACAAACGAACCGTTGGCCAACTGGGATATAATGCCGACTTTTACAGATTTAATCAAAGCAAAGTCACCACAAAACATTGATGGGGTTTCGTTTGCTAATGTTTTATCGGGCAAGAAAATTGCTAAAAAACACGATTACCTCTACTGGGAATTTCATGAACGAGGATTTGACCAAGCCGTGAGAAAAGGTAAGTGGAAACTCGTCAAGCAGAAAGGTAATACCGAACTTTTTGATTTGAGTAAAGACCTTTCAGAAACGACCAACTTATCGGCCAAATACCCAAAAATTGTAGCAGAGATGGAGCAAATTATGAATCAATCTCGGGTTGATTCGGAGCTATTTCCTTTAAAGAAGTAACTTACATAAAATTAACCCTAAGATTCAAACCGATATTTGAAGGGCGAATTTGCATATAACTATTCGCATCGAGCGATTGTGAGAGACTATAACGATAAGTTGGCTCAATCCATACGGTTTTTCCGCCTTTCATTGGGTAAGCTAAAGCCACCGAAGCATTGAGGTAATAAGCGTATTGATTATTATTCAATATTCGCACGGCTTCTGCCCCACCTAATACATAAACTTTATTTTTCTTATTTGACACTAAGTATGAATTATCAAGTTTTAAACCAACAGTGTGTAGAAACTTATTCTGGCTAACGGTTTCGCCTACACCCACAAGTGTGTAGGTACTACTGGTCAAATCAACATCATATGTGCCGTTATTCACTTCATAACTAACTGCTTGGCGGATACCCGCATAGGCCAACGAAACACCCGTCGAAAAACGATTTGAAAGCGGTTGCATTACTCCCACACGTGCCTGCACACCTAAGCGTTGTGCATCAAGTGCATTCAACGAACCTACCTGTTGAATATAAGTTGATGTTTGAGGTAAAATCGTAAGTGCTTGGTATGTTTGAAGCGGCATAATGCTACTTGTCAGAACCATTTTTCGTCTTACACGCACCTCTGGCTCTTCCATTGGAACTTCGTTGTTATAAGCAATTTCGCCAAAAGGAATTCTGATATTTTTTTGCTTAAACTCCTTACTATCAAGCATATTTAATTCTATATTGTTAGCTTGATTGAATGGATTTATATTTGATGCAACACTCGATTCTCTGCCATTTGGTGTAGTAATTGTTGGTGGTATTGAATTTTTATTACTTTGAGCAATGCTTTCTGCCGAAGATGAGTTTTCTAAGTTATCTTTAGGAGAACGTTTTTCTTTTTTTCTAATAACCTTAGCGACTTGATTTTCGGTCGAAGCCTTTTCTAAGTTTTTAAGAGTTGAGCCTTTTATTTTCTTAGTTCTGCCATTTGAAGCGATACCATTCAAATCATTTGACTGCTCTATTATAGTTGGTTTTGAAACATCAGCTTTGTTATTATCAGCATCATTTCCCATATTACTCTTCACTGCTTCAGCTGGTTTATTTGTAGCTAAATCTTGGCTTTTACCTTTATCAAATTCTTGATTATTAGCAGATTGAGGCTTTTTATTCTTTATTTCAGCTAAACCTTTCTCTTGATTGTTATTGTAAATTAACCAACCAAAGCCCAATAATAATGCAATGCTTGCCGCAATACCTACTCTAAACGCAAACGGCCACGCAATTACACGACGTTCTTTTTCTGGCGTGATTGCAGCCTTGATAATCTCCCACGAATCGGCTTTTGGTTCGGCTTCATAACTACTAAACTTGCTTGACAGTTGGGTAGCAAGTTGAATATTTTCCCAAGTTGAGGCCTGAGGTTCAGCTTCGTAATCTTTAAATTTATCACTCAACGACACTGGCTCACTGGCTGGCATGGCAGCACGAATTTTCTCCCACGAATCGGCCATTGGTTCGACTTCGTAATCTTTAAATTTTTCGCTCAGCGGAATTGATTCATTAATTGGTAAAGCTGCTTTTATCTTATCCCACGAGTCGGCTGTTGGCTTGGCTTCGTAGTCGCTAAATTTGGTAGTTAGTTGAGTTGCGAGCTGAATCTTACTCCAAGTATCTTCTTGTGGCTCGGCTTCGTAGTTTTCGAATTTTCTGGAGAGGTCAGTAGCAAATTTTATTTCGCCCCAAGAT
>JALQYE010000093.1:0-14483 GCA_023254245.1 Emticicia sp.
TCTTAGCCGCGTATGGTTTTTCAAGATTTAAATTCATTGAAACTTGGCCTATCGCCGATGAAGTTTTTAACCACTTTCCATTTTTACATGGTGTTAATGCGCCAATGTATTATGTTGCGTTAATGACTTTTATCTTAATTTTCTCTTCTGTAACTATGGTATTAGCTGTAGATGCAGGTCATCACATGAAAAAAAGTATTCTTTTGTTATCCTCTATCATCGCCCTCAATGCTTGTACAGTTTCCAAACACAAAGCTACAAAAATCAACTTTGCTGATAATCCAGTGGTTGCTCATCGTGGTGCTTGGAAAACACAAAACCTGCCCGAAAACTCAATAGCATCGCTCAAAGAAGCCATCAAATTGGGTTGTACAGGTTCGGAATTTGATGTGCGAATGACGCTCGATGATTCGCTCATTATTAACCACGACCCTCATTACAATAAACTTGATATTGAGAAAACTACGTATGCAGAACTGACTAAAACGCCACTTTCAAACGGTGAAAAATTGCCAACTCTGAGAGAATATATTCTGGCTGGTAAAGAAAATAATACTACCACGAGATTGGTTTGCGAAATTAAGCCTTCAGCAAGTAAGGAAAGGGGGAAGTTGATTGCGGATAAGGTACTAAAACTCGTAAAAGACCTACAAGCAGAAGCCATAACGGTTTACATCAGCTTTGACTATGATATTTTAAAGCGAATTGAAGAAGTAAAGCCCGATGCAAGTACACAACATTTGAACGGTGATAAGTCGCCCGACCAAATTTTAGCCGATAAAATTGATGGCATCGATTATCATTTTTCGGTTTTCAAAAAGAACCCCGACTGGGCAGCCGCAGCACTTAAAAACAAACTTATCTTGAATGCTTGGACGGTAAACGATGAAGCAGAAATGAAGAATTTGCTCAATCAAAAATTTGAATTTATTACTACCAACGAGCCAGAATTATTATTCAAAATCCTTAAAGAGTCTAAATAGACTATTCTCTAACTTCTTGAAAATCTGTAAACTCAGCGAGTGTTTTTGATTGTGGAGTAGCAAGTTGCTTAAATTCTACCTCCCAATTCATCGAAGCTGCCAGCTGATTCATCATTAGCCCTACTTGTCGGTTTGCTACCTTTGGCAAATCGCTGGTGAGGGCTTTTTCTTGCATCACTTTTTTTGCTTCATTCAAAATATTCGTATAATCTTCGTGATTAAACTTATTGAGCCAGCCTTGGTCGATGTCATAAAATTTATAGTCGGTATCAATCGACAAAATCTCGGCTTCGGGGAATTGCTCAACCACTAATTTTCGAGTAGTTTCGTCTCGTTTGACTTTCATTTTCCCAAAATCAAAACCTACCGAAACTTTCGCTCTCGAAACTACCAATGCCTTTTTATTCACATTAAAGAAGCCCATAAATTCCTTTTTGCTGCTGTGGTCATAGATTTCGGTAAAATATCCTTCGGCCATCACGACCTTGAAAACTTTTTCGATTCGTTCGAGCAGTAATGTTGATTCTTGACGAAGTTCTTCTTTATTATCACGTAGTTTTTTTCCGTACATCCAATTAAAAATCTGCCAAGCGGCAATTCCTCCGATGGCAATGGCGACAAGAAAAAGCAAAAATTCCATATTTTTCAATGATGAATTAGTGAATGAGTAAAGCGGAACGCCGCCCGTTCGGAATAAATTTAAAACAATTTGTTAAGAATATCTTAATTTTGAGAATTTATTGGTTAACAAAAAATATTTTTAGAAATTTTGACTTCAAGTAATTCAAAAAGTAACTTAATAATAATCGTCGGGCCAACGGCTGTCGGCAAAACCGATTTGTGTGTAAAACTCGCAAAGGCATTCGATACAGAAATCCTTTCGTGCGATTCTCGACAATTTTATAAAGAATTAAGCATCGGAACAGCTAAACCAACGTCCGAAGAAATGGACGGTGTGGTGCATCATTTCATTGATTCGCACAGCATCAATGAATATTATAGTGCGGGAGATTTTGAGCGAGATGCCATCAAATTGCTCGAAAATGATATTTTTCAACGAAAAAACGTAGCCATTATGACGGGCGGTTCAGGGCTTTTTGTAAAAGCCATCACCGACGGGCTCGACGAAATGCCCGAAGCACCATTGGCTCTGCGAGAAGAATTGATGCAACGCTTAGAAAAAGGCGAATTGGAAACAATGGCCGAAGAACTTAGACAACTCGACCCCGAATATTGTGAAACTGCCGATTTGCAAAATTCTCAGCGAGTGGTGAGGGCATTAGAAGTTTGTTTGAGTACGGGTCGACCGTTTTCTTCGTTTCATAAAAAAAGCAGTGTGCAACGAAGTTTTAATATCATCAGAGTTGGCATCGAACGCCCACGTGAGCAATTGTATGAACGCATTAATCTCCGCATGGATTTAATGTTACAAAATGGGTTGATGGAAGAAGTAAAAGGTTTGATTGATTACCGAAATCATAATGCTCTACAAACCGTGGGCTATAAAGAAGTATTTGAATACCTCGATGGGAATTATGATTATGCCACTATGGTAGAGCTTTTGAAGCGTAATTCTCGGCGATATGCCAAACGCCAAATGACTTGGTTTAAGAATCAAGATGCATTTGAGTGGTTTAATGGCACTGATTTTGAAGGAGTTAGAGCATACATTGTCTCGAAATTGCTATGAGAATAGTCATTTTTATCACTTTTTGCTGGATTTCTTTACAAAATACATTCGGTCAGAGCTTTGAAGAAATGAAGCATTTGTCCGATGATAACACCGTTTATAAACAATACCGTCAGTTTTATTACAAGTACTATTTCCTGAAAGAAAAAGATACCCTACTCGTAAAACTCTACACCAAACCCGAACACATTGCTCCTTTTGAACTCAGTTGGAAACTTGAACCAAAATCGAAGTTAACTTTTGAGCAAGATTATACGGCTATTCATTATTTAGCAATGACCGTTAAATCGGGCGATTATTTTGGGCAAGCCTCGCTCCTACAATACGATTATCTGAGTAAAGAACGCCGAGGAATGAAGCATGAACAAACGGGGATGATAGAAGTATGCAGCGATATTTCGATAACGCCACCCACAGAAGGGCATTTTTTGATTACGGAGCTAAACCCTCGCCCCGAAATCAGAGAGCCACTCGTCAAAGATAATACTTGGTATAGCACTCACACCACGAGCGATGTAGGTGGTAGTGATAAATGGAAAACTTGGGTGGGAGCAGTTGAGGTCAGCAGTAGCTACCGAATCCGAGATATTCAGACAATCAAGACCAATATTGGATTTATGAAATGCTTCATTATTGATGCCAACGCCCAAAGCTCCGTAGGCGAAACTCGCCTTGTGGCCTACTACAACGAAGAATACGGTTTCGTAAAACTCAACTTTACGAATATAGATGGAAGTTATTTAGTGATGGATATTAATTCGGTGAAGAAGTTTTAAGGTCTGTACCGAAGGTCTGACCGTTATTTCCAATAATCATACTGAATATAAGTAGCAGTATCGACCGCAGCCGCTTCACCATGCAATTTTGAAACTACATACAACGACATATCAATACCTGCCGAAACCCCAGCCGATAAAATAATTCGTCCATTATCAACCCAACGTTTTTCAGGGAAAAGTTGCGTATTTGGGGCAACTTCTCGCATCTGCTCAACGGCTTTGAAGTGAGTAGTAGCCGAAAGGCCTTCGAGCAAACCTGCTTTTGCCAAAATCAGTGAACCTGTGCAAACGGATAGTAGCAACTCCACTTTATCGTTCATTTCTCGCACCCAATCGAGCAGTTTTTGATTATTCATTTCTCGACGAGTACCGAAAGGTGTTCCGTCGGGTCGAAATCCACCACCGCCAGGAATCAACAAAATATCGGGTGTCGGACAGTTTTCAAAAGTATAAGTGGCTTCTATGATTAGGTTATTTCGGGCGGCTATTTTGGTTTTTTCAGCCACCGTAAACACTTCAAAAAGCCCAGCTCCGCCGTTTTGTTTTCCTGTTACACCAAAAATCTCAAAAGGCCCTGTGAAGTCAAGCACTTCTACATCATCGAAAATAAAAATGGCTACTGTACGCATTACTAATGATAAATGTTTAATGTTGAATGATTAATTATTGCTCAAAAACTCATGGCACGCTGTGCGTATCATGGTTGAGAATTGATTATATTTATTATCTCTTCAGTCATTTTATCAACTGGCTGCATTCCATCTAACCAGTTGATTATAATACCTTTACGCTCCATACTTCTGAAAAAAGTCATTTGGCGTTTGGCAAATTGATGAATCGCTACTTCGAGGCGTTTAGCCATTTCATCGTACGATAAATCACCAACTAAATATTCGGTAATAAACTTATATTCAAGACCGTAAAAAATCAATTTCTCGACCGAAATTCCGCTTTCAAGCAACGCTTTCACTTCCTCTATCATGCCGCTTTGTAGGCGGTCGTGCAGGCGTTTGGTAATTCTTTCTCGACGAATTTCTACTGGAATGGAGATACCAAAAACAGCCCCTATCCCTCCCCGATGGAGAGGAGAGAAAATCAACTCGTCTTTCAAATTATCATTTTCTGACTTCCACTTACCAATTTCTATCGCACGAATCAATCTTTTTCGGGTAGAAATATCGGCACTTTCTTGAAAGTATTTTTCTTGAAAAGTCGCGTTCAACTCCTCATCTGTTTTCAGCAACAATTCCTCTCTAAACTCTTGACTAATAGGTACTTGCGTATCTTCATAATTTCGTAGAATAGCCTCGATATACATTCCTGTTCCGCCACATAAAATCGGTATTTTATTTCGAGAAAGAATAGCTTGATAGGCTTTCTGGAAATCTCTTTGAAAAAACGCTACATTATAGCTATCGCCAGCTTCTACAATATCAATCAAATGTACTCCCTCAATACCCGCTGGCCAGTCTTTGTTTTGCTTGAAAAAAGGCAGATATTCTTCGTAATCTTTGCCCGTGCCGATATTCATGCCCCGATATACTTGTCGGCTATCGGCACTGATGATTTCTCCATTAAGTTTTGATGCCACGTTAACCGCCAGCTTCGTTTTTCCCGAAGCGGTTGGTCCCAAAATCACTACTAAGGGTATATTTTTTTCTTGCTCACTCATTTTTTCAATTTCATCAAAAACTTCCAATTTCCTGAGTTATAAATCTTATTTTCTGAATTTCCATCAGCTATGCCTCGCATAAAGGTTTCGCTATCAAACTGAAAAATCAACGACTGAGTTAGTTCTATTCTTTCAAAGCCTATTTTTTCGTAATTTGTTCCATCTGACCAATCGGCGTCGGCATAGGTCATAATATCATCGGGTGAGTGCTCTTCGATAAACTTCTTCAGTAATTTGTTTAGTCCACCCACCACCGTCAAGCCTCGATAACTGGCAAACCGAACCATTTCGTAAGAACGGTATTCCTGTCCTTCTCTAATAAATTTTTTAGGATTACTAAAAGAAGCTACTGCTACCAAAAGTGAATCATGAGCCAGAATCTCATGCAAAATAGCTTCGTTTTTGATAACCCTGAAATAACGCTTGGGCAGAAACAAACCATATTTTAGTTTGGCATTGGCTTTGCTCTGTAAATGGTTATCAATCAAGAACTTATCAAGCGTTGGTTTATCAATGCGTTGTACTTGCGTGAGTCGAGCGGGAATGGTATCACTTTTTCCAAACAACGACATCAATCTCGACTCAACGATGGCTCGTTTATTCTGCCAAATATCTTCCCAGATATGTACGACTTTGATGTTTTTTTGAGCCAGAGAAAGTCCAATTTGCTGAAAAAAAGCAGGGTTATCAATCAGTGTCTCAAAAGAAACACAATGAATAGCAAGGCTTTTTGAAGGATAAAATAAATAATCAAAAGGACTCTCTGGAAAATCTTTAGGATTGAGAATTAGCTCCAAATGAATGTTTTGCGAAACGAATGAATGTATTTGAGAGGCTAATTTTTGCAAAGGTTAGTTGTTTTTAATGGCAATTTTTCAATAATTTTGTAAGAGCATACGTTATATAAGATGTATCAAAACAATAAGCAACTAAAACTATAATTTATTGAGATTCAAACCTTTATATTCGTTTTTATGTTTAATTATTGGCTTAAATCTATTATAAAGTTATGAAACTGCTTCGGTTTATTACACTCAATTCTTGGATTATTTTACTGCCATTGGCCAGTAATGCTCAAGTATCTCGTGCCTATATGCTCGATGAAGCCGATACTTATTTCAAGTCAGGTCGCTACTGGGATGCTTTCTTTAAGTACCGTGAATGTGCAAATTTACCAGAATTTGAGGCGTCGAGCCAAATTAGTGAGCAAATAAAAAATAGTTCGCACGCACTCTATCTGACCAAAAAATTCAAAGATTATTTTGCTCTACAAAGATATGCACCCGCCAAAGAAAATCTTTTGGAGTTGGTGAGTTTGAATCCGAATGACCCCAATCGTGGGCAGATTGCTCATATTACGTTGGCACAAGGAGCTGAATTACAGCGATTGGCAATGCGTCAGCGTACGCCCGCCGCTACGGCTGATATGCTCAAGCGAGCTATGGCTTTTTATTATCAAGCTGCCAAAGAAGGCTTGATGGAAGAATCTATTACGGCTATCAAACAATGCGAGGCTTCGATAAAAGAAACAAAAGTACCGATGGAAGAAACAACGGCACCAATAATGGTTGAAACCAAACAACCAAGCGTTTCGCCGCAAGCAAATTCGTCGTCGTCGGTAGTGTCTCCTTCGGTAGCAACCCCAAGAAAGCCAGTGGAAGTAACGATAAACCCTGCTCCGAAAGGAAATTGAAATTAGTTACTGGTTCAATTAAAACTCAAACGGCTGTCAATTTTAGATTGACAGCCGTTTGAGTTTTAAAACCAATCACAAGTAACCAATTTCCCAATAACCAATCACAAGTCCACCAGTCACTACTCCACTACCAAAACCACTGTAGGATTCATTGGGTAACGGCCAAACTTATCTCCGTAAATAGCCAAACCTCCTGCGAGGCTTTCATCTACTTCGAGTCTGATGATTAATTCGCCCGTCGTACGAGCTACTTCGAGGGCTTTTTGTGGGATATTTACGCCCAAACGATAGCCATACGAACCTGCCTCGTAGAGTTTTTTATCTTGTGGTTGATTATGCCATGATAAAATACCACGATGGTCGGCTGGGTCGTTGCTGAGGTCATATCTTCCTGCAAAAACACCGTTGATTTTTACCGAAACCGCACTCGGGTAGCGTGAAGTATCGGTCATCGGATACGCATTTTTGTTTTGGCTCGGCTCAGCTTTTGCTCCCAGCATATAATCAGTATCTTTTATTTGTGAGTTTTCTTTGTCTTTGGCGAAGAGTTGTTTCGATGAAACCTCTGCCACAAACGAAGCACTTTCGATTTTTGAATCAGTTGGTACTTTGATTTTGTATTCAAAATAGCCACTTCCCGCACCGTTTACTTTTAGTCCGTCAAGCACATTCCATTGTTTTTTACTCCAACGGGCATCGCTAAAGTTTTTTGGCTCAATGCTTATTAATTTAGCTTTTTTGCCACTCAAAAGTGTCATTTCGGTTGGGGCATTACCTTCAACGATAAATGTTGTAAAATTGCGGTGTACAACATTACCAGCGTTATCTTCCAAAATCATGGCTGCAATCACTACCGATTTTTCATCGGGCATGGTCAATTTTATGGGTTCAAGTTCTTTCTGAGCCCATGCTTGATACGGAATCGTTTTAGTTAGGCTTCCCCACGTTTTTTTCTGTCCCAAAGCATCATAACCGTATAATTGTACTTTCAAGTTTAGGCTTTTTCCTAAATCTTTATCGGTCATTACCGAAAGATATAAAGGTACGCTTACTTCTTCTTTAAGTTTTACGCTTTTGCTGATTTCGTTTCCTGCCGAAATATAGATATCGGAATGAAAATCTTTGATGCCCATACCCTCGACCAATTCGCCCACACCTGTTTCTTTTTCTGAGCGGTCGAATCGGAAATAGCCATTCCATTCATTAATCACATCGTGATGCTCCGTATACAGCCAACCTGCAATTTTGGGGTATTTTCTGAATGTATTTATCATTCGGTGATAATCCCAGCTCCAATCTACATCACCCGTGCTGCCTTCATAGCCCCAAACATTGCCACACTCTGAGTTGATATTCGGCACATCGGTTTGGGTGTAACCTTTTTCGTAATGAAACTGGCTGCCTACATACGTTTTTTCGTCGATTTCTTTCAAATGTTTTTCCCAACCCGAGCCTGGCAAATATTCGTGCCATGAATTAATATCGGTTTCGGTATGACCAGCTCCGCAGCAAATCGAATTATCTTCAACCAAACGAGTAGCATCAAGCGACTTCGCCAAACGATATACCGATGCTACCCATTTTTGGGTTTCGGGCAAGTAAATACTTTGTTTTTTGCCATTAACTTCTTGCTTTGTTCTTAGCCCCCACGTTTCGTTGAAGGTAATCCATGAGAAAATGGCAGGGTGATTATAATCACGTTTTATCATTTCGTGAAGCGTATACTCCGATTCTCTTTGAGCGTTTTTGTCGGGTTCGCCCCAGAAATTCGGCAAGTCTGACATTACCAAAACGCCCAATTTATCGGCCCAATAAAGTTTACGAGGCACATCTACTTTGATGTGCGTACGGATGCCATTCAACCCAATGTTTCGAGCCAAAAGGATTTCGTTTTTCATAAATTCATCGGTCGGGAACGTATAAAAACCCGTTGGGTGATACGATTGGTCGAGAGCCAATTGCATATAAACTGGCTTATTATTTAGGGCGATGTATTTATAATTAGTATTGGGCAAATTTACGGTCGAAATCTTACGCATTCCAAAATATGATTTCACTTCGTCATCGGCCAGTTTTACATTTGTTTCGTACAGGTACGGGTCTTCGAGCGTCCATAATCTTGGTGAAGAAATTGGCACGGTAAACGTATGTTGTGTTGCACCTTTTGGGAAAGTTTCACGAATCGAAATCTTCTGATTTCCGTTAATCGTCAATTCTAAATCAAGGTCTTTGGTGGCTGCTGCTGATAAATATGCCTTTACTTGGACCTGATTTTTGTCAATATCTGGCGTAAAATGCACTGCATCTAAGAAATTTTGTCCACGAGCTTCTACGTAAATCGTTTGCCAAAGTCCACGAGCGTTTCCGTAGCCTTGTTTTCCGTATAGTGTAAAATCACGACGCTTGTCATCGACTCTAATTATTAAATTTTGGGCAGTTCCGTGTTTTAAGTTAGTTAACTCAAACGAAAAAGGCGTGTATCCACCTTCGTGGCTGCCCAGTTCTTTACCATCGAACCAAACAGTTGTTTTCCAGTCTGATGCACCAATAGTCACAAAAATTCGTTTGCCTTTCCATTCGGGTTTTATCGTAATTTTCTTGCTGTACCACGCAATATCGGCCTCATCTTTTACGCCCGAAAGCGGAGAACCCCACGGAAAAGGCACAGAGATTGTTTTTGTAAATTTCTTTGTACCTTTAAACCACTGAGCTTTTTCGCCTTCATCTTTTTTATCAAATTCAAAATCCCAATTTCCGTTTAAATTAAGCCATTCGGAGCGTTCAAAGTCTGGGCGGGGGTGTTCGGGTAATGGAATAGTTGCTTGCGAGAACGCTTGATTGGTCAAAAAGAGGCAAAGCATCATAAGCCCCAGTTTTTTGAGGGGTGTCATCATAAGTTTTGTAGTTTTGTTTTGAATAGATTGGATGGTTTTATTTCCTAAATACTTTGTTTTAGTTATCATTAACATCAGTCAAAAATAGCATTTTTATACCAATTCCTAATAGTTATAAAAATTGTTTTTCTACAAAATATTCTTCAAAAATTAACATAAAAGCCACATATAGGCAAATAATATGATTGCAAACGTTTGTCCATATTCAAGTCTCGATTGATTGATATTATATATATATTGGTTGAAGATAAAACCACTTACTCTTTTTAGTATGCTTACTTTTTTACTATTTTTGACGATTATTCAAGAAAACACGAACTCATTATGCTTTTAAAAATAGGCGATACTTACAGCCAGACTTTTAGTTTTACGCAAGAAGATGTTATTAAATTCGCGGAAGTAACAGGCGATAAAAACCCTTTGCATCTTGATGCTGAGTTTGCTGCTACTACTCGTTTCAAGCGTCCGATTATTCATGGGCATCTAAGCAGTAGTGTGTTTACTCGTATTTTGGGCATGGAATTTCCAGGTGAAGGCTCAGTATATATGAAACAAGAAACTGAGTATCTTTTCCCAATGTTTGTCGATACCGAATATGAAGTAATATTCACGGTAATGAGTGTTGACCGAGAAAAACACGTAGCCGAAATAGCGGGCGAAGTATTTATTAAAGGTACTTCACGCCGCACTATCAGGGGCTTGGCTACGCTTATGCACTTGACAAAAATTTGATTTTTTCAACAGAATCGGGCCAGTAATTAACCCGATTCTGTTGATTGTTTTCGGAGCAAATATAATAAAGCCCCCTATTGGGGCGTTTTATGTTTAAATACCTAAAAAAACATTACTCATAAAAATCCCTTTCGATACGATGATTGTACCTTGACTTGTCCTTTCCCATAATTATTTTAAAAGACAATGAACAAGTACTTTAAAACCATGAATCGTATGCTTCTTGTGGGGTTATTTTTCCCACTTGTTAGCTTCTCACAAACACACCGTGCTTACGCCGACGAACTTTTCCAAAAAGGCGATTATTACAAGGCATTCTTTTTATACCGTAATCTTTATGGCACCAATCTGAGCGAAAACCAATTTGCTCAACGCTGTAATACGGCCATTTCGCTCACGAAACAATTTCTCGATTTACGTGCCGCCAAGCAATATTATGATGCTAAAACCAAG
This sequence comes from Emticicia sp., assembly GCA_023254245.1. Lineage (GTDB taxonomy): Bacteria > Bacteroidota > Bacteroidia > Cytophagales > Spirosomataceae > Emticicia. The sequence goes on from JALQYE010000093.1 coordinate 10,900, forward strand.
CTACGTGAATTACTCGAAATAAACCCTGATGATTTTCATGCACCAATGCTCCCGCAGATGTCAATCGAAGAAGCAACCTATTGGCATAAATTGGCTTTGAAACAAAACTCGGCAAAAGAAGTAAACCTAATGCTCGAAAAAGCGATTTCGCTCTACGAACAGGGTAAAGCCGATGGCTGGAACCATAAAGAGATTGATGATGCCATCAAACAATGTGAAGCCTTCAGAGCCGAAAGTGGTGTTAGCGAACGAGTGGCAAAAGTGAGTACAGTTACTCCGAAGGTTGAAATTTCGGCTGCCTCCACAACGCCCGAACCAACAACGAGCGTCGAACAGCCCACTTCAGCATCAATCACAGCCGAAGTGAAACCCGAAACTCCGCCAATTCCAACACCGATAGTACAGGCTGAAGTTTCAGAAAAAAAGCCAGTTCCGCAGATAAAAATAGTAAAGACTCGCAGCAAGAAAATGCTTCCAAAAAGAGAAGTAGCGAGCCGACAATAAATTTTGGTTTACAATGGTTTGGTAAAAACGAGTGGGGTGCCGTAAAAGGTATCTCACTTTTTTGTTGGTAGATACTAAATCTCCTATTCCAAATTTCAATAAACAATCATTTTATGTAACTTGCAATTCTATATTCAACCAAAACTACAATGAAAAAACTTTCAGTTCTTTTGCTGTGTGTGTGGGTCTTACAGGTAAATGCTCAAAATGTAGAAACATGGCTTACTAAAACCGATAAATCTGCCTTATTTCAGAAACAATCAAGTACGCTCATCTTTGATAAAATCAGCAATACTTCGCCCAGTATTTATGTAGATGATAGCAAGGTTTTTCAGCAAATGGATGGCTTTGGTTACACACTTACGGGCGGAAGTACGATGCTTTTCAGCCAAATGAATGCCCCCGAAAGAGCGAAAATACTAAAAGAACTCTTTGCCACCGATGGTAATAATATTGGCGTAAGTTATTTACGTATAAGCGTGGGAGCATCTGACCTCGACGACCACGTTTTTTCTTATGATGAACTACCTACGGGCGAAACCGACCCAAAACTCAGTAAATTTAGTTTAGCCGAAGACAAAAAACATTTAATTCCTATACTAAAAGAGATTTTAGCCATCAATCCCCAAATTAAAATTCTGGGGTCGCCGTGGTCGCCACCTACTTGGATGAAGACCAACAATAACTCAAAGGGAGGAAGCCTAAAACCCGAATTCTACGATGTTTATGCTCGTTATTTAACAAAATATATACAAGAAATGAAAAAAGAGGGAATTTCGATTCATGCCCTCACGATTCAGAATGAACCACTTCACCCAGGTAATAATCCAAGTTTGTTGATGCCGCAAGATGCCCAAGCCACTTTTGTCAAAAAAAGTTTAGGGCCTATTTTTCAGCAAGCCAAAATCAAAACAAAAATCATTATTTATGACCATAACGCCGACCGCCCCGATTATCCAATTAGTGTCTTGAATGATGCAGAAGCCCGCAAATACATTGATGGCTCGGCCTTTCATTTATACGGTGGAAGTGTAGAAAACATCAGAAGCGTACACGAGGCTCACCCCGATAAGAACCTCTATTTTACCGAACAATGGATTGGAGCACCAGGCAATTTTGCAGGAGATTTTTCGTGGCACATCAAAAATTTAGTTATCGGTGCTTCACGCAATTGGTGCAAAACCGTTTTAGAGTGGAATTTGGCCGCAGACCCACAACAAAAGCCTTTCACTGACGGTGGTTGTACGGCTTGCCTCGGAGCCATTACGATTGGACAAAACATTACACGAAATCCTGCCTATTACATCATTGCTCACGCTTCAAAGTTTGTTCGTCCCAATTCGGTGCGTATTGCCTCAAATACCACGATGTCATTGCCGAATGTAGCCTTCAAAACACCATCGGGCAAAACTGTGCTGATTGTGCAAAACGAAGGCGGAAAAGCTCAAGAATTCAATATCCGTTATCATAACAAACAGGTAACTACCACACTCGATGCGGGTTCGGTGGCTACGTATGTTTGGTAAATTTATCTATTTTATGCTCCATATTTTATACTTTATTTTATTTGCTATGACAGCTACCCCAACTATCCAATTACCAAAAAACACTTGGACAAAACTTGAAGAAACACACTTTAAAAATGCCACCGACGGCAAAGTTTCGAGCCAAACAACCGAAGTAAAACTAAAAGCTGACGACCAATATTTGAGTATCGAATTCAGCTGCCTGCAAAACCCTTTTGTGGCACAAAATTCCTACACAAAACACAATAGCGAAATGTATAATCAAGAAGTTTTTGAGCTTTTCATTGCCGAAGGCTCAGCTACTCCTACTCGTTATTTAGAAGTAGAAATTAACCCCAACAACGCTCTTTTTGCGGGATGGATAGAAAATCCAACCAAAGAAGCCCCCAAAAGTTGTGATTTTGTGAGTCATGAGGATGCAAAAATCATTCATTCGGTGAGCAAAACGGCCGATAGCTGGTCAGGAAAAATGCAAATTCCGTGGGTATTATTGGGTGGTAAGAAAAACACTTACCGTGTGAATTTTTATAGAATAATCTCGCTAAAATCGCATACGAAACCTGATTGGTCTGGCACGCCCGCTACGTGTGCGTATTTGTGTTGGAGCCCGACCATGAGTGGAGCCGTTCCTCGTTTTCACCGACCCGAAGCTTTTGGGGTTTTGAAGGTGGAAATATAAACTACAAGTGGCACGGATGTAAATTCGTGCCACTTTTTTAATCGTTACGATTTACCATTTGCTAAACGGCAAAGTAGATAAATTAGAATTATAATATTTCTTTTCACCCGTTACTTCTTCGGCGGCCCATTCAGGTAGCTCAAATGATTCGTCTTCGCTCGAAAGCTCTATTTCGGCCACAATCAATCCTTCGTTTTCATCTAAAAAAACATCAACTTCCCACAGTTTTTCGGCAAAAATTACTTTATATCGGTACTTGGTCAAGTCCGAAACTGCAAACATATCCAATAGTTGAATAGCCTCTTCTTTCGGTATCTCGTACTCAAATTCGGCACGAGTTGCTCCCTCCGATTTCCCCTTAATTGTCATAAAACCCTTCGTGTCCGTTGCTCGTACTCTGATAGTTTTACTGGGGTCTGTCAGTAAGTAACCTTGTCGGTAAAATTCCGCTTTTGGTTTTTCGGCTACTGCCCATTTCTCGTGATTTACCAAAAACTTTCTTTCAATTTCTAATCCCATTTTTTCATTCTATTATTTCGGCACAAAGATATACATTCGATTTTATTTCCACCGAAACTCTTGTTTTATTGCCTAAAAGTGCTTAATTTTTATTCAGAATTGCCTATTTCGATAAGATTTAACATTGGCTTAATATACCTAACGTTTTTTTAACCTTACCTTTGCAGGAGTAAATTACACCAACAAATAAAATTACTACTTATGAGTCTTGCTCACCGTGTTTTAGTAGTTGACGACGAAGCCGATATTGTAGAATTATTAGTCTATAATCTCGAAAAAGAAGGCTATAAGGTAGCGTCTGCTCCCGATGGAAAAAAAGCAATCGAAATTGCGAAAGAATTCCTCCCCGATTTAGT
>JALQYE010000093.1:14583-16284 GCA_023254245.1 Emticicia sp.
GAAGGCTATAAGGTAGCGTCTGCTCCCGATGGAAAAAAAGCAATCGAAATTGCGAAAGAATTCCTCCCCGATTTAGTAATTCTTGATATTATGATGCCTTTTTTTGATGGTATTGAAGTCGGCCGTATAATTCGCACGATGCCCGAGCTAAAAAATACATTTATTCTTTACCTTACGGCTCGTTCGGAAGAGTATTCGGAAGTAGCCGCATTTGAGCTCGGAGCCGATGATTACATCAATAAACCCATCAAGCCACGTGCACTGATGAGCCGCATCAATGCGTTTTTCAGACGTGAAGCCCAAAAAACTGATGCAGGCGACACGCTCGAAATTGCGGGATTATCAATTAATCGTTTAAATTACACCGTCACGAAAGCCGACGGAAATGTTATTGTTTTGCCCAAAAAAGAATTTGAATTATTATCTTTTCTTGCCCAATACCCTAATAAAGTATTTAGTCGTGACGAAATTTTGCAGAAAATTTGGGGAGCCGATGTATATGTAGTTGAGCGTACGATTGATGTACACATCCGTAAAGTACGTGAAAAAGTAGGCGAAAATTTCATAAAAACCCTCAAAGGAGTGGGCTATATGTTTACTGACGAAGCGTAATTTCGATGATAAATCATTAATTATCAGTTACCTTTACAGTAAATTATCCGAATTTAGCATGTCTTTTAGTCCTCGAATCATTGCTTTTTTCTTAGCAGTATTTATTACGCTCATATCAGTAGCATTTCTAAGCTTTGTACCTGATGTTACGGTGGCTATGCTTTTTGTGGTAGGTGTAGCATGTTTTTTTGCTACCTTCTTTTTAGTTTTTTACACGATTGATATTTTGGTTTTTCGGGAAGTAGAACAAATTTCAAAAACCATTCAACAACTCAAAATTCGTGATTTCGATATTTCGAGAAAAAGTTTGTTGAAAAGTGTAAATCCCATCAAAAAACTCAATACTGAGATTTCGACGTATGTGGCCAAGAAACAAACCGAAATCGAAGAGTTGAAAAAGATGGAACAGTTCAGAAGAGAGTTTTTGGCCGATGTATCGCACGAACTTAAAACACCCATTTTTGCCGCACAGGGTTTTATTCATACCCTCATTGATGGAGCAAAAGACGACCCCAAAACGCTCGACCGTTTCTTGAATCGTGCCGCCAAGAGCATTGATGGACTCGATGCACTGGTGCGAGATTTAGTGACACTCTCGCAAGTAGAAAAAGGCGATTTGAAAATGCACTTCGAGCAAATTGACCTCAAGATTATCACGCAGGAAATATTCGAGCAGCTCGAACACAAAGCCGAAAGCCGTGGTGTAGTACTCAAAATTAAGCCTAAAACTATCGAAAAGGCACTCGTAAAAGCTGATAAACAGCGAATTACGCAAGTTTTAACCAACCTCATTGATAATGCTATTAAATATGGCAAAGACAATGGAAGAGTAGTGGTTGAAATAGAAGAAGATAAAAAGCATTTTCATGTGTCAGTCGAAGACGACGGGCCAGGTATTCAACCCGAACATATTTCTCGCATTTTCGAGCGTTTCTACCGAGTCGATAAAAGTCGCTCACGTGATACAGGCGGAACAGGCCTCGGATTGGCCATTGTGAAGCATATCCTAAACGCCCATAATTCAAAAATTACGGTCACGAGCAAAATCGACAAAGGAACTACTTTTAAATTCAAACTCACCAAAATTAT
>JALQYE010000094.1:0-242 GCA_023254245.1 Emticicia sp.
TTGCTACCATTGCCTATTTCCCTGACTTCAAGAATCAGCCCAAAGAGGGTTTTGTTTACCTCGAAAACAAAGGAAAGTTTGCCTTTTCGGCTACATCAATCAACGAAGTAAACGCAGGAAATTGGCTTGTGATGGATACCGCCGACCTCGATGCCGATGGCGATGAAGATATTGTACTCGGAAATTTTGACAGGAAAAAACGTGGCCGAATCAACGAATCTAAAAAAGACACTGCGGTGCTC
>JALQYE010000094.1:252-16281 GCA_023254245.1 Emticicia sp.
TTTTCAAAGTCAAAGTCACCAAAGCCTAAATTAAAAATGGTAGGTTCAATTTCATCAAATCTAACAACCTTTAATATCAAACCTTTTCTCCCTATACTTATGAAACTGTAAGTATTTTCCTCATTTACTTGAATTTTATACGTTGGTTGATTCATTACTCATATTAAAGTTACAACATTACAATATAGTTTGGTAAGTAGGTTCAAAGTCCTACTTACCAATTTATTTTCATTAAGCCAACAAACCCTTCGCATAAGCTACGCATTTGGCCACTTCTTTTACGGCATTTGAACCCTCTGGAATTTCGTATTCTAACTCAACCGTTGCAGGGAATTTATACTTCTTAGTTTTCATCAAAGTCAAAATCTCTCTGAGCGGAGTGTCGCCTTTGCCCCACTCTAAGTTTCCTTTGCCGTCGGCGGTGCGGTCTTTGATGTGCATACTCGTGATGCGGTCGTGTTTTGCTTCAATTAAGGCCAATAATGATTCTTTTGTGTTCTTTCCACCAACTGCAATGTAATGCCCGCAGTCAAGATTGAGTGAGTTATACGGCGATTGACTCAAAGCTTCGTCCCAAAGTGAGTCAGTTGCCTGTAAATGTGCATGATAACCCACATAAATCTTATGTTTTGAGCCAAAATCGCCCAATCGTTTTGTTTGAGCCGAGTCGGTTGGTAATTCTAAAGTTACCGAAGTTGCTCCCAAAGCTTTGGCGGCATTCATTCCGTATTCTATCTCTGCATCTGAATTATTTGCTCCAAAAGCATTGGGCTTGAAGGCATAAATCGTTACGCCTGCATCATTAAATTTCTTACGAATTTCTTTGAATTTATCCATCGAAGCAGTTGCTCGCCATGCTGCCACTGTTTTATTATATTCGGCCATTTGAGCTTTTTGCTCTTCGGTCATTTGTGGACGTTGGGGTGGTTGGCCAGCAGTTTGGCGTGGTGGCGGCCCCATTCTAAACGGATTCGGATTCTTAGGTTTTCCTGCAAAATCTTCGGCAGGGTCGCCCATCATTTCGATAGCACTCACATTACAATCAATACAAAACTGCAATAATTGGTCAATGTCATGCGGCATACTTCTGAACGAATACGTAATAGCCCCAATCTGTACACCATTGAATTTTGAATTAGGTTTATCGAGCCAATTAGTAGAGCGTTTGCTCAATACCAAGCCAAGCGTAGCCATTGGTGTAATTGCCATGAAATCACGGCGAGAAAGTTGATTTTTCATAATAAAAAAGGATAGGTATGAATAGATGATTTTTTTAAACTTATTTTGTCGGAAAGCCGCTCTTGCGTAAATCCTCAAAGAAGGCTTTCGTTGATTCTACTTGATTATTTCCATTAATATCAAAATACCAAAAGGTTTCGAGTTCGCCTTTGTGCATCGAATTATTCATATCTCCACTCTGCGATTTATGGCAAGCCTTTACCCAATCGGCCACAATCATGTAGCTGTGTTGATTGTTTTCGCCAAAACCAAAAGAGCGGTCGAAATAAAAAACAGGGGCTGATGCTGAAATCTTCGTTTCGGGGTAAGCCTCTAACTGAGAAAAAGAATACGTATAATTTTTGTTGAGCGAACGCCCGCCCAAAATCACGGGTCGATTCCCTTCTCTCATTCGCTGAACGGCTCGCAGAGCTAAAATCGAAGCTGTTTTATGATGGGCGTGTTGCTCAGCACTCGGAATCAGGCAGAAAACATAATCGTATTGTCCGTCTTTCAAAATCTTATCCAATTTACGGTCACAGAAATCAATATCCCATCGTTGTCCCGCCAAAAATGGTAGTGGGTCGAGTTGATAGAAATCATCAATTTGGTCGAAAAAAAAGAAATTCTGAATGCCCATTACTTCGCCCGAACAAAACAATTCTTTCTTACGAAGCAAAGGCAAAAACGTTCGTCCCGTGGCCGAATCAGTCAAATTTTTTCCGTAATACGACGAAGCCACCAAGCCATTGTAGCCGCCCGAAGCATCAGTAATCAAGGCTAAGTCGGCTGTACCTTTCATTTCGTGCGTAATCTTAAAGATTGTTGCAGGAAACATCGTTTCGTCGTCGGGGTGAGCCGTCACGATTAATACCTTTGGGCCTTGAGCAAAGCCAACATAGGTAGCTAAAAACAGAGCAAATACGAGTATTCGTTTCATGGAGAAATGCTTATAAAAAAAGAAACGTTCAATAAACTAAGTTACTGAACGTTTCTTGATTTTTTATTTCAAATTCGATAAAAATTCTACCACATCACGAATTTCTCGTTTTGAGAGTAAACTACCCATTGGCGGCATACTCGATGGCATATTTTCTCGTTTGGCAATGCGTGAAACTGGAATGACCAAAGGCTCAGCATCGGAAGTAGTGATTACTAATTCTTCGGCATTTTCTTTGGCGAGTGTTCCTGTTACTTCCTGACCATCTTTTAATTTTAAAGAAACTGTTCCAAAGCCTGGCGAAAGTCTGGCACTTGGCTCAATGAGTGCTTGCAAGATTTGCTCACGGCTGAGTGTTCCACCTATTTTAGAAAGATTTGGCCCAACCGACGCACCTTCTCCACTCATATTGTGGCAACGCACACACTGAGCAGTAGAGTTATTATTGAAAATATTACGTCCGTTATTTCGATTTCCACCAAAGAGCGACTCCATGTATTCATCCATCAACGAAGCACTCGGTTTTACTGCCGCAATTTTAGTTTTTAGAGCATCTGACCCCGAGGCATCAACGGCTTCTCTTAACTCCAACGAAACATTTGGTGATAATTGTTTTTCTTTCAATTGGTCAATCAAACCCGATAAAACTTCCTGCGTTTTATCAATAGTCAGTTTACCTAAAACCATCAAAATTTGTTGTTGTTCTCTGATACTTCCTTTCGTAAAAATTGTCTTTACAAGTGCTGGTAAACTTTCTTTCGAGACATTGTTATTATTCAACAAACTCAAGGCTACTGTACGAACGCTTTCGTCTTTATCGTCCATGCCTTTTTTGATTGACGCTTCTAAATCCGTATAATTTAGTTTATTCAAGGCAGGTAAAACCGCCGCTCTTACTTTGGCGTTTTCTGAAGTATTATAAATATTAGCTAATTGACTGTTAAATTCGGTAATATTCAATTCTGAAAGCAAACCAGCCATTGTAATGAGTGTTTCGGCATTGGTTTCTTTTAAGAAATTACCAATATACGGCTGAATCTTCGTTTTCACCAAAGCTCCATCATGCACTAAAACTCCACGATAACGGCCATCCACTCTATCCAAAACCGATGGATTTGCCCATGTTCCGAGCGTGGCTAAAGCTTCCGCTTTGATGTTATCTTTAATGTCGGTACGAGTCGAGAAAGCAATCAATAAATCAAGCTCTTTTGGCGAACCCACACGCAAAGCTGCATTGATAGCACGGCGAAGCAATGGCTCAGACGTGAAACGAGTTTCGGCCAAAGTAGCCGCCAAAGCAGGTAATGCCGCAGGAATTGATAAATCATCGTTGATGCCACGAGCGGCTTCGGTTACGATATATTCATCTTTATCATTCAAGAAAAGAGCGATATTATCGTTTTTCATTCTGCGTAAAACCAAAACCGCTGCCGTACGAAGTGCCTTACTCGGGTTATTAGCCAAAGCCACGATTGGCTCAACTTTTCCGATGCGAGAAAGTGCCAAAACTGCTGCATGACGCAAATAAACGTCTTCGTCATTATTGGCATCGAGCATCTGAATCAATGGAGCAACAGCATCTTGGTAAGCGATTCTGCCCAAAGCCTCGGCTGCATAGAACTGAATGCGTGGATTTTTACTTTTTAACAAAGGTATTAATTCGCTACTTGCTGTTTCGAGTCTGATATCGCCAATGATTTTTGCTGCTTGAGCAATAATCTCTTCGTCTTTATCTTTCAATAATGGTAAAAATACTAAAGTAGCACCTTTACTATCTTTATTTTGACGTACTAATTGCCCAACTCCCCAAATACCATGAATACGAGCTAATTGATTTTCGCTTTTTTCGATAGCTTTGTGTAATTGTAAAAAACCTTTTTGTCCACGATTGGCCAATTCAAACTGTGCTTTTTGGCGGATACGCATATCTACGTTTGAAAGTAGGTCGTAGAGTGCGGCATCGGTTTGGGCAGTATAATCAAGCTGAATGAGGCGTTTTGTCTCTTTTCTGAGTGCTTCGAGGTCGTTTTTCTCTTTTGTAACATCTAACTTCCAAACTCTACCGTAATTTTTAGTATCCCAGCCATTAATCCAGTCGGCAGCGTATAAAGCACCATCGGGGCCAAACTTAATACCCGTTGGCAAAATTCCGCTCACTACGTCTTTTTCGCCATCAAGTACAAACGAAGCACCTTTTGGTTTCAAACCAAACGACCAAATGTGTGAACGAGTAGGCGTACCGACAAACTCAACCAAGAAATATTTATTTTTCCAATCAGAACCCAAAGCAGTACCTGGGTTATAAACCATGCCCGTTGGGCCATTATGATAATTCATAATTGGCGGAATGATATACGCTGCTTGGCCGTCCCAACGTGGTTTGAAAAGTTTTTCATCCATCCAAACGTTGAATTTATTGTTTTTAGGGTCGGTGTATTTTCCGTACTGCCAGTTCGAACGCCAGCCCGCATCAGAGCCTTCAACCACGTGAACCAAACGCTCGCTTTCGCCAGGGTGGTCGCCATCGTTATCCGACGAAATCAGGTTTCCGTATTCATCAAAAACAAACTCGTGCGTATTGCGTAAACCTGCCGCAAAAATCTCAAAATCGCTACCATCAGGATTCGAACGAGCGATAATTCCTGAATTTGGATGCTCAAATTTTCTACCATCAGAAGTTGTAATATTAGCACCAATATCACCAATATTCCAGTAAATACGTCCATCTGGGCCTTCGGTCACGCCCGACATTCCGTGTCCACTAAAACCAATATGCACACCATAGCCGTGGCTTATTGAAGTTTTCTTATCAAAAATACCATCACCGTTGGTATCTTTCACTCGCCAAAGGTCAGGAGCAATACCGATAAACATTTCGGTGCCACGCACCAAAAGTCCACCCGCTACGTCGGTGATTTCCTCAAAGAAATCATTCAATACACGCATAGATTTATCGGCAATTCCATCGCCATTTGTATCTTCCAAACGCCAAACTTCATCTTTTTCTACGGCCAAATCTTTCCAATCGTGGCTTCCATCTTCGTTTACGTCTTTAAGCCATTCGTTTTCTTTACTTCGCTCGGGAGCAAACGTTTTATGCAAAAACGCACGACGGTCTTCGACGGTTTGAAGTCCGATAGATTCGGTCATCCAATCGCGGTGACCACGAATATCAAATTCTGAGTTTTTTTGGCGGTTCGTACGAATCAGATAGACACGTCCTTGGTCATCAATCGACATCGCAACGGGGTCAGGTGCGAGCGAGTCCGATGCCCAAAGAGTCATTTGTATGCCATCGGTTAATTTAACTGCTGTTTTCTCACGAATTTCTTTGGCCTTAGCAACGGCCTTTGTGGGGTCTTCGTTGATAACCAAAGGTTTCTCTTTCTTCCCAAATTTAGCACAGGAGACAATCAAAATAGTTGATGCCGAAGCCCAAACGAGTTTGCTTTTTAGGAGTTTACTTAGAACCATAATTTTTTATTGATTGAATAGTATTAAGATAAATTTGGACTTTAAAAATAAGCAATTCGATTCACATTGGCATTCTGTAAATGAATGTTTTTAAAAGATATTTCGACCAAATGCCTATTTTTGTAGTATATCAATGTAAATGTTGAAAAATACGCCCGAGACAAACGATTGCACAAAACAAATTTAATAATTTAATTAAAAATAGGTAAAACACTAATTTTTTTTAATTTATAGCTATATTTTATTTGTTTTTATTAAAATATGTCATTTACTTTAAGTAATCAATTAAATTATCTTTAATAAAATAGAAATTATTAAGATAATTAAAGATAATGGTTTGCAATTATTTGATAAATTGCTTAATCATTTATCAGAACTAAACCTATTATTACCTAAACTACTATGTTATCATCTAAAACTGAACCTATTGCCGAAATGGAAGTAGAAGGAAACAGCCGTGAGTCTGTTGTAGATATCAAGAAAAACCGACAGAAAAAAGGCATCTTACATGACCTCTATTTCAACAACAAAAATACGATTGCCGAACTCTCTAATTCACTGCACATTAGTATTCCTTCCATCACGGCTTTGATTGATGAGCTTGTTGAAGAAAAGTGGATTTCGGAAACAGGTTTTGCAATCTCAAAACAAGGCCGTCGCCCAGCCATTTATGGTATCAATCCCAATAAAAATTTTGTATTAACACTCGATATAAATACACACGATACTCGTATTGCAGTACTGAATCTAAAAAACGAAATCGTTTTTTCACAAGTATTCGATTTACAACTCAAAAACAATCCTTCATTTCTTGAGACACTTTTCCAACTGGTTGATAATGTTGTAGAACAAAAAGTTACAAAAGGAAGAGAAATTATTGCACTTGGTGTGGCAATACCTGGTTTAGTTAATAAAAAAACGGGCATCAATTATACCTACAAGAGCCTAAATAGCCAAAATGTGTCGCTTGGAAAACTCATCGAAAATCACTATAATTTACCAACTTTCGTGATAAACGATTCAAAAGCAACCGCTTTTGGCGAATATCACTTTGGCTTGGCAAAGGATAAATCTCATGTACTTTCAGTGAACGTTGACTGGGGAATTGGCTTGGGAATTGTATTAAATGGCGAAATTTTTGATGGAGCATCGGGGTTTGCGGGTGAGCTTGGACACATACAGGTAAATCCTGATGGCGTACTTTGTAGCTGTGGAAAAGTAGGGTGTTTGGATACCATCACATCGGCATCTTCATTGCTGAAAAGTATTAAAGAAGGCCTGCGAAATGGGCAAGTATCGAAACTGGGTGAATACAAAGATTCGCTCGAAAATATCAACCTCGAAATGGTAATTGACGCCGCTCAACAAGGTGACGGCTTTGCGATTGATATTATTCATAACATCGGACTTGAACTCGGAAAAGGACTTTCGATTGCCGTGCATTTATTCAACCCACAAATTATCATTATTGATGGGGTTTTATCGAAGGCTCAGAAACTCATTGTTAATCCAATCGAACACGCTATTAATAAATACTGTTTGACTGATTTCAAAGAAGATTTAAGTATCGAAATATCACAACTCAGCGAAGATGCCAAAATATTTGGTGTACATGCCTACGTTGTGGAATCTCTTTTAAAAACATCGTGATTGAGTGGATTAGTAAACTGGTTAATTGGTATACCAGTCACTGGTACAAACTTGTTGGAAAACTAATACACTGTGAAACAAATAACCAATTTACAAGTAACCAATAACCATTTCACCAATAAACCCAATACCCGAACAACAATTCAACAAACTATGCAATCAAGAAGAAACTTTTTACACTGGTCGGTACTGAGTTTACCGTTTTTATCTGTTAGTAAAGCATTGGCAAAAAAAACCGTTACTGCACAAAAGCCCATCGTTGTCTCGACTTGGGATAGCGGCTTGCCCGTAAATGCCGTAGCATGGAAGATTTTGCGAGAAAAAAATGGTCGTGCCTTAGATGCCGTAGAAGCAGGAGCAAACTCAATCGAGGACACAATCAACTGCTGCGTAGGCTTGGGTGGAAACCCCGACCGTGATGGAAAAGTAACACTCGATGCCTGTATCATGGACGAACACGCCAACTGCGGTGCGGTAGCCTATTTACAACGTATCAAACACCCAATTTCGGTGGCTCGTAAGGTAATGGAACTTACGCCTCACGTATTTTTAGTAGGCGAAGGAGCTCAGCAATTTGCATTGGCCAATGGTTTTAAACTGGAACCCGATAAACTCTCGGCCGATGCCGAAAAAAGTTACAAAGAATGGCTCAAAAAATCGGAGTATAAACCCGTGATAAACATTGAGCAACAACAAAGTAAAGGACAAAAGAAAGAAGGTCACGGGCCTTTTGCTCCGAATAAATTTGAAGATGGCTCTTTCAATCACGATACGATGGGAACGATTGCCTTAGATGCTTCGGGAAATCTTTCGGGAGCTTGTACGACAAGCGGCATGGGCTTTAAGATGAAAGGTCGTTTGGGTGACTCACCAATTATTGGGGCTGGTCTTTTTGTTGATAATGAAATCGGTGCGGCCGTATCGTCGGGGCAAGGCGAAGAAGTGATTCGTATTGCAGGCACGCACTTGGTGGTAGAAATGATGCGAATGGGCAAATCGCCCGAAGAAGCCTGCAAAGGTGCAATCGAGCGTTTGGTAAAGATAAATCCCGAAAAAGCCAAAAACTTCCAAGTTGGTTTTATTGCCATCAATAAGGCAGGCGAATACGGTGCTTATTCTATCAACCCAGGTTTCAGCTACTCGGTTACGGCCAGCGATGCAGGTGGAAAAGTATTTATGGCTACGAGCCATTATAAATAGATGCCATAACTGTAATTTCGATATTGAATTTACGATAAAATATAGAACGCAGATATATATGATTGTTATGATTCATTAAGGTTTAAATCATAAAATACCTTAATTATCATAAAAATCTGCGTTCTACTTCCTCTTTCAACCTGCATTAAGTATTACTCTGATTACAAGCAATTAACCCTATCTCATTTAATGAAAAAAATAGTAATTACTCTGATAATCTTGTTCATAATTTCTCCATTTCTATTTGCCCAAAATGCTGAAACTGGCGAGCAAAATCGAGCTTATTGGAGTAAATTACTTTATAAAATTGTCTACCCTGTTGTGCATAATTTAGCCCAAGAAACCTTGGTTAAAAATATGCCCATCGAAACTGGCCTAAATGCCTACAAAAGAGAATTTCCAGTTTCACACCTGGAGGCAGTTGGACGAACATTTTCGGGAATTGCCCCTTGGTTAGCTCTCGATGATGACAATACCGAAGAAGGAAAACTCCGCAAAAACTTACGTGAACAATTATTGAAAGGTTTGCGAAACATGGTCAATCCACAAAGCCCTGATTATCTGAACTTTAGAAAAGATATGCAACCTCTGGTCGATGCAGCTTTCTTGGCACAAGGCTTTCTAAGAGCCAAAACCAAACTCTGGGACCCGCTCGATGATGTAACCAAAAAACGTTTTGTGGAAGAATTTAAGGCTCTTCGTAATCGTAAAGCCTATTACAGTAATTGGTTGCTATTTTCGGCCATGACCGAGGCATTTCTACTAAAAATTGACGAAGACTACGACCCTGCTCGCATTGATTACGCCCTCAAAAAAATACCCGAATGGTACTACGGCGATGGTATCTATGGCGATGGCCCAAGTTTTGCAATGGATTATTATAATTCGTTTGTCATTCACCCGATGCTCGTGGAGGTTTTACAAGTGATGGTCGAGAACAAACTTGCGAAGAAAGAAGATTACGATTTGGCCATGAAACGCATGATTCGCTACGCCGAACACCAAGAACGTTTCATTTCGCCTGAAGGCACTTATCCACCTATCGGACGTTCGATTGCCTATCGAGTTGGAGCATTTCATGTGCTGGCATTGGTGGCTTTAAACAATAATCTTTCGACCTACATTCAGCCAGCCCAAGTACGTTGTGCCTTAACTAAAGTAATGCAAAATCAATTTGAAGCCGAAGGTACTTTCGATGCCAAAGGCTGGCTACAACTCGGCTTTGCGGGCCATCAAACCGATATTGCCGAGCCTTATATTTCGACAGGTAGTTTGTATCTCTGCACGTTCGGATTTTTACCACTGGGCTTACCAGCTTCTCACCCATTTTGGGCTTCTCCAGCCGCTGAATGGACATCAAAAAAAGCATGGAGTGGAAAACCATTTAAAAAAGATGGGCATGTTGATTGATTTTTTTCAAAGATGGCTTCATCTAAAAATATTATCTATGCAAATAAGCTACATAGATAATATTTTTTCATCATCAAATGAAGAAATAACTGAATTTAGATATTCGTGTAGCCTTAACTCATATAAATGAAATTGGTTTTATTAAGTTTTTGTTATAGATTTGAGAAAACGAAATAAGAAAAAATGAGAGCAGTAGTTAAGGAAAAACCCTATTTTTTCAAGAAAATCAAAACTTATACGGCAGAAGAAATTTTGGCAGCAGGCGGCACAACTGCATTTGCTAAACAAACTGGCTATAATCCAAAAGAATTGTATCATTTGGATGGAGAACCACTTTCTGACGAAGATTACAAAAAAGCAATTAAAATGCTCAAGAAATGAATCTTTTGTTAGATACAAATATCATTCTTTCAATAGTGAGGGATAAGTCTGGACATAAGATTTTGGAATATCTAAATCCCAATGAGGAATCCATTTATATTTCGTTTGTCAATGTTGCGGAGATACACTCAATTGCATTTCAGAATAAGTGGGGTTACAGTAAAATACAAATCTTAGAATCTTTTTTCACTAAAGTCAGAGTTATAGACATTAGTGATTTGCTCTTACCTTCATACATTGGCATTGATGCGTACAGCCAGCGTAATCACCCCGATTACGAGCAGTACCCATTTAAAACTCCTCGAAATATGGGCAAAAATGATTTATGGATTGCCGCAACAGCCTCAATATTAAACCTAAAACTTATCACTACGGATGGCGATTTCGACCATTTGGATGGTTCATTTCTCACTTTGCAAAAGATATTACCTACTGAAATACAGCATTACCTCAAAGACTAATTATTAAACCGATAAAAGGCTTTGGTAAACAACTTTTCATGGAAATAGTTTCAAACGTCAGAAGTACAACTTCAGTCAAAGTAGCCTTTAAATTATTATGATAACTAAATAGTGTTTTCGTCAAATGCCCCTCCAACCCACCGAAATAAACGAAATCTTTCAGAAAATTTGCTCTCTTAAAGTAGGCGTTCTCGGCGACTTTGCCGTTGATTTTTACTACGAAATCAATCAATATACCCAAGAGTTTTCGATAGAAACGGGTAAAGAAGTTTTTTGGGGAAATACTCCTCGAACTTCGCTCGGTGCGGCAGGTAATGTAGTGCAAAATTTAGCAGCTTTGGGCGTTGAAAATATTCAAGTTTTTGGCTGTGTAGGTGATGATATTTATGGTCGAGAAATGCAGCATTTATTTCAAAAACTAAATGTTGATACCTCAACGCTCAAAACCATTCCAAGCGGTTGGGATACTTGCACTTATACCAAGCCAATGTCGGTCAATGGTGAAGAAAATCGGCTCGATTTCGGAACGCACAATGAACTTTCAGAAGCTGTTTTTGAGGAAATTTTGGAAGGAATCGAATCAGCACTCCCTACCCTTAATGTATTGATTATCAATCAACAATTCCCAAATCCATTACTTACACCTCAACGTATTCAGCGATTAAATAATATTTTATCGAAGTTCCCGAATTGCCTTTTTGTAGCCGATTTACGGGCTTTCGGACTTCATATAAAAAACAGTATTCTGAAAGTAAATACCGAAGAATTAGCTCGATTAGTAGGCATTTCAACCATCGAAGAAGCTGACGAAATGGCTTGCATTGCACACGCAAAAACGTTACTTGAAAAAATGGGTGGTTCGCTCGTAATCACTCGTGGCGAACACGGTATTTCATACATCAATCCAACTGAAACACAAAGTATAAAAGCCTTGCAACTAAACACCGAACTCGATACTGTGGGTGCGGGCGATACAGTTGTGGCGGCATTTTCGGCCAGCAGAGGAACAGGAGCAAGCGTTACACAATCGCTTGAAATTGCTAACTTAGCTGCCGCCGTAACTGTTCAGAAATTACAACAAACAGGCACGGCTACTTTGGATGAAATTTTAGATTTAGTTTCGTAAGATTTTTGGACACGGAGTTGCACCAAGTTATTCACAGAGTTGCTCAGAGTTTTTTCACTCAGCTAACTTTGCAGCTAAACAACATATATTCAACCTCTATAAAAAACTATTCAACATGAATCCTTCTCATGCCCGAGAACTGCGAGACGAAATCGTCGCTTATCTCAACAATGGCCTTTTACCTTTCTGGATTTCCCGCACCGTTGACAACGAATACGGTGGTTTTCTTACTCATTTCGATGAATTTGGCAATGATTCGGGCGAAGACGAAAAATCGTTGATTGCTCAATCTCGTTCGGTTTTCACCTATTCTTCGGCACATCGGGCAGGTTATGGCGGAGGAAAACTGGCCGAAATGGCTCGCCACGGGGTTGATTTTTTGCTCAATAAAATGTGGGACGAAGAATACGGCGGTTTCTATTGGATGATGAACCGAAAAGGCGAGGTAGTTATTGACGAAAAAATCGTTTACGGACACAGCTTTGCCATTTATAGTTTGAGCGAATACACTCTTGCTACGGGCGACCCTCGTGGACAAGAATACGCCGAAAAAGTTTTCGATTTACTTCAAAAACACGTCGTTGACACGCACTATGGTGGTTATTGGGAAATGTTTCATCGAAACTGGGATTTGAAAGGTGCTGGCCCAGCAGGTGGCGACCGCAAAACCCTCGATGCACACATGCACCTCATGGAAGCCTTCACGACGCTCTATGAATGTACGGGCAAGCAAGTTCACCGACGTAAACTACTGGAATCTATTGATTTACTAACCAAGAAAATCATGCACCCACAATACGGAACGGGTATTCCGCAATTTTGGGCAGATTGGTCGGTTGCTCCACAAATCAAATTCGATATTGTTTGGGGTTGGGACAGATTCAGCGAAGACGGACAAAAAGCCGCCGCCGAAGACAACACCAGTTACGGCCACAATGCCGAGTTTGCCTGGCTGTTGATGCACGCCCTCGATATTTTGAAATTACCTTATGACCTTCATCACGACCAAATTCAGAAGTCATTTAGTCATTCGGTAGATAATGGCGTTGACTGGGAATTTGGGGGCGTTTACGTAGAAGGTTCGCACGCTGGTGAGGTCTATGACCGAGAAAAAGAGTTTTGGCAACAAGCCGAAATGCTTATCGGAATGTTAGATGCGTACCGCTACCTAAAAGACGAAAAATATTGGGATGCCTACGTCAACGTTCATCGTTTTGTGTTCGATAAAATGATAAACCACAAAGTGGGCGAATGGTGGCCACTCATGACCCGACAAGGTGAACCAATCTGGCGACACATGAGCCATTCGTGGAAGATAAATTACCACGATGTGCGAGCAATGGTGCAGTCGGTGGTCAGGCTCAATAAATTGTTGGGAGAGTAAGTGTATCTTATGCTTTACCCATCAAATAAAAATGGCTAATTTGCATTCATAAATGCTTGAAGTTTGTAACTTCAAGCATTTAATTTTTTACAGCAACCCTAATAACCATAAGCTTAGAATTACACAGTAATTCTATTAGTCATGAATCTAAAAAGAATTATTTTTGGTATTTATTTTATCACGATATTTTTTGATATTTATGGTCAAATAAATGGGCATTATTGGTTAGTTTTTACATTTAAGGCATTTGAAATGCCCCTACTTGCCTATTATTATTATCAATCAAGATTTCCTAAAATAGAAATTATAGATAAGCTCTTATTACTGTCGCTGGGTATCGCTTTCTTTGGTATTTGGATAAGTTACTTGTTTAATCGGGATGCAGTTATTATCAACTTCACAACAATTATATACATCATTGAAGGGCAAATCAATCTTTTTATTTTATCAAAGCTCAATAGGTATTTACACACAAGTAATAAGAATGATATATGGCGAGTAAGTGCGGCATTGGTTGTGGCAATAGGCTTTATTTATGTAATATTCCCTCTATTTGCCACACTTACGCAAGTTTTAGTATTGATTGTTATGATTCAATTAGGCCTCATGAGTATCTATGGTTTATTCAAGAAAGGTATTCATATTACTATTTCGCTAAGTATTATTACCATTATTTTATCAAATATTTTATCGGTAAGTGGCGTTTTTCTAAGCCCAATTCCCTATGATTACCTCTGGATTATGGGGCTTGTATATGTCTCTAAACTTCTTTTTGTAGAGGGAGTACTCAAAACATTGGAGTCTATCAAGAGGTAATAAAAATAATCTTATTTAGTCCATGAAGGTAAAACCAAAGTAATTAATTAATTTCCCAACCTTAATTAAGAAATTATTATCTGCCAAAAGGCTTAATTATTCAATCAAAACCTCATAAAAAAATGAATTCTAATTCATCTCGACGTTCGGCACTCAAAAATATTATTGGTGGAACAGCCGTGGCGTTCTCACCGATGACATTCAGCGAAGTCTTCGCAGCCAACGAAAAAGCACTCGGTGCCGACCTAAACGGTAAAATCAATCACTCAGTTTGTCGTTGGTGCTATTCAAAAGTTCCTTTGGAAGACCTTTGTAAAGCAGCCGTGGCAATGGGTATCAAATCAATCGAGCTACAAGGCCCCGAAGAATGGCCAACTTTGAAAAAATATGGGCTGACTTGTGCCATGCCATGGGGTGCAGGAAAAGGCATCAACGATGGCTTTAATGACCTCAAACTGCACGATGAATTGGTGAAAAGCTACGAGGAAATCTTCCCGAAATTAAAAGAGGCTGGCTTAGATAAAGTGATTTGTTTTTCGGGAAATCGTAAAGGGATGTCGGATGAACAAGGACTCGAAAATTGTGCAATTGGCTTGAAAAGATTAATGCCCTCGGCCGAAAAATATGGCATCACCATGACCATGGAATTGCTCAACAGCAAAGTAAACCACAAAGATTATATGTGCGATACTACCAAATGGGGGATTGCCTTATGTGATAAAGTTGGCTCTGACAGATTTAAGCTACTTTATGATATTTACCACATGCAAATCATGGAAGGCGACGTAATTGCAACGATTAAAAAATCGCACAAATATTTCTCGCACTACCATACGGGTGGCGTACCAGGTCGTGCTGAAATCGATGATACGCAAGAGCTAAATTATCCAGCCATCATGCGTGCTATTGTAGAAACTGGTTACAAAGGTTTTGTCGGACAAGAATTCGTGCCAAAACGCCCAGATGCTCTCGCATCGCTCAAACAAGGCGTTACGATTTGTGATATTGCGTAATAGTCCACGGTCGATAGTCGGCAGTCCTCAGTGGCAGTCGTCAATTCTCAGTGAGCAGTTTTCAGTTTGCAGCGTAGAAACGACTGCTCACTGAAAACTGCAGACTTTTATATCTTCGTAAACTTAATATTCAGCTTCTTTTCAATTTCTTTAATCATCTTTAAATCATCACGAGTTACGAAGGCAATCGAAATGCCTCGTTTGCCCGCACGAGCCGTACGGCCGCTTCGGTGCGTGTAGTATTCCATTTGGTCGGGTAACTGATAATGAGCCACGTAGGCCAATGCTTCAATATCAATTCCACGAGCGGCTATATCGGTAGCTACCAAAATTTGTACTTTTTTGTTTTTGAAAGCCCGCATCACTTTCTCACGGTCACGTTGCTCCAAATCTCCGTGAATGGCTTCGGCAGCAAAATGTTTCCCTATCAGTTTTCTCGTAACCACCTCAACATCAGCCTTTGTTCGGCAAAAAACAATCCCTCGTGCCGCTCCCTGCGACTGCAAGAATTGCACTAAATAATCAAATTTTTGATTAAGTTCGCAGATAAAAAACTGGTGTTCGATTAGCCCATTGACTACTTCAGTTTTGCTCACTTGAATTGTCTGAGTATCGGGTGACATATACTTCATAATCAGCCAACGGAGGTCATCGGGCAAGGTTGCCGAAAACAACCACGTATTGCTATTTTTATGAACTTTATTCAGGATTTTATCTAAATCATCTTTAAAACCCATGCTCAGCATTTCGTCGGCCTCATCTAAAATAACAGTTTTTACATGCGTTAAATCAACGGCTTCTCTGGCCAATAAATCAGTCAAACGGCCTGGGGTTGCCACCAAAATTTGGGTTGGGCGTTGAAGATTACGAATCTGAATATCTATCTTTTCACCGCCATATACTGCTTCCGAAAATACCTTATCGGTGTATTTCGTCATTTTGAAAATCTGCTTGGC
>JALQYE010000095.1 GCA_023254245.1 Emticicia sp.
ATTATTGTTGCGGTTTTCTTTATGCCTATTTACTTAAAAAATAATATCTCAACCATGCCACAGTTTTTGAGCCAACGCTACAACAAAACTGTGAGTTTAATTATGGCAATCTTTTGGTTATTGCTTTACATCATGGTAAATCTAACCTCGATTCTTTATTTAGGAGCATTGGCGGTTTCGGGTATTTCGGGCTTAGACTTTTATTCTTGTATGGTTTTCTTGGCAGTTTTTGCCATTATTATCACCATCGGTGGTATGAAAGTAATTGGCTTCACCGATGTAATTCAAGTGTTTTTCTTGGTAATTGGCGGTTTGGCTGCTACTTATCTGGCCGTAACTCTGGTTTCTGATAAATACGGCATGGAAGGTTTGGCAAATGGTTTTAAATTAATGACTCAAAACCACGACGACCACTTCCACATGATTTATCCGAAAGGAAATCCGAATTATATGTCGCTCCCAGGCTTAACAGTACTTTTTGGTGGTATGTGGATTGTAAACCTCAACTATTGGGGTTGTAATCAATACATTACACAACGAGCTTTGGGTGCAGACCTCGACACCGCTCGTAATGGTTTATTATTTGCGGCATTCTTAAAACTATTGATGCCTGTAATCGTAACACTTCCAGGTATTGCCGCTTATGCCTTGTACCAAAAAGGAATGTTCCAACAAGAAATGCTGGGTGTAGATGGTACTTTTAACCAAGATAGAGCTTATCCTGTTTTATTAAACCTCTTACCTGTTGGTTTGAAAGGACTTTCTTTTGCTGCTCTTACAGCAGCGGTTGTAGCTTCATTAGCGGGTAAAGCCAATAGTATTTCGACAATCTTTACTTTAGATGTTTTCAAGCCATATTTTGCAAAAGATATGAGCGAGAAAAAGCTCGTTGTAGTAGGTAGAATTGTAATCGTGATTGCTATGATTTTAGCAATTGTGATTTCTCCGTTCATGGGAATTGAAAAAAAAGGTGGTTTCCAATTCATTCAAGAAATGACAGGTTTGCTTTCACCAGGCATCTTTGCGGCATTTATTATGGGCTTCTTCTGGAAAAAAACCAATTCGGCAGGTGCATTTTTCGCTATCGTGGGCGGCTTCTTGATTGCTTTGTCGATGCACAACAACTGGCTCCCAGGAGCAGATTGGAGTACAATTCCATTCCTTGACCGTATGGGTTGGGTATTTGTGATTTGTATTGCCGTGATGTTTGTATTAAGTTTAGTTTTACCCGACGAAAAGAAAGGCCTTGAAATTGATACTACGATGTTTAAACCATCAAGAAGTTTCACCATTGGGGCTACTATTGTTATCCTTACAATCGTATTCTTGTATTCATATTTCTGGTAAGATTTCAAGCTAAAATATTAATTAAAAAACATTCTAAATCGGTACTGTGAGAAATTACAGTACCTTTTTTATTTATCAGCTTATTTTGAAGTGAATTGCTTACTTTTGCAGAAATTAATACATTCAATTTAAAATCCCCCTTTGGGGGATATGGGTTATGAAAATTGCCGCAATAGACATTGGTTCAAATGCTGCCCGAATGCAGATTTCGTCGGTATTAACCAACAAAAATAAAATTAGCTTCAAAAAAGTTGAGTACGTGCGTTTTGCCTTGCGTTTAGGTATGGATGTATTCAATTCGGGAAGTATTTCGCACGCAAGCGAGGCACGCATCAAAAAACTCTTACAAGCCTATCAACTATTGATGGAGCTACACGAAGTAGATGCCTACATGATTTGTGCCACCAGTGCCATGCGTGAGGCAGAAAATGGGGCAAGTATTGTTGAGAGAATCCACAATGAACTGGGCATGGAAATTCATCTCATTGAGGGTGAGCAAGAAGCCGAATTAATCAATAATGTAATTGTAACAGTACTTGACGATGACCGTACTTACTTACACATTGATGTGGGTGGAGGCAGCACAGAATTGAATATTTATAAAGGTCAACAAAAAATTGCGGCAAAATCGTTTAAGATTGGGTCTGTACGCTTACTCGAACACAAAGAAGCACCTGATGTTTGGAAAAAAATGCAAACTTGGGTAAACACTAACATTCCCAGCCACGAAAACGTAATTGCAGTAGGTACGGGCGGAAATATCTCGAAACTTTTCAATATGATTGAAAACAAAAAGGATAACAAAGCCAACTTAAAAGACCTCGAAAAAATGCGGAACTACATCGAGAAATTTAGTCTTGAAGAACGCATGAATAAACTCCAACTCAACGCCGACCGTGCCGATGTAATCGTACCAGCTTCTGATATTTACATTTCGGTCATGAAATGGGCTGGTTCGACCGAAATCATGGTACCAGATTTAGGCCTCAAAGACGGAATCTTGATGCTGGTTTATGAAACTTTAATGAACGAAGAACAGGAATAAATTAAAGATTCGAAATAGATATACCTTCTAAATAACGCACAAAAAAGCTCAACAACTTTAGTTATTGAGCTTTTTTGTGCGTTAAAACCTTATAAAACAATTATAACATTTTCTTGATAATTTCTTCTACTGAAACATTTTCAGCTTCAGCCTTGAAGTTTCTTACGATACGATGACGAAGCACCGATACCGCTACGGCTTTCACATCTTCGATATCAGGCGAGTATTTGCCATTAATGAGAGCATTACATTTTGCCCCTAAGATTAAATTCTGAGAGGCTCTTGGGCCTGCTCCCCACTCTAAATACTTATTGGTTTCGGCCGACGCCATCTCTGAATTCGGACGAGTTTTGTGAACTAACCCAACTGCATATTCAACCACATTATCTGGCACTGGCACACGGCGTACTAAGTGCTGAAAATAAAGAATCTCTTCGCCCGTGAGTACTTTATTAACAGTAGTTTTACGGTCTGAAGTTGTATTCTTAACAATATCAAGTTCTTGCTTATACGATGGATAATCAAGCGTTACCATAAACATAAAACGGTCAAGTTGTGCTTCGGGCAATGGATACGTACCTTCTTGTTCAATTGGGTTTTGAGTAGCCAATACGAAAAATGGGCGACCAATACTATGTTTGGTTCCACCAACAGTCACGGCAAACTCTTGCATAGCTTCAAGCAAAGCTGATTGAGTCTTAGGTGGTGTACGGTTAATCTCATCGGCCAAAACGATATTGGCAAATACAGGGCCTTTGATAAAGCGAAAATTACGTTCATTATCAAGGGTTTCTGAACCGAGAATATCTGATGGCATTAAATCGGGCGTGAACTGAATACGGTTAAAATCCAAGTCAAGAGCTGAAGCCATTGTTTGAATCAATAAGGTCTTAGCCAAACCTGGCACACCAACCAATAAACAGTGACCTTGGCAGAAAATGGCCGTTAATAATAAACGAACTGTTTCGTCTTGTCCGACAATTACTTGTCCGATTTCTGATTGTAATTGATTAAATGCCACTTTTAGGGCATCTGCTGCTTCTACGTCCGAGGTAAACTTAACTTTGCTCATTTATGGATTATAATAACTCGATGATTAAATTTAATACTTGAGTTTTGAAACAAAGAATGATTGTCAAAATTAATTTTCGTAATCGCACGGTAGAATCCGTCTTAATTCTTTGTTTTTAAATAAGATTTCAATACTCTACTCCTCCACTTATTCGGTCTTTACCAAATATGTTACAAGACTCAAATTCTGGGTCAATCTTGATATACACATCGGCTGTTGCTTTTTTAAACCATTTTTCAATCTCAACGTTTCGCTTTTCCATCATTGCAAAGTCTTTGAGTTTTTCAAAATCATCATTTAAACTTGCCTTATGGGGAGCGTGTTTTGCCTTATAATAAATAATTCTAACACCCGTTTTTCCGTCTTCACTTCTGTATGGCATGGGTGCAGTAATCGTGCCAACTTTCATGCTATCAATCATAAAATAGAGCGTTGGCTCCATTGATTCATCGAGTGGCATTTTACTCGAACCAGTCTGTGGGTCCATTAAAATTCCACCCCCGTCTTGTGTTTGTTTATCATCCGAGAAGTCTTTGGCAGCTTTTTCAAATTTAATACTATCTTTTACTATTTCTGTGCGAATACTATCTAAAAAATGTGTAGCATCGGTTACATCTAAACGGTTGTAATCAGGACGTAATAGAATATGACGAGCATGGAATTCTTGTCCACGAAGTTCGAGGGTTTGAATCAAGTGCAAACCAAAATCTGATTCAACAACATCGGAAATCTCATTTGGTTTTAATTTCATGGCAGCCGCTTCAAACTGAGGCACCATTGCTCCACGTTTTGACCACCCTAAATCGCCACCAAACTGACGTGAGCCTGGGTCTTCTGAATACTCCTTAGCTAAATCTTCAAACTTATCTCCTGCCAATACACGGCGTTTGTAGTCAAGTAGTCTTTCTGATAACTCTTCTTTTTGAGCCTTAGTTACTTTTGCCAAGCGAACGATGTGGGCTAACTCTACTTCGGTTGGAATTTCGGGAATACTATCTTTTGGAATACGGCTAAAAAATTTCTTTACTTCGTTAGGCGTAATCTTTAAATTTTCAGTGATTTTACTCTGCATTTTCTGAGCAGTGAGTTGCTCTTTGACTTGCGAACGCACTTCGCTCTTTAAAGTTTCGAGTGATTTACCAAACTGCTCAACAATGTTTTTCTCATTACCATAAAGTTGAATCATTTGTTGCATACGAGCCGTTAGTTGGTCGTCCACTTGCTTATCTTCAACATACACCGAGTCAATCTCAGCTTTTGCAACTAAAAGTTTGTTGACAACCATACTTTCTAAGGCTTGACATTTACTCACGGGTTGTTGCTGCTGTGCACCACGAAGGTACAACTGCTCTACTTCTGAGCGAAGAATAATGTAGTTGTCAACCTTAGCTACGATACGGTCAATGTTGATAGGGGCGTCTTGTGCCAATGCCAACATAGGAAGGCAAATGAATAGGAATAATTTCTTTAACATTTTATTTATTTGGATACTTTAATAGTCAACGTTTAAACCCAACAAAGACGTATTTTCATACGTCTCTACGAGTGCTTTATCATTTTTTTACACCTATTGCTTTCTGAATCTCTTCATCGTTTAGCTTGACAGGGTATTTATTTTTTAAATCAGCTTTAAATTGGGCTTCAAGATACTTTTGGTATTCAACTAATACCTGTCCACGGCTTTCTCTGAGTGTTTTATACCTTGCAGGTTCTACTTTCTCAATTATTACATCAGCAAATTGTCCATCTTTCACTACTGATTGCCTACCCACTTCCCACTTAGCAATATCAACAAATTTATTATCGCCCTTTTTAAAATACCCTTCATCTATTGTTACATTATTGGGGTCTTTGGCATTAAAGATTTTTTCTACATCTTTTTTCAAGACACTGTAAAATGCGAAGGTTACTCGCTGATTTTTTGCCCAGTCAAACTTATCGGCGGGTTTTGTTTTAGCGTAATCATTTTCTATAATTCGTTCGATTGAAAGGCCATTCGCTAATAAAAAAGCCTTTGCTTTTTCAATTCTTTCGGTCGATGTATTTTCTTCTTCATGGATATCAATATGTCCACCAATTTCGACTACATATCCTTTGTTTTTACGCATAATTTCAAGGATATATACCAATGTTGTTTTATGCTCTGCCGTTAGGTCTGTCAGGTTTTTAGCATAATATAATGGTGTTCGGTATAGACGCTTTAGGTTGTATGGTTTTCCTTTTTCCAACACTTCCTTTACTTGATACACAGTCTTTGCGTCTTTTGAGGCAATAACAGTTGCTAAAGCTCTTTCTGGCATCTGGTATTTTTCTTTGTTTTTTTCGTAGAAAAGACGCTGCCCAGTTGTATCTGAAGTTGATTTTTCATAAACTAAATCATTGAGCAACTCCATTTTCAATAAACTTGTACTATACTCATTCATCAACACCTTAAACTCAGGATTTAGTTCTTCGAGATTTGCTTCAGCATACGATTTTACGGTATTTTCTACAAATTTCTTATAAAAACTACGCATTATCATCGTAGGAGTATAACCAACTGGAATTCGTTCAAAGGTTTGTCGGTCAACGGCAAAATCAAAAAAAGCTTTAGTCGGATATGCTTTTTTCCCTATACTAAAAATTGTCTTACTAACTAACTCATCGTTGATGGCATAATTCCATTTCTTTATCAGCATGTTTGTATCAGCAGCAGCAAACGCCTTTTTTACTACTTCTTGGTCTTCAACAAACTTCATTTGCTTTTTTAATTTGTTGAGTGTGTTTTCTCGTACTACATCGCCCCTTGAATCTGTAACGATTTTATCTTTCAACTGTCCTGAAAGTTCATCAAATGATTCTAACGGAATTTTCTTAGATAGTTTTATTAGATGCCATCCAGAAGTAGTTCGAACAGGTTTTGATACTTCTCCTTCTTGTAGGGCAAATGCTGCCTGTTCAAAAGCCACTTCTTCTCTACTACCAATAGCAAATGCAGGCAAAAAACCGCCAAAATTTCGGTATTTGGTATCATCAGAGTTCAAACGACAGATATCCTCAAACGACTCTCCTTTCTTAATTAAATTATAAAGCGAATCAAGTGTAGCCTTAGCTTTTTGGCTTTCAGCTTCTAAGGCATTCGGTGCAACGGACTTTAAAATATGCTGCACCAAAACGCTTCCACTGTACGGGCGACGTTCGATTACTTTAACCAGATGAAAACCACCTTTTGTACGCACTGGCATTGAAATTTGCCCAACTGGCGTAGTGTAAGCAGCCTTTTCGAGCGGATAAAGGAAACGCATGGCCCTAAACCAGCCTAAGTCTCCACCCATACTATTTGATTTTTTATCTTGAGAAAATTGCTGAGCTAAGGCGGCGAAATCTTCGCCAGCTAATGCTTTATTACGAATATCGATGAGCTTATTATAAATAGCCAAAGTGTCGGTTGGCTCGGCAAATTCAGGAAGCTGATACATAATATGAGCTGCATGAACTTCTTCTTTTAACCACGAGTAGGTTTCTTTCAATAAATATTTAATGGTAGTACTATCTGTCAGATATGACTCGGCCAACATACTACGGTATCCTTCTATTTCTTCTTTGAAAGCTTCGGTTTTATCATAACCTCGCTTCTGAGCGTCAGCAATAATGCGTTGGTCATTGATAACTTGTTCTAAAAAAGCAGCTGGTGTTAAAGTATCTTCGGAAATTTGATTTTCAAAGGCAACTTTCAGGTCGCTTGTTTTGAGTTCGTTAGTACCAACTGTGAGGGCAATAGGCTCTGGTTTTGGAGCTACAACTGACTGGCTACTAACTGCCAATGCTGGTGTGGCTGGTAAGGAAAAAGTATCTTCCGCCTGTTTTGAGTTTGCTTGCTGATTAGTTTTTGGTAGAGGCTTTTTGGCTACTTGGCAAGCTGACTGAATAAAAACTAATAGTATATATATATATTTATTGTATTTCTTCATAAAGGGCATATAAGAATCATCTTCAATAAACAACTGTAAACGTTAAAATTTATTGTGATGAATATTGATTTTGTTGAGTGAGCAAAACCTCTTTAAAAGAACATCATGACATCGAGAGGTGCGTTAAAAAGTCAAAATTAAACGAAATTTCTGCTTTTTACGAAATTTATTGAATAATTTCTTCAATTATTGATTCACCCGAAGATAAATCACCACTTGTCCATTGCCATTTTTCGTGTAATCTTATGCGGCCATCAGCTAATATTTCTGGTATTGAAATACAAATACCTGTCATGAGTTCGGCTACTTGATTTATATGCTCATATCGCATATCTAACACATTATTTTCAAGCACTTTTGCCACCAAAAAACCTTTCAAAATTGTACCTCCACTGTATTCGGCCCAAACCACATTACCTTGCTGTTGGTAGTGAAAACGTGTTTCTTGTCCTACTTCTCCATTATCAGTATTAGCAATAGATTTGAATATTTTTTGATGGTAGTTTATACTCATGTTTAATCGCTTTTACTTATAGGAACGTACAAATTGAACATTCCTATAAGACTATTTATTTTCCCAATTAATGCGAATGAGGCATTAGATGATTGGTTCTTGTTGCGAAAGGCAGTGAAAACTTCCAAGTCCCCATATGATTTCGGTGGCATCAATACCTACTACTTTATGATTCGGGAAACAGCCTTGAATAATTTCTAATGCTACGGCATCTTTATCGCATCGGTAGGTCGGAACGATAATAGAACCATTGGTTATCAAGAAGTTTGCATACGAAGCAGGCAACCTAATACCACTATCATAAACAGCATCAGGCATTGGTAATTCGATGATATTGAGCGGTTTACCATTTAACAAACGCATGGCTTTCAAATCTTCGAGATTTTGCTTCAGCGGGTGGTAATTATCATCGTTTTCGTCGGGTTCAACCACCGTCAATACAGTATCTTCGTTCACGAAACGAGTGGTATCATCAATGTGACCATCAGTATCATCGCCCACAATTCCTTCTGTTACCCAAAGAACCTGCTCTACACCGTAATAATCACGTAAATACCCTTCGATTTCGGATTGCGATAAATGTGGATTTCGGTTAGGGTTCAACAAACACGATTTACTTGTCAAAACTGTACCTTTTCCATTAAACTCTACCGAGCCTCCTTCCATAATTATCCCAGGTACTACATAAGGTAAGTTCAGGTATTCGGCAATGCGTACAGGTATTTTATCGTCATCATCATACGGTGGATACTTGCCACCCCAAGCGTTATAGCCCCATTCAACAATCATACGCTCTTTGGTTTCTGGATTTATCAAAAACGCTGGGCCGTGGTCACGGCACCAAGAGTCGTTATTGGGGTGAATTGGTACTTCGATTCGACTTTTATCTATGTCATATTTTTCAATCAAGCTCCAAATTAGAGCCTGATGTTCTTCATCTTTGGCATTAATACAAACCTTTTCACTTTCAGAAATAGCTTTTACAAAAGCCATATATGATGGATATATTCGCTCTAAGCGGTCGCCGTAATCCCACGAGTCAGAACTCTGCGGAAAACTCAGCCATGTTGCTCTGTGCTTGTGCCATTCGGCTGGGAAAAAAAAACCTTGTTGTTTTGGAGTCATTCTTTTATTTTTATCCAGTTTTCAGTCAACGATTGTGGTATGCGATTGTGTGATTCTCTCCGTGAGAATTAATAACAGCCCTGCCCTACCGTAAGTACTCTCCTGCAAAGGTACGGCTAAAATTTTAAGTGAGACAAATCCAAGATTATTGATTTACCGTAAATAGTGGTAATAATGAAGAAAAATAAGTTATTTTTTATTTTGTACATTAACCGTTAAAACCTCACGTTAAATAATATTTTCAGAAAAAGATGGAGCGATTAAACATCTTATCGAAAAAAGTAGTTATTTAGCTTGAATTAAAGATAATCGCTTGGCACGTCGAATTAGCATAGCAGAAGAAGAATTAGTCTCTTTATTGAAAAATAAAGACCAGAGAGGCTTTAATGTCCTGTATAATAATTATTCAGGAGCGTTGTTTGGTGTAATTAATAAAATAGTACAGTCAGACGATGATGCCAATGATTTGCTTCAAGATACCTTTCTGAAGATATGGCGAAACATTGACAACTACGATTCTTCAAAGGGTAGTATTTTTACGTGGATGATGAATATTGCACGAAACTTGAGCATTGACAAAGTTCGCTCGGCTGATTTCCGGGATTCATCACAAAATATTTCAATGGAGCAAAATGTTATCTATCAGGTAGATAATGAACATCAAACTTTGATGGACGTTGACTCGATAGGTTTAAGAAAAGTTGTTGACAATTTGAAGCCTGAGTATCGTCAACTCATTGAGTTGGTTTATTATCAGGGTTATACGCAGGCAGAAGTCTCGGAAGAATATGGTATTCCGCTGGGAACCGTAAAAACCAGAATAAAAGCTGCTGTTGGTAGCCTAAGAGCTATGCTGAGTGGCTTATGGTTAGTGGTAGCTTTCCTATTTTAACGTCTTATATTATAAAAATACGGTCTTTCTGAGTGGATAACTTCACTCTATATTAATAAAATAATGAATATTCAAGAATACATAGCATCTGGGGTATTAGAAAGCTACGTGCTTGGTCTGGCTTCCGAAAAAGAGGTTGCTGAGGTAGAGCAATTTGCTCTACAATACCCTGAAATAAAGGCTGAGATTCGAGCTATCGAAGATGCCTTAGAAAGCTATGCTTTTGCCAATGCCCAAACTCCTCCTGCGGGTTTAGAAGATAAGATTTGGGCTCAGATTGAGGCAGAGTCGAATGAAAAGCAGACAAAAGTATTAGATTTCGAGAGTGGTAAAGAAATTGATTTGGACGAGAAAAAACCGCCCAAGCTCACAGGTTTCTATGGCAGCTACTTGAGAATTGCGGCATCGGTTGCATTATTAGGTAGTTTATTGGCCAATATTTATTTTGCATCTCAGTGGAAAGAAGCTAAATCGAACCTTTCGTTGGCAGTAAATGAAAACATTAAACTACAAAAAGATATTAAGTCTCAAGAAGGAATGATGAAGCCAAGTGAGGTAAGTTTGATTATGGACCCACAAATAAAAATGAGCAAATTAGTTGGACAAAAAGGGTCAGAAAATTCAACAGTTATGCTCGCTTGGGATACAAAAACCAATAAAGTATATGTCGTAAGAGGTAATTTGCCAACACCACCTGCGGGAATGCAGTATCAGCTTTGGGCAATCGTCGATGATAAACCAGTGGACGCGGGTGTGTTTGATATCAAAAATAATACGCAAGAATTAAAAAAAGTACCACCAGCGAAGGCATTTGCCGTAACGCTCGAAAAGCAAGGTGGAAGCCCTGTTCCGACTTCGGATATTATGGCAATGGGAATTTAGTGATTGGGAAACTGGAGAATTAGTGATTAGTCAAATAAAAAAGAGAGATGAAGGGTCAAAAACTTTCATCTCTCTTTTTTTATTTACATATTCCAACGATTTCCTCCAAAACACCAATAACTGCACGGGCAGCCCCGTAGCTTCCCAATAACAAATCACTAATTCCCCAATCACTAAACCGAAACTCGCTCAAAGGCATCAATGTAAGTTTTCTTGCTGGCGTTTAAGACGTTGATTTTACGAAACTTCGCAAATGCTCCTAAGATTTCGTACGAATAAAACACTTTGTGTAATGATAAAAACTGTGCGTGTAGGCGTGGCCGTGAGTTGTTTCGAACATCAATCACTTTTTCGTGTTTTACGTTATTGGCATTATCATAAAAATGTACCTGACGCATTTCGAATTCATTCTGCTCCGTAATTCTGATTTCTTCGTGCCACGAATGGTCAGCACCGAAAAGATAAACATTTTTATAGTCTTGCAATAGGGCTACGTACAGAGCGGCCGCCAGTATATTTTGGCATTGTGGCATGCCCAAATTATGCTTAAAAAACCAATGTCTGAAGGCAGGAAAACCTCTGACGATTGTGTAATTGAAAAAGCAAATTTGAATGTTGGGTTTTTCGAGTTTGAGTTTCTTGACAATGTATGATTTTTTGCTACGAGCTGGTACAAAAAGTCGCATTGACCAATCGGTTTGTTGAATGATAGCATCAAACGTTTTTTTTATATCTTGGCGTCCATCGTTTTGTTCGCTAAACATAAAAAATGCGGGGTCGAGCAAAACATAATTTTGAGGTTTCAGAGAAGCATAAACCGATGAGAGTGCAAAAAGATTGACACAATACATATCGGTTTCTTTCAGAAAATCAAGGTTATCGGCAAGGGCTTGGTTGAGCGATGGGCCATTGCCCAAAATTGAAGCATTAGTTTTTTGATTAGAGAACTTGGGAAGTATGTATTTCGATAGTAACCCTACTTTTACTACCGAAACTACCGACTGAACCAAATTTTCAAATAGAGAAATTGCTTTTATATAATAATCAAACCACATTTTTCTGTCTTGTTACAATATATTTCCCGAAAGGCATTTCTACACTTTCGGGAAATATATTTTTTTAAGCTTCGCTATTTTTCTTACTTCTAAATTCCACAACTACTGCACCTACCACCAATAATACCATCAAGATAGAGGCTACTAAGTCGATTTTTGCTCCTACAACCACCGATTTCGGCTGGAATTTGAATTCGATTTTGTGTTTTCCTGCTGGCACAGTCATCGCACGAAGTACGTAGTTTGCACGGAAGTGTGGCGTTTCCTGCCCATCTACATACGACTTCCAATCTTCATTTCCACGGTAGAAAATTTCTGAGAAAATAGCTACTTGGCTTGTCGGCGAATTAGATTCGTAAGTCAAATGATTTGGTTTGTATTCAGTCAGCTTTATTGTTCCTGTCGAATCTTGTTTGGTATTAGCCAAGTATTGCTTGTAGCGTTCATCAACAAAAGCTACTGCACGAGGATTGAAATTCCCCACGGCCTTAATTTCTTCATCTGCATTTTTTACGGTTTTCACTTCGCCCACAAACCAAGCATTACCTAAAGCATCAGGGTTACGCTGAGCTACAGGATTTCCGTCTTGCCCTGGTGTAATGAAATACTTTGTATTCAACATATTGAAAATCGGCAAATTATACTTACCATCTTTAGTCATAGCATTATCGTATAACTCTTGGATTCTCTTCAACTTAGCACCGTGATAACCACCCACCGATTTGTGGAAATAAGAAGCCGTAGCATCGGCAAAGAAACCTTGATTGGTAGCCATATCAACTACTCTGAAATCAGGGTCTTTATCTTGCATAATTTGCTCGTCGGCTGGCGATGGATTGAAACTTTCAGCCACACGTGTCTTGGTCTGAAAATCATCGTTATTGAAATAGCGTTTATCTACCAAAGCGAGGTCGAGAGCAGCTAAAACGCCCAAAACAGCCACAAAAACAGTTGATTTAATTTTTTGGGTAGTAAAAGCCCAAATCAAACCCGCCGAAATTACTAATAAGAAAATCGAACGCAACAAATCGCTCGTAACCATTGACTGACGGTCAGCCATTAACGAAGCCGAGAAAGCATTCGCAAACTCTTGTCCGTTCGACTGTGCCATGCTTTTGAGCATATCGGCATCACGAGCCGACTGGAAATCGAGCGAGAAATAACCAATTAAAATCAATAATAATAGACTGCCAAGACTATACATCAAAGGTTTTTTGAGGTCATTGAAGCTCAATTTATCAGTAATGATTTTATTCACACCCAACATAGCACCCAGCACGAAACACAAGTGCATGAGCGTAACAATCATTTTGCTATCTCGGAACTTATTATAATACGGGAAGTAATCGAACATGAAGAAATTAAAGCCACTAAAGCTACTTCCCCACGAAATAAACAAGTATAAAATTGACGTTAGAATCAGCACATAACGCAGTCCGTCTTTAATAAGAATCAGCCCCAAAATAAATAAAAACAAGATGATAATTCCAGAATAATTTGGTCCAGAAACATAAGACTGTGGCCCAAAATAAAGCGGTAGATTGGCACTAAACTGAGCGGCTGTAGAAGCATCTACACCCTTACCAACAAGCATTTTATAAGTCTCTGATTTTTCACCCAAATTACCCGCCGAAGAACCTCCCACAAAGTTCGGAGCAAGCAACGTTAAGGTTTCGATTTTGCCTGGGCTATACGAAAACGCATAATCACGTCCCAAACCATCGGCCGATTGATTGAGGTTTCCGAGTGTCAGTTCTGATTTTCCACGAGTTGTTTCTTTCGAATACACGAAGTTATTCCAAAGGTGCATGCTATGCGTGCCAAGGCCAATTAACGAACCAATCATTACCACGGCATAGGCTTTTAAAAGACCCGAAAAATTGCCTTTCTTGACGTGCAAATAACTTTCGAAAAGCACATAAATACCCAGCAGGAAGAAGAGATAATACGTAATTTGTGGGTGATTGGCATACATTTCCATGGCCATAAAGAAGGTAGTCATGGCAATTCCAAGCACGTATCGGCCTCTGAAAACGGCTATAAATGAAGCCAAAACCGCTGGTGCAAATGCAATAGCAATGATTTTAGAAACGTGTCCTGCTTCGAGAAAGAGTAAATTATAAGTATTGAGGGCATAGGCCACCGAGCCGAAAAAGCCCAGCCAATTATTGACTCGTAGCACTCGCATTAGCACAAAAAAGCCCAGCATCAACAATATCAGCACATTGGCTGGCGATGGAATGAGATTAATATAAAACGAACCTATTTTGGTAGAAAGGCTATTTTCATAGTCGCCCGCAACCATGTAGGCAGGCATACCACCAAACATCGAGTTTGTCCACCAAGCCCATTCGCCCGTTTGTTTATAAAAGTCATTAATTTCTTTTGCCGATGCAGCCGCCATTTGGGTATCGTGCATGGCCAATCTTTTACCTTGCAAAAGTGGCGAAGCATACATAAAGCTAACCACCACAAAACCAACAACCGCAATGAGATGAGGAATGTATTTTTTAAACATTGATTTGAAAAATAAATATGTAAAAATTTTTGATTTTTCGATGCCATTGTCTGTGTCTCCACAGACAACAATAACTAATATTCACAATTCGGAGAATTGTGGTACGAAACTACAAAGAACGCAAAGAAAATTAATTTAAGACGACACAAGACCAAAAATCTTTACGAACTTTGCCTTGAAAAGTCCACAGTCGATGGTCCACAGTCCACAAACAAAGTTAATTTACTTAAAACTTGGAAGATATATTCCGCAAAAAAACTAATTATGCTAATATTCAATATCACCTTTAATGTCGAAAGTCGAATCAGTGAACAATGGCTCAAGTGGATGAAAACAAATTTTATACCAGTTGCCTTAGAAACCAAACTTCCGAAAGACATTAAAATAATGAAACTACTCAACGAAAAAGAGAACGAAGATAAAACGTATGCGTTTCAGTTTCATTTCAAAAGCATGGAAGATTTTATGCAATTTGAGATGCAACACCGTGAGCGAATCTCGGATAGATACCAAATGCTTTTCAGAGGAAAACTCGTTGAGTTTACTACGTTACTTCAAGAAGTTTAGTCTTAGGAATTGGTTATTTATTACTGGTTATTGGTAAAAAAATATGAGCTTCTTTTTATTCTATATCAGAATACTATTACTTTTATAGAGTTGATTACCCTTAACCGCACCGCAGCGGCGTACCGTGGGCGGCCCCGCAGTTTCCCAATAACCAATAATCACTTCTCAACCAAACATGAACAAAGCCATCAAAATCTTCCTTGTTATTCTTGCCGTTGCTGCTATTATTTTTTTTGGTTTTGTGCCACAAATGATTGATAAATCAATGAATGTTGTGAGTAAGAAGCCACCTTTTCCGAAGCAAAAATATTACGATTCGATTCCTTTTATTGCCGATTTGCACTGCGATGCCCTACTTTGGGATAGAGATTTTCTCAAAAAAAATGACTACGGCCACGTTGACCTTCCTCGTATGATTGAAAGCAATATGGCCATGCAAGTTTTTTCGATTGTCAGCAAAACGCCAAGAGGCATCAATATTGAAAACAACGATGACCACACCGACCAAGTAGCTTTATTGAGTTTTGCACAATTACGCAACCCCGCCGATTGGTTTAGTATCAAAACTCGTGCGTTACACCAATGCGAAGCCTTGCATGATTTTGCTAAAAACTCAGATGGAAAGTTTCGAGTAATTACAACTAAAAAAGACCTTCAACAATACATCAACGACCGACAAACCAACCACAGCATCACGGCAGGAATGTTGGGAATTGAAGGAGCTCATTGCCTCGAAAATGAGTTGACTAATTTGGAAGAATTTGGCAAAGCAGGCGTACGCTATATTGGACTTACGCACTTTTTTGATAACGAATGGGCGGGTTCGGCTCATGGAATAAAAAAAGAAGGTTTGACCGAAAAAGGTAAGCAATTAATCAAAAAAATGGCTGATGCCCATATCATGATTGATTTAGCTCATGCTTCACAAAAAACTATAAGTGATGTACTGAAATACCACAACGGCCCCGTGGTGGTTTCGCATACAGGAGTGAAGGGAGTTTGCAATAATAACCGAAATTTGACC
>JALQYE010000096.1 GCA_023254245.1 Emticicia sp.
ATGGAAACTCATGTAGCGAAAAACTTTTCATCAGAAGCCATTTTAGCTGACTTGCAAAATCCTCAAAATCAATACTTTATAATTGAGTTAGAGCAGCAAATTGTGGCATTTGCCAAATTGGTAAAAGACCATTCAACCAAAGGGTTAGAAGACAAAAAAGTGGTAGAAATCGAGCGTTTTTATGTCGATAAAAGTTTACATGGGCAGCAACTTGGCAGAAAGTTAATGTATTTCTGTACGAATTGGGCAAAAGAAAATAGTTTTGAAACTATTTGGCTCGGAGTATGGGAAAATAACCACAATGCGATGCAGTTTTACAAGAAAATGGGTTTTGAGTTTCTGGATAAACACGTATTTGTGTTGGGTACCGAAGTTCAGACCGATTTTACGATGAAAAGAGATTTATGATGAATTTAAATATAGAAAGAATATCTATTTCGGAAGTTGAAAAACTCTCCGAAGTTGCTACACGAGCATATTTCGACCATTATCGCCATTTGTGGTATGATGAAGGCGAATGGTATGCTCATAAATGCTTTAATGTCAGTCAATTAATAGAAGAACTGACGGATAGTAAAAACCTGTTTTTTTTCGCCGTACTCGACGGAAAACCCGTTGGTTTTTTGAAGCTTCGCCCTGAAAATCAACTGGCTGGACAAGACGGAAATGGCTTTGAGGTAGAAAGAATTTATTTGACCAACGAAGCTACGGGCAGGGGAGTTGGCCGAGCACTAATGGAATTTGCCATCGAAATGGCTTGGCAGCAAAACAAAGATTATGTTTGGCTAAAAGCAATGGATAGCAGCCAAAATGCCATTAGGTTTTATGAAAGTCTCGGCTTTGAAATTTGCGGAACATCACGCCTTAACTTCGAGCAAATGAAAACCGAATATCTGGGAATGGTTGCGATGCGGAAGAATTTACGATTTACGATTTAAGAATTACGAATCTAAAGTATTAATCGTAAATCGTACCTCGTAAATCGTAAATCAAAATTACGCTAATATAGCCTTCACCATAGCCGAAATAGCTTTGCCATCGGCAAGGCCTGCGAGTTCTTTGGTAGCCACACCCATCATTTTGCCCATATCCGATGGAGCAGATGCACCCACACGAGCTTTGATTTCTTCTAATTTTGCTCTCAATTCGTCTTCTGAGAGTTGTTTTGGTAAAAACTCCTCGATAACTGCCAATTCGGTCAACTCTTTTTCCAGAAGGTCTTCACGGTTTTGTTGACGATAAATATCAGCCGAATCCTTTCTTTGTTTAGCGGCTTTCGTGAGTAACTTTGTTTCTTCCTCTGTAGTCAATTCGCCTGTTTTTCCCTCTTTCGTTTCTTCCAATAAAATCAATTTTTTAATATCACGAAGAGCCATTAATCTGCTTTGCTCACGAGCAAGCATAGCTGCTTTTATTTGGGCGTCGATTGTTGTTTTTAAAGACATTTTTTTAAGAATTAATTGTATTATTTTAATAAAAACTGCTGTTTCAGGATTTGTGTATCCGTACAATAAGTTTTTGGAACGTATTTTGATGAACGGTAGGTATTACTTAACCAACCCATCAAACTAATTATGCGTGTTTTTAATTTAACTGCCCTTGGCATTATGCTGTTTACGTCCAGCATTTTTGCTACCCCCAAAAAAATATACTCGCCAACTACTAACATTCAGAAACGTTGTGCCGAAATCCAAACAAACCTCAAAAATCAGCGTTACACAACCAAACGAATTGCTGATGAACGATTCGATGATGTGGTAATTGCGTATTTTCAAAACAATCGAATCGAACTAATCGTTTCGGAAACATACGGTGAAGCTGGAAAAATCAGACACGAGTATTATTTTGGCAAAAACGGGGAACTGATTTTGGCTACAAATCAGTTATTTCAGTACGAAACAAAACAAAGTTCCGACAAAAATCTGGTAAAAGTAAGCGAAAATACTTACTATTACCAAAAAATGAAACTTGTAAGGGCCGTTGATGGAAAAAACGTTGCCACTCGCACGTCTCATTTTGATACCCAGACAAGAAGTCGATATTTGTTAGGGAAGAGTTTGATTTTAACAAAACAGATTAAAGAACAGCATGACGAAACTATCAGTCAATATAAACAAAATAGCGACCTTGCGAAACTCACGAGGAGGAAATCAACCGAATGTGGTGCAGGTTGCGATTGATTGTGAAAAATTTGGGGCGGAGGGAATCACGGTTCACCCCCGCCCTGATGAAAGACATATACGCTATCAGGATGTCTATGACCTGAAAGAAATAGTTACAACAGAGTTTAACATAGAAGGAAATCCTACCGAAAAGAAATTTGTTGAGTTAGTCCTTGCTAATAAACCTACGCAAGTAACACTCGTTCCAGATGCACTCAATGCCATTACATCAAACGCAGGCTGGGACACCATCACTCACCGAGAAAGACTAAAAGATTTGGTTGCAACCTTTAAAAGTGCGGGTTGCAGAGTCTCGATTTTTGTTGACCCAATCGAGAAAATGGTTGAAGGTGCTGCCGAAACAGGCACTGACCGAATCGAACTTTATACCGAAAGCTACGCTCATAATTACTCCAAAAACCGAGAAACTGCCATAAAAGATTACGCAAGTGCTGCAAAAGTGGCCGAACGAGTAGGTCTTGGCGTAAATGCGGGTCATGATTTGAGCTTAGAAAATCTGCGTTATTTTAAACAAAATATTCCGAATCTACTCGAAGTTTCCATCGGTCACGCACTTATCTGCGATGCTCTT
This sequence comes from Emticicia sp., assembly GCA_023254245.1. GTDB lineage: Bacteria > Bacteroidota > Bacteroidia > Cytophagales > Spirosomataceae > Emticicia. Next base: position 2,755 of record JALQYE010000096.1, read on the forward strand.
TATTTTGGATTAGAGAATACGATTCAACTATATTTACGAGAATTGGAGTAGATATTATTGTAATCTTGTTCTTGAGATAATTACATAAACCATTATTTTTCATAGAAAATGTGCCGTTAGGCACTGTATATCGGTAGAATTAATGGTTAAGCCTCAAAACAGCGTGCCTTAGGTACGCAACCGTTGTGTACATAAGGCGTACCGAAAGACCTCTTTCTGTTTTTCTACCGATATAAGTGCCTTAATGGAACATTAGCCCAAATATATCACCGTTAAAGCGGAGATATTTCAAGAAATACACAATAATAACATTTGATGAAGAAGTTGTTAGCGTTTAGCAAAATAATTTCATCGGAGTTTGATTCTAAAAAACTAAGAGCCAATCGCTAATAGCTAAAAGCAAGAAAATGACAAAACCACTTTCTATTGAGCAGTTTCTCGAAAAAGCAAAAATACTTCCCATTATTGATGTGCGTTCGCCTGGTGAGTTTGAGCGTGGACACATTGTGGGTGCAGTGAATATTCCATTGTTTGAAAATCACGAACGAGCAGAAGTGGGTACACGCTACAAGAGAGTGGGGAAGGAGTCGGCTTTTTTGTTAGGGCTTGATATTGTTGGGCCGAAACTTTCTGGATTTGTGAAAAAATCGAAGAAGGTTGCTCCCGAAGGTGAAGTTTTGGTGCATTGTTGGAGAGGTGGAATGCGAAGCGGAAGTTTTGCCACTCTATTGGTTTCGGCAGGAATGAAAGTGTACACGCTCATAGGTGGATATAAAAAATACCGAAATCATATACTTGAAGAATTGGGCCAACCCCTTAATCTGATTGTACTGGGCGGAAAAACAGGTAGTGGAAAAACAGAAATTCTACATGAGTTAGCCAAACAAGGCGAACAAATTTTAGATTTGGAAGGCTTAGCCAATCATAAAGGTTCTGCCTTCGGAATGCTCGGGCAAGCCCCACAACCCATGACTGAGCATTTTGAAAATATGCTTTATGCCGAGTTTGCCAAACTCGACCCTACACGCCGAATTTGGGTTGAAGACGAAAGCCGAAATATAGGTTGCTGTAATATACCCGATGTGCTTTGGCAACAAATGCGAACAACAAAAGTTGCATTTATTGATGTTGACCGACCAATTAGAGTACAGCGTTTAATAGAGGAGTACGCCCATTTTTCGTTTGATGAACTTAAAACCGCCACCGATAGAATTTTGAAGCGTCTCGGTGGCCAACACCACAAAGCAGCCATTGAAGCCCTCGAAAACGGTGACTTTTCGTTCGGGACAGATATTGCACTCAACTACTACGACAAAGCCTATCTGCACGGCCTTTCTAAAAGAGAACCTTCAAAAATTACAACATTTAAAGTTACCGAAAATAATCCTTCGGCCACTGCCGCTCAACTAATAGCGGGTATTTAACATTTTTTAAGACTTTTTAACGTCCATTATACACAGACTTCGCCTAAGTTTGTGCAACATTTTATGTTATAAGATGTCATTTAACCATTATTTACATATTCAAAACTTTAAGAATTATGAAGGCTATTTCCAAAGCAGGTGCATTAATGCTATTGTTGGCAGCTCCTATTGTTTCATTTGCACAAGAAAAAAAAGAAAAAGTACGTATTCGTATCGAACAAGAAGTTGATGGAAAAACTACTATCAGCGAAAAAATAATCAATGCATCGGGCTTATCAAACAGCCAAAAAGATGAGATGATTGAGAAATTCAAAGACTCGGTTCTGGCACTCAATAAAGGTAAAGCACAGGGTGTAAAAATTGAGATAGATAACGGCTCAAACTCAAATATCAATATTGAACGAAATGATGGTAAAAAAGTTGTAAGACGCTACGAATTTAACGATGGTGATGGTGGCGGAAAAGAAGATATTGTAATCAGAAGAGAACCGAAAGTACGAATTTATAAAAGAGACGGTAAGGGTGAAACGGAGTTCTTTAATGGAGAAGATTTCTCTCATGAATTTAATGGCAACATGGAGAGCCTGCGTGATAATATGAAACAAATGGGCAAAGACCTAAAGTTTGAGTTTCGCTCGATTCCAGATAATATTATGATGTTTGATGGAGGAAGCTCAGGTAGCAAAACCATCAAAAACGTTGAGGTTTTTCCGAATAATCCAAAGACCGAAATCTTGAATGTACGTTTCAACGCTCCACAAAAAGGCGATGTTAGTATAAAAGTTTTAGATGTAAAAGGAAGTGTACTTGCCAAAGAAGAAATTAAAGACTTTTCGGGTGAATATGTTGGTCAAATTAATATTGGCAAACAAAAAAGTGGAACAGTTTTCGTGATGATTACACAAGGCGAAGATGGCAATGTAAAACGTGTAGTTTTACCATCGAATGAAAAGTAATAATTGAGAGTTTATAATTATATCAGTAAAACAACGACGGCATGGTTCAAAACCATGCCGTCGTTATATTTTGTAGAACCAATAACAATTATTTGCTTGCTTCTTCAATCCAATGCGTCATTTCGGCTACGATTGCATCGTTTGAACCTAAGTAACCTGTACTTTTAAACTTGATTTTACCTTCTTTATCAATACAGAATTTAGCAGGAATACCATTTACACCGTAGCTTCCAGCCACTTCACCACCCACATCTAAAATCACAGGGAAAGAAGTAAACCCGCGTTGCTTCACGAACGTGCTAACCGTTGATTTCCATTGGTCGGCACTTACACGCTCGTAAGTATTCACAAACAAAAACTTCACGTTTGGATTATCTTTAAATTTATCCATTGATAATTTCATACCTGGAAACGACATGATACAAGGCCCACACCAAGTAGCCCAAAAGTCAAGAACAACCACTTTTCCACGTAATTCTGATAGTTTCACGCTTTTTCCGTCTAAATCAACTAACGAAAAATCAGGAGCATCGGCACCAACTGAGCCAGCACTTCTGCGTTTTACATCTTGAATGAATAACTTAGCAAAGAAGTGGTTTTTACCTTCTTTTTCTAATTGTTTGGCTGCGTTTGCAAAGGTTTCAAAGTCTTTTTCGGGATTCAAGAAATTATTAATAGCAATCAAACCTGCCAACGAAGTCCCCATTTCATTAATCATAGGCTTGATTGTGGCATTGTATTTATCTTCGGCCGCTTGATAGCTTACTTGAATATCTTTTTTCTTTTTCTCATCTTTTTTCTGAGTTGCTGCATCAAACTGGTTTTGCAAATCCATTTGAGTTTGGCGGAATTTCTGAGATTCGGCAACAACTTGATTAAACTTAGCCATCATCGGCGAACCATCTACCGAAAAGCTACCTGGTTTTTCGGGCGTATTGAAACCATCTGCTACAATATTCAATGTTTCGCCACCGTCGAGAATCAAACCAATGATTTGTTGATTGGCAATGTTTACTTGATAAATAGCTGGTTCGGTCATTTTTCCTTTGAACGAAAAACTATTATCAGGCGATAGTGCTACTGAATCGACACGAAAAGGAATATTTCGGTCGTTCATTCGCTCTAAATATACTTTACCACTTACAGCAGATTTTACTTTTCCACTGATGCTATACGTACTTTCTGTACCCGTTGGCGTATTCGCCTGTGGTTGCGACTGGCAAGCCATTCCGCTGATTACCAAGCATATAGCAATAAGAATGTGTTTCATAAAGGTATTTTTATTAAAATTTTTCTTTTGATGCAAATCGAATCTTTTTTATGACAATGCTTTCATCAATAGCTCATTCGTACGTTTAGGGTCGGCCGAGCCTTTCGATTTTTTCATTACTTCTCCAACAAACATGCCAAGTAAGCCCTTTTTACCACTCTTATACTCTTTTACTTTTGCTTCGTTGGCAGCAAGAACTTCGTTGATTAACGCTTGAAGTGTATCGGTATTGCTTTCTTGAATCAAATTGTTGCTTTCGGCCAATTTCAATGCCGAAACCGTTGGGTTTTCGAGCATCAACGGGAATAATTTCTGAGCCGCGGCCGAACTACTAATTTTGTTTTCGTCAACCAACGAGATGATTTCAACCAATTGACTTGGTTTTAGGCTAAATTCAGCTATTTCGAGTCCATTTTCGTTCAAATATCCTCTGATTGTCGAAGTAAGCCAGTTAGAAGCCGCTTTGTAATTTTGGGTTAGTTTACAAACTTCCAAATAATAATCGGCCATTTCTTTGCTATCGGTAATCGTAACGGCGTGTTCTTCGAGAATCCCAAACTCTTTCGTAAACTTCTCGAACAATTCGCTCGGAAGTGCGGGCATTTTTGATTTGATTTCGTTCATCCACTCGTCCGAAATTCTTAGCGGAGCCAAATCAGGCTCAGGGAAATAGCGATAGTCATTCATGGTTTCTTTCACACGCATGCTGTAAGTTTGGCCTTTGTCTGCATCAAACATACGTGTTTCTTGAATAATCTTTCCGCCCGATTCGAGTAATGCTACTTGGCGTTTGTATTCATATTCGGCGGCATGTTGTAGGTTACGAATCGAATTCATGTTTTTGATTTCGACTTTCGTACCAAATTCGGTTGTGCCTTCTTCACGAATCGAAATATTTAAGTCGGCACGCATCGAGCCTTCTTCCATGTTGCCATCGCAAATGCCCAAATAACGCACAATCTTGCGAATTTCGGTCAGATACGCACCTGCTTCTTCGGGGCTACGCATACACGGCTCCGACACGATTTCTACGAGTGGGGTACCCGCACGGTTATAATCTAAAAGTGTAAAAGCATCGCTACCATCATGAACCGATTTTCCTGCATCTTCTTCAAGGTGAATATGATGAAGTTCTAAAGTACGCTCCTTGTAGGTTTTACCATCTTTTAAGCGAATTTTGATTGCTCCACCTTTACAAATTGGGTATTTATCTTGCGAAACTTGATAGCCTTTCGGGAGGTCAGGATAGAAGTAGTTTTTACGGTCGAAATAATTGTTTCTATTTATTTCGCAGCCACAGGCTAAGCCCATACGAATGGCATATTCTACTGCTTTTTTATTGAGTTTTGGTAAAACGCCTGGGTGTCCGAGCGTAATAACACTAATATTGGTGTTTGGCTCGCTACCAAATTGATTTGTATCGGAAGCAAATATTTTACTTTCTGTTGCAAGTTGGCAGTGTACTTCTAAGCCAATAACAATTTCGTATTTCATGAAGGATTTTTATTGATGCAGTGGCAAAAATTTTGCCATTGAGAAAACCACGTTTCTATTAATCTACAAATTTATGGTTTTTAGCTGAAAGTGTAATAAAAACGATAGAATAAGTGCTTTAAGAAGAAGTAATTATTCCGTAGGAGTTTAATACTTGGTAGTCAGCAAAATACAGTAGAATATTCTAACGAAGATAATTTCTGTAAGCTAAAAATAAGAAATTTGGTTAAGATTTTTCGTTTAAATGTTCATCAACCACTTCTTCTACTCGTTTCTTAATAGCATGTTGGACAGACTCTTTCGCAAAAATAAAAATGGCAAGAATAATAGCGTAAAAGCCAAACATGATAAGAAAACCCAGCCAAGTGTTGCCTATTAAATGATTAAGGCCGAGGGCAATAAGGATACTCAGAAAAATAATTACTACGATACTGAGGATAAACGTAATGAGGGCATACGCTGCTTTTACAGCTATACCCTCAATTTTATCTTGAACATTAAGTTTGGTTAATTCAAATTTTGCCTCGATGAGTTTTACGAGATTTTCTTTTAACTCACCTATTTTTAAAAAATCAGACATAGCAATTGGGAAATTATGAATTACGATTTACGATTTCTCATACTCGTAAATTAAACAATTATGTCTGCAAGGTAGAAAAAACGTAGGTTTTGGCAAAATTAGTTGTTAGTTTACAGCGGGAAGCAGGCAATTTTGCTGCCGACTGCCCACTGTAAACTGCTGATTTTATTCTTCTTCTCCCCCAAAACGGCCACCACCGATTAGATTTCCGAAGAAAAGAGTATTCAAGAAAAGTTTGTTTGTACCATACCAAAACGCTCTGAAATTCGGGTTTTCAGATAAAGCAATTACTCGACCTGAACCCACATTTAGCGTGATTACGGCTGGAGAGTTTTTGATTTGCTTTTCGTTTTTCGGGTGCACATAACCCGCCAACAAAGGGTTCGCTGTGAAAACCATCGGTGTATTATACGGATTTTTGGTATCTTCCATAAAGATATTGTTATCCTTAAATAAAGCCAATTTGCTTTGTTGATAACCAAAACACAATGGGTGTGTCGGGTCAATTTTTGCCTCGAAAATTGTTCCAGCCGTTTCTAATGCACCCGTATATTTTTCTTGTAGGTTGTACGGGCGTTTTTCTCCATTGCCGTTATTATCTGGCTTTTCTTTAACGCTTATGTTAGCAATTTTTTTAGCCGAAACCCATTCAACGGCATCGGTCATGGCTACCAATACACCGCCACCTTGCACAAAACGTTTGATTTTTTCGTCAGAAAGAGCATTGTAATTACCACCTGCCAAAACAATGTGTGTGTATTTTTCTAAACTCGTACGATTGACCGTTTCGATGTCGGCAACTGTGAGCGGAATATTGATACGTTGGTCAAGTAAGTGCCAAATTTCACCTGCATCGGTCGATTGTACGCCTGCACCACCCAACATCAATACTTTTGGTAAACGCACTTTGCGGAATTTTTCGCTACCAAAATCAATTCCTTGCGGTGTAAGACCCGTCGGAACTGCGTAGAAATCTACACCGTCTCTCTCGGCAAGAGTTTGTAGTAAGGCCGAAGGGTCAGAACCATTACTGAAAATTTGAATTGTACCATAGTCAAAAGTGCGTTCTTTCCCTTCTACCACTGCCGAAAGTGGCTCGGTTGCTACTTTTAGGTTATAGCCTTTTTTCAGTAACTCGTAAGCAGCACGTGGGGCGTAGTAGCTATTCCACTCAAACAAATAGGCATATTGGCTTTTACCAACAACTTTTCCTTTCGGAAAATCATTCTTTTCTACTTTTTCGCCTAACGAAACGGCAGTTTTTGCTTCGGCCGTAGGCACATTCATACAATATTGAAGCGACCACGCCGAAATATCATAAAATAAGCTATCTTCAAATTTTGTACGCTTTTCAAACATTGACTTGATAAGGCGGTGTTGTGGTTGATTCATCGGTACAACGTAGGCGTTTTCTTTGCTGAATGCTATCCCATCTTGGTTTTCGTCTTTTCCTAAGCGATATACATCAATTTGGTTACGTTTGAGCATATTTACCATTTCCCAAGTTTTTATGGCATCATTTCCACCACCAAAAACGTAGGCTTTTACGGCATCGGTTGAGGTTTCTTTATAAAAACTTCTCATGTGTTCCAGTAATTCGACACGCATTTCACGTGCAGCACGAAGTGTAGAGAAAGTAGCCGTCACTTGGTTACGAACTGTAAACGGGAAACTTAAAACACCGTTGGCGGTTTCTTGTAAATGTCCACGAGACGATGCTTGTTCAAACAAAATACCTACCGAACCATTTACATCGGGTAGGGTAGAACCTTTTCCGTAGTAAAAATCATCGTAATTTTCTTGTGTATAATAAGCCGAACCGATTTTGTCGAGTCCAGCAGCTTGGAATTTTCCAAATTTGATGGTCAAATCAATGTTTTTCTTGGGCGTAAGCGGGTGTGTACGTGCAGGAATACCAGGTTGGAAGAAAAACGTTGAAGCCGAACCCATTTCGTGGTGGTCGGTCAAGATATTTGGTCTCCAATCATAAAATTTGGTTAAACGCCCTTTACTTTCAGGCATTTGTTGATAAAGCCAGTCACGGTTGAGGTCGAACCAATAGTGATTCGAGCGTCCACCAGGCCAAGTTTCACTAAATTCACGGCTGTTTATATCGCTCACTAAATTGGTGCTACGATTGATATTTACCCAAGTGGCAAAACGATTTCCACCATCGGCGTTGATAACTGGGTCGATTAAGATAACGGCTTCGTTTAATAGAGAATCAACACTTGCTCCTTGAGCAGCTGCTAAATAGTAAGCCGACATCAGATTTGAGTTGGTTCCGCTGGCTTCGTTTCCGTGCACGGAGTAGCCCATCCATACTACGATTGGCATTTTTTGTAGGTCTAAACCACCAGATTGTGCTGGATTAACCAATTTTTGGTGTTCGGCTTTGATTTGGTCGAGACGGGCGTGATTTTCGGGCGATGTAACGGTGATTAAAATTAATTCACGGTTTTCGAAAGTGCGAGCATACGATTCTATCTTGAAGCGATTCGATAAACGAGCCAATTCTTTCATGTAACTCACTGTTTCATAGGGAGTTACGTGTTGTTCGCCAACTTGATAGCCCAAAAATTTCTGAGGTGTCGGAATTTTGGCATCATACGTAACATTTTGAGGCAAATAATAACTATCAGCAACCTGCCCAAAAGCTTGACTAATAAGTAGTTGAAAGAATAATAGGTAGAGTAGAGTGTTTTTTTTCATGTCGAGAAGTTTATATTTTTCAAACAAAGAAATATAGAAAAGCCAATAAAACAAAAAAGCCTCTGACGTAGAGGCTTTTTTTATAGACAACAATCCCTTTAACCTTGTGAAAAACGGTGTAAACGTCTTACAAGGTAGGAATCATAAATGTTTTTCACTTAAAATTTTAGTTAGAAGCCTTTAGTTTTGCTTCGATTGTTTGTTGCGTATGCGGTACTGCTCTCAAACGTTCTTTCGGAATCAATTTCCCTGTATCACGACAAACGCCGTAAGTACCATTTTTGATTCTGATTAAGGCTGCTTCTAACTGCTGGGCAAACTTCTGCAATCTACCAGCCGACTGGCTTAATTGCTCTTTTTCGCTTACATCGGCACCGTCTTCCATTAGCTTTGTGCTGTTGGCGGTGTATTCTGTGCCGTTGTCATTCTTTCTACTCAACGTTTCTCTGATAAAGTTCAGTTCGTTGCGAGTTGCTTCCAGCTTTTGAGTAATAATTACTTCAAACTCCTTTAATTCATCTTCCGAATAACGGGTTTTTTCTTCAACTGCGGCCATAATTGTAAAGCAGTAAACGTTTATATTTTGGGGTTTTTGAAAAATCCCACAAATATAGTGTTTTGGTAGGCTGAAACAATAGTGTGATACAATTTCTTAAAATTCCCCGAAAAAAATTTATTTAAAGGTAATTTTAGAAAAACAGTAAATTATTTGGTTTTGTAAAAAAATGCAAAAGGCTAATAAGGTATAATTACCAAATAAGCTGATAAAAAATTAGCGTTAAATTTAACGATTTTAAGAAATACTTTCTTTTTTCTAAGTTTGCACCGTGAAACTACATTCACAAACAAAATATTATTCTGAATATGACATATATAGAACCAGCTCCAATCAAGGATAAAGAGAATCCGTTGGAGTCAATGATGCAACGATTCGATGCTGCCGTGAAAATTCTCGGTATCAGCGATGAAATGTATTATATTTTGAAAGTACCTGCTCGTCAGGTTACTGTCGGCTTGCCCGTTACGATGGATAACGGTCAAATCAAAGTTTTTGAAGGCTACCGAGTGATTCATTCAACGATTCTGGGGCCAAGTAAAGGCGGTATTCGCTTCGACCCAGCTGTAAATATTGACGAGGTAAGAGCCTTAGCGGCTTGGATGACGTGGAAATGTGCTGTCGTTGATATTCCTTACGGCGGAGCAAAAGGCGGAATTGCCTGTAACCCACGTGAAATGTCGGCTGGAGAAATGGAGCGTTTGATGCGTGCTTACACCATTGCGATGCTTGATATTTTCGGGCCAGATAAAGATATTCCTGCTCCAGATATGGGAACTGGCCCTCGTGAGATGGCTTGGTTGATGGACGAATACTCAAAAGCCAAAGGAATGACCGTAAATGCTGTGGTTACAGGAAAACCATTGGTTTTGGGTGGCTCGTTGGGGCGTACAGAAGCAACGGGTCGCGGGGTAATGGTTTCGGCATTGGCTGGTATGGAAAAATTACGATTGAATCCGTATCGTGCAACGGCAGCTGTGCAAGGTTTTGGTAATGTGGGTTCGTGGGGAGCGAAACTTTTGCAAGAAAAAGGCGTAACGATTTGTGGTTTGAGCGATATTTCGGGAGCATACTACAACCCGAGAGGAATTGATGTAGAAAAAGCCATTGCCTACCGAAATGCTAATAACGGAACACTCGAAGGTTTCAAAGATGCTGAGTTGATTACCAACGATGAATTATTGGCCTTGAATGTTGATGTATTGGTGCCTGCGGCAAAAGAAGACGTAATTACGCACGAAAATGCAGGAAATATCCAAGCAAAACTTATTGTAGAAGGGGCAAATGGTCCGACTTCGGCCAGTGCCGATGATATTATCAACCAAAAAGGAATTATGGTTGTGCCAGATATTTTGGCAAATGCGGGGGGCGTAACGGTTTCGTATTTTGAGTGGGTACAAAACCGTATCGGTTATAAGTGGGCTTTAGACCGCATTAACCGTCGTTCAGACCGTATGATGAAAGACGCTTTCGATAATGTATTTGAAACTTCGCAAAAACATGGTGTTTCTCTACGTTTGGCGGCTTATATCGTGGCCATTGATAAAGTGGCAAGTACCTATAAGTTTAGAGGTGGTTACGGTTGAGCCTCGGCTTGGCTCGGCTACCTTTTTTATGAGATAGCCCAGCTACCATTTTTTTGAATTTGTTTATTATTGAAACCTGTAGGGTCACTTTTAACCTTACAGGTTTTTTTATGGTTATACTATATAGATTTTTATTCTTTTTTAAGATTAAACGGTTTGCTGTTTGTAGTTTTGTAAAAATTTTAGATAAACAATGAAAAATAACATTATAATACTTTTATTACTTTTTATACTTTTCTCTTGTTCGGGAGGTGATAAGGCAAATACAGGTAGTAGTATTTTAGGTAGAATGGAAGACTACAAAGTAAAGCGGGTTTCACCTACGCAAATCACTTATCAAGTAGAAGAAATGGGTGCTGAGATTTCAAAAGCTTTAACGGCTGATTTTACGAAACAAATGAAAAATGCAAGTGCAGCTCGTGGCGAAGAACTTTGTCAGTTAAAAAACATGACATTAATTGATTCATTATCAGAAAGATATGGTTTGAAAATCAGACTTTTGGGACAGCCTGACATTGGTAGTAATAATCAGTTATATGTAAAAGAAAAAGAAGTATTGGAAGCTTACGCTGATAATGCCGCCAAGAAGCTTGAAATGAGTGATAATATTCAGAAAATTGGTGATTCTCTTTTTGTTTATACTTCGCCGATTCCTTATGATAAAGGTGTAGGAAAACTGTGTTTTAGCGATGATTCGGGTTTTGCAATTTGGAGTATTATCTTGAAAAAATCAGAAGTAGTGCGAGCAATCAATGTAAAAGCTTTGAGAGAAAAGAATATAAAGTAACAGTAAGACAAGTTTTTATCGGAGTTGCTGTCAACCTTATCAAGGCGTAGAATAAGAAAGGGTGAGATTTTCGTCTCACCCTTTTGTTTTTATCATGAGCGAAGTGAAACTTCGCCCCATAAAATTATAGTCCGAATTGTGCTGAAAGTTCCAACATTCGCTCGATTGGTTTGCGAGCATCATCAAGCATTTCGGTTGGAAGAATAATCTCAGGCGTTTCGTCTCTTAAACATAAATAGAGTTTTTCGAGCGTATTTAGCTTCATGTGTGGGCAATCAGAGCAAGCTTTGCACGAATGTCCATTTTTTGAAGTAGGAGCTACATAAAATTTCTTTTTAGGAGCCGATTTACGCATTTGGTGTAAAATCCCCGATTCTGTTGCCACAATAAATTCTTGCTGTGGGCTATTAATTACGTGCTTCAAAAGACCCGTCGTTGAGCCAATATAATCAGCCAGTTTCAATACCGATTCTTCGCTTTCTGGGTGAGCTACCACTTCAGCATTCGGGTGCTTGGCTTTCAAATCAGTAATCATTTTTCCTGAGAAAGTCTCGTGAACCATACAAGCACCGTCCCAAAGCAACATATTTCGGCCAGTTACACGGTTAATGTAGCCACCCAAGTTTTTATCAGGAGCAAAAATTATCTTTTGGTCTTTCGGGAAACTTTCTACAATTTTTACAGCATTACTACTCGTACAAACTACATCGGTTAGTGTTTTTAACTCAGCCGAACAGTTTACATAAGAAATAACTATATGGTCGGGATGTTGGTCTTTAAATGCCTTAAACTCAGCATAAGGGGCAGATTCTTCGAGCGAACAACCTGCATTGAAATCTGGTAAAACCACTTTTTTGCTTGGAGAAAGAATCTTGGCTGTTTCGGCCATGAAACGCACTCCCGCAAAAACAATCATATCGGCATCGGTTTTGGCTGCTTGTTGCGAAAGCCCCAAGCTATCGCCAATATAATCGGCAATATCTTGAATATCAGCAGTTTGGTAGTAGTGAACCAACAAAACTGCATTTTTTTCTTTTTTCAACCGAGCGATTTCGGCAACATAATCAATTTTTTCAGCGACCATCTTAAACTATGATTTATCAGATTTTTATGATTGTTTTTGATTTTTTAAAAGTTATGATAATTAATTGTTGGCATTTCTATGGACTATCGACCATCAACCGTGGACTTTCTTATTTACAGGCAAACTCCCATGTTTTGTACATATTTACACTGCCGAGTTTGTCGAGATAGGATTCTTTGATTTTATTTCCTTTCAAATCATATTCAAATGTACGAACACTTATGATTTGATTGTTATAGAAATAATTTTCTTTTGTCATATTGCCCTTTGTATCGTATTCGTAGGTAAAATAATAATCCGTTTGTCCTTTGCCATTGAGGCGAGTTTTTTGAGTAAGTTTTCCCGTAGCATCGTATTCGTGCTTGGTTTCGGCAAAAACTACATTATTTCTCAAGGTTTTATCTCTTGCTAAATTTCCTGCGGCATCATAGACAAAATCTGTTTGAGTCGTAACTTTATCGGTAGCATCGAAATGCACATCTTGGGTAATTTTTCCTTGAACATTGTAGGTTTTAGTATCCGACATCAAAACATTTCCAGAAGGGTCTTTTACTTCTTTTTTTAGTAGTTGTCCTTTGGCGTTGGTGGTTGT
>JALQYE010000097.1 GCA_023254245.1 Emticicia sp.
TGATAAGTGGCGGCTGCTCCTCTAAAATACCCTCCTTCAAGTAATGAACCATACGGACGAACGCCCAAATTGCTGCGGCGAGTAGTGGCAATGGCTTCGCTACTTTTACCGAGAGAAAACCCAGCCGACAGTATTAAACCTTGCCCAAATTGTGCTTGATAGTCGCCCAAAACTAAGTTTTTGAGTTTACCTTTATTGCGAAGTTGAAAATGAAAGGTATAGAAATCGAGGTAGTTTTTTTCACCAGCATCTTTTTCTACAATAAAACCTACTTGAAAATCTTTCGGGTGGCTTAATCTGTATCGGGCATATAAATGCTGCGGCGAACCCAAATATTTACCTTCTTCAAAACCTTTTGCTTTTTCTAAAACCTGACTATTTCTCAGCACAAAATAATGGTCAGTGGCATTGGTAAGTCGATTTTTCAAATCTCCGACCGAAAATTTATACTTTATATCAACAAAAGGTAGTAGTTTATTAATCGTCTCTAAATCAAGATTCTGTACGGCTTGGAGCTCATAAATACTCAGAAAATCGCCGTTTTGCTCTCGGTGGTCGAGAATACTTTTTATCTGAATTTGCGAAAGTACATAGAGCGAAGCTAAATCTTCGGCAGTGGCAGTATTGAGGTTCAGCGGATTTTGGTAAAGCTGGTAAAGCGATTCGTAGAGGTCTTCGTAATTAATATTTTCTTGCTGAACAGGAAAAACTCGCTGAATAAATTCATCTAAATTAATATCAGACCGAGGACGATTTTGACCAAAAGAGGTAGTTTCTGAAAAAACAAATAACGCCACCAAAGCGATTTTGATGGGTGTATTCTTAAAAAAGTCATTTACAGCAGCTAAAAGTTGAATCATGCAAGTCGTTTGTCGTCTTGCACAAAAATATACTTTTTTGGTATAAATTACATAAAATGGAAGATTTTCTTGAAACTCAGTCAATAAATTGACCGATTAAGAGAACAACGGATGTTGTTTTTGTTTACCGAATCAATTCGGTAAAATTTTCCATTCATACTTTTTCCTATGATTTTTTCTCCAATTTAACTTCAAAGAGGTCGCTCGAACGGAAGAAAATAATCGTTGCAAAGACCAAGGTCATTACCCCCCCGAAAATCACCGAAGGTACAGCTCCAAAAAACTTAGCCGCCACGCCCGACTCGAAAGCCCCGAGTTCGTTTGAGCAACTCACAAAAATACCATTTACCCCGCTCACACGTCCACGCATTTCGTCGGGTGGTAGTACCTGCAAGATTGTCTGGCGTACGATTACGCTGATGCTATCGAAAGCCCCAGTTAAGAACAAAGCAGAGGCTGAAAGCCAAAAATTAGTAGAAAGTGCAAAAACTATCGTTGCTACGCCGAACCCAGCCACCCCGATAAGCATATTTCTCCACGCTTGACGGGTTGGTGGAAAATAGGCTGTTCCGAGCATTGTTAGCACGGCACCAATACCTGGAGCTGCTCTCAAAATGCCTAAGCCTTCAGCCCCAACGTGTAGCACATCTTTGGCAAAAACTGGTAAAATGGCAATTACACCACCAAAAAGTACCGAAAACATATCCAGCAAGATTGCGTAAAACAAGATTCGGTTTTGACGAACAAAATCAATTCCTTCTTTCAAACTTTGAAATACATTTTGGTGAGTGGCTGTTTGTTGAATAGGCTTTTTAGAAATCAGACTTACTAAAACAAAGGCAATAGCGAATAAAACGATTACCAAGATAAGTGTGTTAGTTAAGCCCAACCAACTATATAAAAAACCTGCCGATGCTGGCCCGAGAATCATACCCGATTGCCAAAATTGACTGCTCCACGAAGCTGAGTTTGGATAATGTTCGGCAGGAACTAAAAAAGGCTTGAGCGAAGACCACGAAGGGCCATAAAACCCACGGGCAATGCCCAATATGAAAACTGTCAGATAGACAACGAACTTGATTTGAGCAATATCAAACGAGTGATTAGCCGTTGGATAAGTAACCCAAAGTAATAAAAACGAACACAATACAATTACGCCATAACAAACTTGAATGATGCGTTTTTTATCGCCTCGGTCGGCAAAATATCCCCCAAAAAGTGCCAACGAAATGTATGGAATTGCCTCAAAAAGCCCAATTAAACCCAATGATAGTGGGTCGTGGGTAATTTCGTAAAGATAGAAACTGATGACAACTTCTTGTACCAAAACCGCAACCGTAAACAGAAACTGAGCCGAAATAAAATACCTAAATTCGGGAAAACGGAGGGCTGCGTAAGGGTCTTTGGTTTGCTTCATTCGGGTAATTTTCTTGTTTGATATAAAAACAACAGTTTTTTTCGCTTTTGAAGTTCCTCAATTTTTCAAAGTTTATCGCAAATAACACTGTGGACTGCTGGACTAAAAACCGTGGACTACACTATAACTGCGGAATTTGAATACCCGTAATTTTTCGATAAAGGTCAATGGCGAATAAATCGGTCATGCCCGATATAAAATCAACTACCGCAAGAATATTCTGATAAACATCTCCGCCTTTTGCAATACCATATTGGCTCGGAATCAACTGCAATAATTTTTTTGATTTGGCCGTATCGGGCTGCAAAACTGCCGAAACAAACTCTTTCAGCAATCCACCAATAATATGATAACCCGCTATTTCGATTTCAATAACCGACTTATCGTTATAGATTTTTTTAACCGAAATTTCATCGATTTTTTTGATTAACGAAGTCGTTTTTTCGTCCAGAAGGTCAATTAATGGCTTATTTAATGAGCCATCGAGCAATTGGGCTTCGTATTCAAAGAAAACCTCGGTACATTTCCCTACCAATTTTCCGATAAGCATCGCTCGCAGAAAAGAAAGTTTCTGTTTGTCATCTTCAATCGTATCAACTTTTTCTTTAATGGACTTTTTCCCTTCTTGCGTTTCGAAGAAAGGTTCGAGTAAATCTCTTGCTTCTTGAATCGAAATAATATTGAGTCGATGAGCATCTTCGAGGTCAATGATTCGATAGCAAATATCATCGGCGGCTTCTACCAAAAACACAAACGGATGGCGAGCAAAAATTGTTTTTTCTTCATTCAAAGCATTGATATTCAGCTCGGTAGCGATACGCTGATAAAACTCACTTTCCGAATCAAAAAAGCCCGATTTTTTTGCCGAAATAAAACTTTTCTTTTTAAATCCGTTCGTCGAATCGGCAGGGTATTTAATAATCGAAGCCAAAGTAGCGTAGGTCAGATTCAGATTACTTTGATTAAAAATCGTTGTCAGAATTCGAAACGCATTGGCATTTCCCTCAAACCATTTGAAATCATTGAACTGGTTTTCGGTTAAGTTTTCGGTCAGAAATTGAAGTTTTTCCCCCTCCAATTCTCTAAAATACGTACGAATCGCCTCTTCGCCCGAATGTCCGAAAGGCGGATTTCCAATATCATGGGCAATACAGGCCGTCATGACCACCGCCGAAAGCTCAAATTTATAAAACTCAATGGCTTCTTGGTTTAGCTCTTTTTCGTATTTTTCTACGATTCTTTCTCCGATTGCTTTCCCAAGCGAACGCCCAACCGAAGCCACCTCCAAGCTGTGAGTAAGGCGGTTATGCACAAAAACAGCCCCAGGAAGTGGAAAAACTTGGGTTTTGTTTTGTAAACGACGAAACTGCGACGAAAAAATCAATCGGTCGTAATCTCGCATATAGTCAGTGCGGAAATGTTCGTGGGCGTTGCGGTGTTCGGCACCGAGTCGTTTATTAGAAAAAAGAGTCTGCCAATTCATTTTTGGGGTGGTGAAATTTCGTTGCAAGTTAACCAATGAGCGAATGAATGAATGAGTGAATGATAGAATATTTTTAAAATACCTTCAAATAAATAAACTAAAACAAGATAAAGTATTACTTTTTTAATAAAAACAGTGTTTTGTCTGTCTATAAGTTTAGATTTGTAGTATATTCTTCGAGTAGAGCTATTTTTAATATTCAGCTCCACTGCGGCACTCATTCAATCATTCACTCATTGAAAATTAAAAATTGAAAGTTGTCATCATAAAATATAACGCAGGCAATGTACAGTCGGTTATGTATGCCCTTGAGCGTATCGGTGCAAGCTATGAGCTTTCGGATAATGCCGATGTGATTCGCTCGGCCGAACGAATTATCTTTCCAGGTGTAGGCGAGGCCTCAACAGCCATGAAAAGTTTGCGAGAAAACGGCTTGGATAAAGTTATTCCAACGCTCAAACAGCCATTTTTGGGAACTTGCGTAGGAATGCAGCTTCTCTGCCAATCATCGGAAGAGAATAACACCGAGTGTTTGGGGGTTTTTGATATTCCAATCTTAAAGTTTCCGAGAGTAAAAGGCTTTAAAGTTCCGCAAACGGGTTGGAATAATATTACAGCCGACCAGTCGAACCCGCTTTTAAAAGGTTTGCGAGAAAGCGAATATGTCTATTATAACCATGGATATTATGCTCCGCTTTGCGACTATACGGTAGCCAAAACGGATTATATTTTGGAATATTCGGCGATGTTGCAGCGAGATAATTTCTTTGCGGCACAGTTTCACTCCGAAATTAGTGGCGATGTAGGCGAACAGATTTTTAAGAATTTCTTGGAGATTTGATGGAGCTTACCTTTTCTAAATTTTAATAAATCTATTTTCACTAAAATCCCCATTTAGGGGCGGTCCGACGTTTCGGTAGGGGTTATGTTTCAAATCATTCCAGCCATTGACATCATCGACGGTAAATGCGTAAGGCTTACACAAGGTGATTATTCTCAGAAAAAGACATACAATGAAAATCCGCTCGAAGTAGCCAAGATGTTTGAAGATGCGGGCATTAAACGCCTACATTTGGTTGATTTAGATGGAGCTAAAAATAAAAAAATCACTAACGCTAAAGTTCTCGAAACCATTGCCAGTAAAACCAATCTTCACATTGACTTTGGTGGAGGAGTACAATCGGATGACGATATTCGTTTGGCTTTTGATTGTGGTGCAAAGCAAATCACAGGTGGAAGTATTGCTATTAAAAATCCTGTATTATTTGAAGAATGGCTCAAACGTTTTGGGGGCGAATCAATCATTTTAGGAGCTGATGCTCGCAACGAAAAAATTGCGGTAAGTGGTTGGGAAGAAGATTCGGGCGTGTGGGTATATGATTTTATCGGAGAATGGATTGCCAAAGGCGTAAAATATACCATCAGCACCGATGTTGCTAAAGATGGACTTTTGCAAGGGCCTTCAGTTGAATTATACAAGAAAATGCAAGGGCAATTCCCTGATTTACAAGTAATTGCGAGTGGTGGCGTGAGTTCGATGCAAGACCTCGAAGATTTGGCCGAACTCAATATCTTTGGCATAATCGTAGGCAAAGCTATTTATGAAGGGCGTGTTACGTTGAAGGAGATAGAAAAGAGATTCTTGTAGAACAGGCTTGTATCTGAGTTGCGTCCAATCTTGTCATTGTTGAAGTAGTAATAAAAATCAGCGTTCCATAATGATTTACGAATACCAAAAAGACGAATACACCATCAGCACCGATAAAACCAAATTACAATTCGATGTAATTCATGGCTTTTTATCGACAAGCTATTGGTCGCCTAATATTCCGATGGAAATCGTAAAGCGTGCCGCCGAACATTCCACGACTTTTGGTATTTATAAAGCTGGAAAGCAGGTAGGCTATGCCCGCATCATTTCTGATTATGCTACTTTTGCTTACTTAGCCGATGTTTTTGTTTTAGAGAGCGAAAGAGGTAAAGGTATCTCAAAATGGTTGATGGAATGTATTACACAACAGCCTGATTTACAAGGGCTTCGTCGTTGGATGCTCGCTACTCGTGATGCCCACGGACTTTATGCACAATTCGGTTTTACACCTCTGGATAACCCCGATGCAATGATGCAAATTGCTCGACCGAATATTTATAATGAGCAGTAGCTCGCTTGATAATTGTAAAAGAAAATGCTTACAAAAAGAATCATACCTTGTTTAGATATAAAAGATGGTCGCACCGTAAAAGGGACTAATTTCGTGAATCTCCGTGATGCGGGTGACCCCGTAGAACTCGGTGCTGAATATGCTCGCCAAGGAGCAGACGAACTGGTGTTTCTTGATATTACTGCTACCGTCGAAGAACGTAAAACTCTACTTGATTTGGTGCGTAGAGTTGCCCATACCATTAATATTCCATTTTGTGTGGGTGGTGGAATCGGTTCGGTGGCCGATGTATCTAAACTTCTGAATGCTGGTGCGGATAAGGTTTCAATCAATTCATCGGCGGTGCGTAATCCCCAATTAATCAATGAATTAGCTTTGGAATTTGGCTCGCAATGTATTGTGGTTGCTATTGACACGCGTTACATCGAACAAGCCAACGGCTACGAGCATATCGTACACACACACGGAGGCCGAAAACCAACCGAACTACGAACAATTGCTTGGGCAAAAGAAGTAGAAGACCGTGGGGCAGGAGAAATTTTATTGACCTCAATGGACACTGATGGTACAAAAGCAGGTTTTGCATTAGAATTAACGGCTGAAATCTCAGAAAATTCAAATATTCCAATTATTGCATCGGGTGGAGCTGGTTCGATGGAGCATTTCTACGATGTTTTCACCGCAGGAAAAGCCGATGCGGGCTTGGCGGCAAGTATTTTTCACTTTAAAGAAATCGGCATTCCAGAATTAAAAAATTACCTAAAAGAAAAAGGTATTCCAATGAGAATTTAGTAATGTGGAGCGAACATCTTGTTCGCTTTATCTTACATCGAACAGGATGCGGCCGTCGCTACTGTTCGCTCCACAAGGAGGGCTAACTCATGAGCTTCGCACTCCCATTCCATTTGCGTAATTTTAAAAGGGGCAAAGAAATATAAAATTGGGTTTCGATACGAACTCAAAAGACCCGCAATAAAGTAAGTAAAAGAGTTCTGAACGGTCCTCCGTGCGGCTCTGAGTTCTAAGTGCTGAGTTGTAATTGGTATTTCATTTTTATCCAACTTCATCAAAGATGTCTCTAAAATCACTCGATTCATTGTATTTGCTTCATTTTCAAGTAGTTGCTTAACTTTGTGAATCAATTTTTCTCGACAAACTTCTATTTGCGGTATCTCGAAACCACCCAAAAGTCGAGCGTAATGATAAATAACTAATGGTGTTGTGGCATAATTATGAGCTACCTCAAAGGCATTTGTAATATACTTTTCTTCTAAAATCACCTCTCTCAAAAAAGTAAAAACTGCTTCATCATATTCATTATGAGGCAACTGATATTTTTCAAACAAATACATCAGATTACACAACGCACACACATCATGCTCGATAGACATATTTTTCCCGAACCAAGTGGAGTAAACGCCACCATCCCTAACCCCTAAAGGAGAACAATGCAGCTTCACTTTCTCTTTTAACCACAATATATCTTCTCTTGAATGTGGTAAGGTTAAGTAAATCAAAGCCGTATCATCAATGTCATCAGGGATTCTGAAATGGTCTAAATGTTGGAAGATTCTGCCGTTTGGAAAATGTTTCGAAGGTTTTGTCTTCCAAAAATTATAGGTTTTCAATCCATCTTTATTCTGAAAATCAGGGTAGTTTTTAATTGCTTTCGCAGTAATTTCATCAATAATCTGCTGAGATTTTGCCGAAACCTTCGCTTTTACTTGATTCAGAATAAAAACAATAGTAGCCGTGTAGAAAATATTAGTGTCGGGGCGGCGATAAAACAAATACTTATTATGCCGATACGAAGGGAAAATGCCATCAGGAAAAAACGCATCACCTCGTGACTGGCACAAGGCGATGCGTTCGATTAAAGCATCAATATTTTCAGCATGAGACAACATAGACAGCAATATAAAAGCTATCGACCATCGACTACCGACCATCGACTCAACTAAACTAAACTTTCAATACTAATTTACCCGTGTTTTCTCCTTTAAATAATTTCATCAATGTTTCGGGGAAGGCTCGCACACCACCTTCAGCTACATAAACCTTTGAGTTAAGTTTTCCTTGGGTAATCCAACCCGCCATTTCTTTTACAGCCTTTCCGTAATTAGCAGCATTATCAAAGACCACGATTCCCTCCATTCTTGCACGATTCACTAAAAGCGATAAATAATTGCTCGGCCCAACTGGCTTTTCGGTAGCATTATATTGCGAAATCGCACCACAAATAACAATTCTTGCTCGAAGATTTATCAAGGTCAGTACCGTATCTAAAATTTCGCCACCAACATTATCAAAATATACATCAACACCCGCTGGACACGCCTCTTTGAGTTGATTTCTTAAATTTCCCACTTTATAATCTACACACGCATCAAAACCTAATTCATCAACTACATATTGGCATTTATCAGCTCCGCCAGCAATTCCCACCACTCTACAACCCTTTATTTTGGCAATCTGCCCAACCACACTTCCTACAGCACCAGCCGCTCCCGAAACTACCACCGTTTCGCCTTCTTTTGGCTGGCCAGTATCCAATAATCCAAAATAACCCGTTAAGCCCGACATCCCCAACGTACCAAGATACGCAGGTAATGGTACAAAACTTGGGTCAACTTTCACGGCTTCTTTTCCGTCCAAAACAGCGTATTCTTGTACACCTGTTCCAGCCGTTACAAAATCACCCGCTTTAAAATCATCATGTTTCGATTCCACTACTACACCTGCAGCCAAAGCACGCATCACCTCACCAATTTTTACAGGTCTGATATATGATTTGCCCTCGTTCATCCAGCCACGCATCGCAGGGTCGATTGACAGATATTGGTTCTGAACAAGAATCTGATTTTCAGCCAATTCGGGTGTTTCTGTTTCTATAATTTCCCAACAATCGGCCGTTGGAGCTCCTACAGGTCGAGCAATAAGTTTTACTTGTGTATTTTTCATCTTGGTTTTTTAGTTGATAGATAAGGACGAAATTAATCCAAATTTCTTGAAAAATAGTATGCACGCATAAAAATATCTTGATTGATAGGGTGGTTTTCCAGAAGAACAAGTTTCATTCAATGGCAGCATTTTTGTTGAAAGTTTCGCTGAAAACTTACCAATTTGTAAATTTTAGTAGTAAGTCAGTCTTTATTTGTTGTAAAAAACTCCGAAGAAAGACGTAATTTTGTATAGATTTTAATCATATCGAAACATAATGAGAAGGATTTTAGCTATCGTCGGTATTGTATGTGCATTTGTGGTGCGTACTTATGCACAAGAGGGAGCGGTTTCAGAATCGATTCAGTTAGGCTCATTAGTACCTGATTTCGATATAAATATTCTCACCAAAGAAGGTACAACCAAGAAAAATATCAAAGATTATCGAGGAAAAGTAGTCATTTTGGAGTTTTGGGCTACCTATTGCGGGCCGTGTTTTCCTGCGATGGACCATTTGGCTACTTTACAGAAAAAATTTCCGACGGATTTAGAAGTTATCAACGTAACTGATGAGGAGCGGTGGAAAGTGGTAAATTTCTTAAAAAAACGTCCAACTTCGATGCCGATTGCGATTGATGCCAATAAATCAATCAATCAGTTGTTTTATCATCAACTGATGCCCCACACAATTATCATCGACCCACAAGGCTATATCAAAGCCATTACATCGCCCGAAGAAGTAACTGAAGAAGTAATTTATCTCGCAAAAAGTGGTGCAATATTGGCTGTGAAAACCAAAGCAGAGTTTGCCACAAAGACCGAAAACGCCACGGCTATGAGCGTTGGGCAGGCAGAAGATAAAAGTTTTTATAAAGTAGCTATTTCGGCACAAAAAGAGGGCGTACAACCACAAATCAATAAGAAATCTGATTTTGAGTATGAGTTTATTAACTGTACTGTACCATTGATGTACCAAGTGCTTTACCAAACTACTCGCCCAAATCCGAATGATAGAGCATGTTTAGAGGTTTCGGAACAAACAAAACACTTATTAGACGAAAAACAACAGTATTGTCTGACTGTAAAAGTTCCTGAATCAATTAAGCATCGTTTGGGGGAAATTGGTATGAGAAATCTGGAAGATATTTTCGGACTGAAAGCAAAAAATGAAAATCGTACTCGGAAGGTTTATGCCCTTAGTACCAATAAAGAAGTGGCTGTTTCAACATCAAATACGGGTATAGATATGCCCTTGAAAGACTTCTTAAAACTACTTTGGGATACAAAAGTGGTTGATATGCCAGTAGTGAATGAGAGCGAAACCGCCGATACGAGCATAATTTGGGTAGCAGACTTTCCCAAAGAAGCCTCAAAAGTGCAAGAGATTATTCAAAAGTTAGGATTTAAGTTAGCTCCTAAAACCACAGAAACAGCTTGTTTGGTGCTTTATGATGATAAATCTAACAATTAATCAAAAAACTTTTAAAAGATTTTTGAAAAACAAAACACAATTTTGTATCTTTGCAACCCCAAATGCAAGACAGACAGGCATTTAGCTAAGAAGTCGTAGCATTTTAAATTGAAAATTTATTCTTTAAAATATCATTTTGGCTTGATTTGATTGCTTATCAATAAAAGTCAATACATTAAATAGATAAAACAATGGCTAAGAAAGGCAATCGTGTACAAGTAATCTTAGAATGTACTGTACAAAAAACAAGCGGTGTAGCAGGTATGTCTCGTTACGTAACGACAAAAAACCGTAAGAATACAACAGGACGTTTGGAGTTGAAAAAATATAATCCATTTTTGAAAGCTCACACTCTCCACAAAGAAATTAAGTAATTTTAAAGAAATGAATGTGAGTTTTTCTCGCATCTAAAATCAGATTAAAAATGGCAAAGAAAGTAGTTGCAACGCTCCGTGATAAAACCGCAGGTAAAAACTTTGCGAAAGTTATCAAAGCTGTAAAATCACCAAAAACTGGTGCTTACACTTTCAAGGAAGAAATGGTTCCTATGGAAGAATTACAGGCTGCATTGAAAGTATAACTTACAACGCATAAAGAAATTGAGAAGCCTTCTTGAGAAATCAGGAAGGCTTTTTCTGTATGATTTTTTGCACAAAAAAATGGATAATTGAAAACTAAAAATTCTCAATTATCCATTTATCGTTAATAATTGTTTTTACAACTGCTTACGCAAGCGTGCCACAGGAATATTGAGTTGCTCACGGTATTTGGCAACCGTGCGACGAGCAATATTATAGCCACGTTTATTGAGTAGTTTTTCGAGTTTATCGTCAGAGAGTGGCGAGTTTTTAGGCTCGTTTTCTATCAATTCTTTCAAGATATTTTTTACTTCACGGCTTGAAGCATCTTCGCCCGAATCGGTTGCGATGCCTTCTGAGAAGAAATATTTTAACGGGTAAATACCAAAGTCAGCTTGAACCGATTTGCTATTAGCCACACGTGATACCGTAGAAATATCCATATCAATGCGGTTGGCAATATCCTTTAAAATCATCGGTTTTAGCTTAGATTCATCGCCATCAAGGAAAAATTCGTGCTGAAACTCGACGATTGATTTCATGGTTTTCAGCAATGTTTGTTGGCGTTGTTTGATGGCATCAATAAACCATTTAGCGGCATCAAGTTTTTGCTTTACGAAAGTTACAGTTTCTTTGATACTCTTGTGTTGAGCCGAACCGTTTTTATCAGTTTTGTCGTAAGTATCGAGCATTTCGGCAAACGAACGACTTACACGAAGCTCTGGAGCATTTTTAGAGTTTAGAATAACATCTAATTTACCATTATTATTCGTCACGATAAAGTCAGCCATCAGATACGCAGCTGCACTATCTCCGTTGCCGATACTGCCTGGCTTTGGATTCAGACGAGTGATAACTTTGATAGAATTCTTCAACGTATCATCATCAATATCTAAGCGGCGTTGTATTTTTTCGTAATGTTTTTTCGTAAATTCATCGAAGAACGAATCAATGATTTTGATGGCCGTTTCAACCGCAAAATCATCTTGGTCTTTACGTTCGAGTTGAAGAATAAGGCATTCTCTCAAATCTCTCGCACCAATACCCGCTGGCTCAAACGTTTGAATTTTCTTCAAAAGTCCGATTACTTCTTCTTCGTTGGTATAAATATTTTGTGTAAAAGCTAAATCGTTACAGATTGAGCGAAGCGGACGGCGAATGTAGCCATCTTCTTCAATACTACCGATTAGCTGCATACCTATAGCTTCTTGGCGAGCATCAAGGCGTAAAAAACCTAACTGCTGCACCAACGACTCCGCCAAGGTGCTTGTAGCCACTACTGGCATAGCATCACGGTCGTCATCGCCCCAGCCATCGCCTTGCATTTTATAGCCAGCGTAGTCGTCTTGATTCAAATATTGCTTTACATCAAGACCTTCATAGGTTTCGTACTCACCGTATTCACCATAATCATCGTGGTCATCGCTACCGTCATAATCATCGTCATACTCATCTTTCACCCGCTCATCCATGTCCATACCTTCCTCTAAAGCTGGATTGATTTCGAGCTCTTCTTCGATTCTCTGTTCAAGCTCGGCAGAAGGAATTTGTAGCAGTTTGATAAACTGTATCTGCTGAGGCGACAGTCGTTGCTGTAGGGACTGGTTAAGACTTAATTTCTGCATTGCGTAAGTAGAGTTTTTTCATTCATTTTAGGGACTTATCCTACCCCCTCCACATTTTTCGTGCCAACTGAATGTTTTTTGAATAAATAAAGGAAAATATTTTTTTACAAACTGCCAAACTTTCTTTTGAAAATAATTAAAAATATTTCGCAAGTCACTGATTATAAGTAATTTGAATTTAGTCGAATTAATTTATAAAAGTCATTGTAATTGATACGCAGTTTTTCAGAAAAGTCACAAAAAAAGAAATCTTGTTTGAAACATTATGTCAGATAGATGATGATAAAAAAACAAAAAATGGAATCAATTACATCAAGTTTAAACACACAAAAAGTAGCCATCTTCTTGATAGCTACTTCATGGAGTGCGAGTGATAAACCTATAATCCACCTTTCATTATTTTATCAGCCAATACTGGAGAGATTCGTTGGATGAGACGTAGAAGTTTGGTTTTTCCGATATTACTTTCAAAAATATCACGCTCGAAGTTTTTCATAAATTCATCAACTAACTGCTGTGGCGAAATCTTACTTTTTCCTCGGCCTTCGGTCATGGCAGTTGACACCAACGGTGGAATAATCTCAAAAACCTTTGTTGTTGTTTCGGCAAGCTGGTAGCGTAAAGCCTTAGTTCCGTTATGGATAGCGGCTTTGGTAGCACAATAAATAGGGGCTGAGGCCTTAGGAGCATAAGCCAAACCCGACGAAACATTAATGATAGCCGAATCTTTTTGTTTGAGCAAAATCGGCAATAAACCATAAGCAAGCTGCATAGGGCTGGTAAGGTTGATGGCAATTTCGTCGGCTATTTTCTGGAAGCCCTCAGCCTCTGTCTTCCAATCATAATTGTATTGTACGCCTGCATTATTTATCAATATATTGATATCAGTATATTGGCTAAGACAAGTATCAACAAGTGCTTTTACATCATTTTCAGAGGCTAAATTGCACACAATCGTCTGAATATTAGGGAAATTACTTTTTAACTTTTCCAAATTTTCGGCATTGCTCGATGTGACGATTAGCCGATTATTAAGTTGATAAAATTGTCTGACGACTTCAAGCCCGATGCCTGCCGTACCGCCCGTGATTAAAATGGTGTTTCCGCTGTTTTTCATGGGTTTATTTTTTTAGTAATTCATTAAAGTCTTTAAAAGCGTTTTCTTGACCCACAATTATATCTTTTATCTCAAAATAAGGTTCTGCATAAATTTTTGTGTCTCGCAATAGTTCAATCAAAAGCTTATAGTCATCCAATGAGCTGGCCGTAGCAATCATAAAATCTGAAACGTTGGCGTGGAAATACTCGCTATCAAATAGTTGTACTTTAACGGTTTTACTCACTTTCTGGAAAACAGGAATTATTTTTTTCTCGAAGAAAGCACTTCTTTCGTCTCGTGTGTGCGAAAGCCACTTTGGGGTAGCATTCATTAAAATTAGAATCGTGTAAGGCCGTTTGATTTCCATTGCATTAAAGGAGCTTTGTGCTTTTGTTTGGAATAAAACACCGCCAAACAAGAGCAAGGTTAGTAAATACTTCATGTGTTTTGCTGTTTTTTAAGCAAAATTAGAGCAGTAGCAGCGGCGAAGCATTTACATAGGTAAAGAAATCAGTGTTGAGCTAATTTTTTTCGGATGCGGCTTAGTTGTGTAGGAGTAATGCCCAAATAAGAAGCAATATGATACTGAGCAATGAGTTGTTCGAGGTGTGGAAAACGCTTTTGGAAGAGTGCGTAACGTTTATCGGCATCTAAAAGAATGATTTCGATTTCACGGTTTTCTTTGTCCACAAAATAAAACTCGGCAAGGCGTCGAGCTACTCGTTCTAAGTCGGGGCAGGTATCGTATAGGGTAGAAAGTTGTTTAAAATCAGCCACCCACAAATGGCAGTCGGTCAGGGCTTGTTGAATAATAACATTGGGCTGACCTGTAATCAACGAAGCATAACCGCCAACAAAAGAGTTTTCGATAAAAAAATGCTTGTTGTATTCGGTTCCTTCATCGTTGCGATAAAACGCCCGCATAATACCCGACTCCAGAAACCCGATTTTGGTAGCCAACTGTCCCTGCTCAATGAAGTGTTCGCCTTTTCGCAAATGTGTTTTCGTAAAAAGTGGCTTCACTCTATCCCACGTGGTAGATTTGAGCGGGGACAGTTGATTGAAATATTTTTCTAATTTGTCCAAAATTAACCTACTTTCAATTCAAAAATGGCAATTTCGGGTAAAATTCCTAAGCGGCCTGGGTAACCTAAATAACCAAAACCACGGTTTACATAGAGTTTTTGGTCGTTTTCTTCGTAAAGGCCTGCCCATTCTTTATAGCGGAATTGTACGGGTGACCACTTAATTCCAGCAATTTCAACCCCGTATTGCATGCCGTGTGTGTGTCCCGCAAATGCCACATCAATATCTTTGTGTTTATCCAACACTTGGGCTCTCCAATGGCTTGGGTCGTGCGAAAGTAAGAGCTTTACAGGCAAATCTTGAGCGTTTTGTTGAGCTTTTTCCAAACTTCCGTATTTAGCAAAATTTCCTGCTCCCCAGTTCTGAATTCCCAGGATTCCGATACTTTCACCGTCAACTTTTACGGCACGGTGTTCGTCCATCAATAAATCCCAACCCATAGTTTTGTGAGCGTTCATCAAATCTTGGAGGTTTTGGCGTTTCTTTTCCGCAGATTCCCATTGAGTATAATCGCCGTAGTCATGATTACCCAACGTCGAGAAAGTACCGAGTGGAGCTTTTATTTTCGAGAAAATATCCATGTAATCTTTCACTTCGGGAGCAATATTGTTTACCAAATCGCCCGTGAAGAAAAACATATCAGGTTTCTCTTTCATCAACATTTCCACACCACCTTTCACGGCGGTTTTATTAAAGAAACTTCCCGAGTGAATATCCGAAAGTTGGGCAATCTTCATTCCATCAAATTGTTTCGGCAAATTTTTGATGCGAAGCGTTACGTTTCGTACTCGATAATCATGAGCTCCCGATAAAATTCCCCAAGCCATTCCGCCAGCATGTAAACCACCGACCGCTAAAGCTGATTTGGCTAAAAATTCTGAACGACTGATTTTCTCGGCAGCAGGCTGAATTGTTTCAGTAGCTACTTGAGCAGCGGCAGAATCGCCTTGGAAGAAGCTAACAACCCATTTTCCGAATCGAATCAAATCATCAATAATTAATACCAAAACCGAGAAAACCTTTGAGATATAGAGAATAAAAATTCC
>JALQYE010000098.1 GCA_023254245.1 Emticicia sp.
TGCCATCATCAACTGTAAGTGTTGCTTTATATAGACCTGCTTTCGTAAGTGTTAGGTTGGCATCTTGTGTAGGAATTACCTTCACGAAGCCATTTTTAGAAGTAACCTTCCAAGTATATTTCAAGGCATCTCCATCAGCATCGGTTGTGCCTTTTGCACTTAATTTCAAATTAAAAGGAATCGCTCCACCCATTTGGTTGGCTGCTACCTGAATTTGTGGTTTACGATTTCCGCCATTGTATTCGATACGAATCAAACGAGCATCGTCATTGGCCGTAAACCAACCGCTACCGTATTCGAGCATATATAAATCACCATTTTCGGCAAATTCCATATCCATCGGATTACTGAATTTGTAGCTTGGCATAAAACGTTCCATTGAGGCATAATTACCATCCTTATCGAAACTGACGGCCATTACCCAACCACGCATCCACTCATAGATAAAGTGTTTACCATCATAATATTTAGGGAATGCTCTTGGAGCCGTCGAAAACATATCTTTGTAATAAACTGGCCCTGCCATTGGGTTACAACCACCCGCACCAAGCAACGGAAACTCTTCGCTATTGGCATAAGAATACCAAATCATTGCTCCTCGGGCAGGTGGCAATTGAATCAAACCAGTGTTATTTGGCGAAGTATTCATGGGTTTCATATAATCCCACTTATCGCCCGAAGTATTGCTCACGAAATCAAATTTATTGTAGGCTTTATTATCACCCACAAAATGTGGCCAACCGTAGTTACCCGCCGAAGCAGCCTGTCCGAACTCGCAAGTACCAGCTGCTCCACGATTTGGGTCTGGTTTAGAAGCATCAGGTCCTACATCGCCCCAATATAATTTACTATTTTTAGGGTCAACTGAAATTCTGTATGGATTACGGTGCCCCATCGTATAAATTTCTGGGCGAGTTTTTTCCATTCCTTTCGGGAAAAGGTTTCCTTCGGGAATCGTATAAGTACCATCGGGTTGCGGTTTGATTCTAATAATTTTTCCACGTAAATCGTTGGTATTTGCCGAAGACTTTTGAGCATCCCACGGACTTCTACCTGGGCGTTCATCGCTTGGGCTATAGCCATTTGAAGCATGTGGATTGGTGTTATCTCCCGTAGAAAGGAATAGATTGCCTGATTTATCCCAATCAATCGAACCACCCGTGTGGCAACACTCTTCACGCTGGGTTTCTACTTTTAACATTTCTTTTTCCGACTCTAAAACCAATTCATCGCCTTTCATGGTAAATCTTGAAAGAACGTTGTATGAGCCTTTTACAGAAGAATAATACAGGTAAATCCATTGATTTTGGGCAAATTTCGGGTCTTTATTTAAGCCCAAAAGGCCATCTTCTGCTACTGATTCTTTGCCTTCACGGTTGACATATTTCAAACTTACTGGAAGTTTTGCGATAGTTTTTAAGGTCTTGGTTTTGTTGTTGTAAAGCCTTACTTCTCCTTTGCGTTGAATGAAAAGAACTCTATCTTTATCCAAAACTGTTAATTCTACTGGTTCGTCAAGTTTTTCTTCTAAAACCACTTTTGTAAAACGATTTTCTTCTGGACGAGCCTTTGAGAAATCTAATGGTTTTGGCGTTTCACCACCCGCAGCGTATTTGATACCTGCCCAAAGATGATTTAAGAAAAGTGGCTCCGAGAAAGTTTCGTCGGTGTGTCCCATTGCGGTATAAAAAGAGCGGCCACCGTTAAATTCTTGGTACCAGCTAATTGGATGGTCTGCTCCGTTTTTGCCTCCTGTGTAGCTTTTTTCATCAATTTTTACAACCACATTGATTTTTGGCGAAATATCTTTGAAGCTATAAAACTCATCCGAACGCTCAAACTCATCGGGCATTCCTGCCGTTAGTTCATTCTTTTTCGTTACATAAAACTTGCCTTTTTGCACATTGTTTGGCATTGGATGGTCAAGAAACCATGCACCTGCTAATTGATTATACCAAGGCCAATCGTATTCGGTATCAGTAGCCGCATGAATACCAACATAACCTCCACCCGCTTGAATATAGCGTTCGAATGAATTTTGTTGTTCGTTATTCAAAATATCACCCGTTGTGTTTAAAAAGATAACAGTATTGAATTTTTTCAGATTGGCTTCCGTAAACTGGCTTGCATCTTCTGTAAAACTTACCCCAAAACCTTTATCTCTCGACATTTTTTCTAAAGCCTTCTTACCAGCTTCGATAGATTGATGGCGAAACGCAGCCGTTTTGCTAAAAACCAATACATTTAGCTTGGTCTGTGCAAAAAGAGAATTGACAAAAAACAACATAAAAACTGACTTTAAAAGCCCTTTTATGATTGTTGTACGCTGTTTTTTCATGTAATTGAAATTGATTTGTTTAATTATTTTTTTGATTTGTTTCAAAATTGTAGCGTAGAGACAAGGCGACCGTCGCTCGGCATGCCTTGTCTCTACAATATCATCGACAATATTCTATGATTCCGTATAATTCAAATCCTTATGGAATGTTTCTTCTAAATTGCTAAGACCCCAGAAAGCCAACAAAATAGCTACCACTCCTACAGCCATCGCAGAGTTTACAGTACCGATGTATGGATTCAGAAATTCAAAAAGTAATGTTTGTGGAATAACCGTGGCACGAAGAATATTCAGTGAAGAAGTCGTAACGGTAGCTCTGATGTTTGTGCCGTATTGTTCGGCTGCAAGCGTAAGCAAGACAATCGAATACCCCACGCAAAAGCCCAAGAATAGAATCAAGCCTTTGTAAATGAAGGCAGATTGATTACCCACTACAAAAAATACTACTGCTGCCAAAGCATAAAGTGATAGGTATAAGCGAATAGCTTTTTTGCGACTTTGAAAATATTGGCTCACAAATCCGCCCGTTAAATCTCCGAATGTTAATCCTAAAAAGTAATAAATAACAACCTCCGAAACCGATGGTGCTTGGGTCATTCCCCAAGCTTTGGCAATTTCGGGCGTAAAGGTCATTACCACGCCATTGACATACCAAACAGGAAAGCCTAATACACAAATACTAATGTATTTTTTGATATAATCTTTGTTTTTGAAAAGCAAACGCAAATCGCCCCTATTACTGGTTTTTCCTTTCATTTCATTGAAAAGGCCAGATTCGAGTACGCCCAAACGAAGAATCAAGAGTACAAAACCCAAACCTCCCCCTAATTGGTAAGTAAATTGCCAAGAATATTTTCCGCCTATAAATGCCCCAAAAATTGCTCCAAGCATTCCACAACCGCCAATAATTGCGGGGCCAATTCCTCTAAATTTTTGTGGCATTTGCTCGGTTACGAGCGTGATGGCAGCACCTAATTCGCCAGCCAAACCAATACCAGCCAGAAATCTTAACAGTAAATAAACTTCAAAATTTGGGGCGTACGCATTGGCAAAAGTAGCCGTAGAATACAAGATAATTGAACCAAAGAGAACTGACAATCGGCCCATTTTATCACCGATAATTCCCCAAATGAACCCTCCAATTAGCATACCAGCCATCTGTATATTGATAAGCCAAACTCCTTTTGAAAGTAAATCAGTCTCGGCCACGCCCATAGCCAAAAGGCTTGGTTTTCTTACGACGCTCAAAATCATGATGTCGTATAAATCAACAAAAAAGCCTAAAGCTGAAGCGATAATAGCTAACCAGATATGTCTTTTCATATACCCCTAACCCCTAAAGGGGGATTAAATATGTTTTATTTTAATAGATAGTTTCCTAAAATTTTTTTTTAATTCCCCTTTAGGGGTGAGGGGTTCTCAAACTTGGCAAACCCACTCCCGCGGCATCAAAACCGCCATCGGCACACAGAATTTGGCCATTGATATAGCTTGCTTGCTCACTACATAAGAAATAAACCGCATTAGAAATTTCCTCAGTAGTGCCATAGCGAGCCAAAGGAATAGCATCGGCATACGAAGTGCGAATATCGGCACTGTGCACCAATTTAGCCATTTCGGTTTCTACTGGGCCAGGTGCCACGGCATTCGCACGAACACCCATATTTCCATATTCTACTGCTTGTTGTTTAGTGAGGTGCATGATGGCTGCCTTGCTTGTGCCATACGCTATGCGTAAAGTACTTGCTCTCACGCCCGAAATACTGGCGATATTTACAATACTGCCTTTTCCTGCCACCAAAGCAGGCAAACAGGCCTGACTGCATAGAAATGTCCCGTTGAGGTTTGTTCCCATTACGGCTGTCCAGTCTTCAAAGCTTACTTCTTGAGCAGGTTTAAATATGGCAATGCCTGCATTATTTACCAAAGCATGAATAGCTGAAAACTCTGCCGTAATTTGAGCGAAAGTGTTTGTAACTGACTGTTGATTAGATACATCGCAATGATAAAACGAAAAACCTTCCTGACTTTTTAGGTTCTCTGCACACTTAACGAGCTCAGTTTCATCAATATCTAAAATCACAGCATGATAACCTTCTTTATTAAATCTTTTGGCTATTTCTAAACCTATTCCACGAGCAGCTCCTGTAACTATGGCTATTTTTTTCATCTTATTTATTTTTTCGGTTGTAGAGACAAGGCATGCCTTGTCTCTACTGAGTGAAATTGCAAATTATTTCATCGTCCAATTAATACCATTCTCAATCAATTTCACAAAGTTTGGGTCTTTCCAAACCGATTCATCATGACCCATTGATGTGTAAAAAGTTTTACCTTTTCCGATTTGCTTACACCAGGCCACGGGGTGGTCTTTTCCCATTCCGAAGTTTTTATTACTCGATAAAAAAGACATATTCCCATTCGGAATAATACTATCACCATTGATTGTATATAAAATATTGAAGCCTTTTTTGCGTGGATTTTCAAAAAACACATACCATTCGTCGGTATGACTCCATGGTTGCGAAATTTGAGTGGTTATTGAGCTGTCGGCTTGAGAATCAAGCAATACATCAGTTTTTTGAAACTGCGGTTTGATTGGATGGTGCGAAAACTCAGCACCAAGCAAATTTTCTACGTACCAGTCCCAATGATGAGAATTATCGCCCGCACCATGAATACCCATTAAGCTACCGCCATTTTCTACGTACTGTTCTAATGCTTTTTGTTGCTCATCATTCAATACTCTACCCGTTGAATTATTGAAAATAACTACTTTAAATTTGGCAAGTTGCTCAGCATTAAAGACCCCACCCTCTTCTGTTTCATAAAGAAACCAGCCGTTTTTCTTCGCCAAATCGGTAAAGATTGGTTTTGATGCATCTATTGAACCACTGTGACGAAAGCCAGTTGATTTTGAGAATAATAACACTGCTGGTTGATTGGCAGGAAAGTCAATTTTTGGGGCTTCGGTTTCGTAAGAAACAGGGAAACCATTTTTTACTTTATAAATAAATATGCCCATTACTCCACTAAGTAGCACAATGATTGTTAGAACCGACCAAAGTAAGATTTTAACGATTTTCTTCATATTATTATAAGGTTGGTTAGAGGATACCAAAATGATTTCTGGAACAAATGTAAAAAGATTTTCGATATTGTCTAAAAAAAAGACAATATTATTTTTTAATATTGTATCTTCGAATATTAATATTTTATGAAAGGCCCTTTTTAAGGATGGAAATTAAGCTGGATTACTAATTTTTCACTTTTAATTTTGACGGAATAGATAGCAAACTATGAAACTTTTTAACGAACAAAATTTTATCAACCAACTTTCGATAGATTGCGTCATTTTTGGATATAAGGAGCAAGAATTAAAAGTTTTGATTTCAAAAATAAAAATCGAAACATCTATTTGGACACTACCTGGTGGTTTTATTATGCAGGAAGAAAGTATCAATAATGCCGCTAAACGAATTTTAGAAGAACGTACGGGTCTAAAAGATATTTATTTAGAGCAATTTCGAGTATTTGGCGAACCCTCACGGGTTAATCATGAGATATATGAAAATATTGATAGCTTAAAGACAGAATGGCTTGCTAAAGGAATTTTGGATGAAAACGATATCAACTGGCTCACCAAAAGATTCGTTTCGATAGGCTACTATGCACTGGTAGATATAAACAAGGTAAGTCCACAAAAAGGGATGCTTGATGACTCGGTTGAGTGGTATAATGTTAAAGAATTACCTAAAATGATTATGGACCACAACGAAATGGTTTTATTTGCACTCGAAACTCTCCGACAAAACCTCGACCAAAAACTCATTGGTTTTAATCTTCTGCCCGAAACATTCACAATGAAAGAAGTGCAAGAACTCTACGAGGCGGTATATGATAAACCTTTTGCAAGAAACAATTTCCAAAAGAAAATATTGGACTTAAATGTACTTGAACGCCTCGAAAAGAAATTTACTGGAGCAGCTAATAAAGCGCCATATTTGTATAGGTTCAGAAATCAATAAAACAAGATGGCTACTCAAATTGAGTAGCCATCTTGTTTCAGATTATGCTTTTAATTTCATATTTACAGGGTCCCACTTCACAATTTTTTTAGATAAAAAGCTATCATTACACGACAACGCAGGTGCAGCCGCTCTGAAACCAAATTCGGCATCTTCTACAACCTGTTTACCCGTACGTATTGCATCAAAGAAATTCGTAAAATGGTCAAGATGGTCGTCGTAGCCATCGGGAGCTTTGAAAATAATGTCTTCCTTGGTTTTTCTTTTTCGTTGGTCAGCTGTCCATTTGGCATTGTATTCGGCAGTCATTTCATCTTGCATACTTTTCGAAAACGTAAACACCGAATCATATCCCCCAAAACCAGGAGCTTCAGGCATAAGGCTATGTTTTACTGAAATATTATTGCCCTGCACTCGTATAACACCCTCAGAACCAACCAACTGTATGACTTCTTGTCCGCCAGTTCCGCTGATAAAATTCACTTGCAAGGTCATCTGAAAAGCAGGATGCTCTGGACTATCAGGATATTGCATCACACCCGACATTACATCTGGCAGATTTCGTCCATCTTTCCAATAACTAAACTGCCCAGTACTATATATACTTTCTGGTCCTTTTGAGTTCGTAATAAAATGTGAACCACTCAATAAGTGAATAAATAAATCTCCTGCTACGCCCGTTCCAACCTCTTTGAAGGCTCTCCACCAGAAAAACTTTTTGGCATCAAAAGCCATTTTTTCAGTAACTTCAATAAACTTATCCCAGTTGGTAGTCATGGCGTTGGCATCTTTCGGAATCGTGTATTCCCACGCTCCAATTGAGCTTTGGCGGTCATAAACGGCATTGACCATGTTCAGTTTACCAATTTCACCCGCAGCCAACAATTCTTTTGCTTTTGCGTAACCAAGGCTACTCACACGCTGACTACCTACTTGAAATACTTTTCCAGCTTTCTTGGCGGCAGCCATTACAGGGTATCCCTCGGCAATTTTATACACCATTGGTTTCTCACAATACACATGTTTGCCTTTTGCTAACGCATCTATAGCAATACGAGCATGCCAAACATCGTGCGTACATATCAAAACCGCATCAATGTCTTTCTTATCTAAAATATCCTTATAATTGGTAGTAGTAAAAAGCTCCTTCCCAAATTGTTCTTTAGCATTTTCAAGCCTTCCTGTGTATAAATCACAGATGGCAGCCAATTCAACTCCTGGTACTTTTAGAGCTGTCCGTAAATCAAAATGCCCTTGAACACCATAACCAATGACACCAATACGAACTTTGTCATTGGCCGTAATTTTTTTATCGTATTGCAAAATGCGTTCTTCGGCTTTTGCTTGGCTGGCAAAAGAAGCAAATGGCGACGATGCCGCCACTAAACTGGTGGCACCTATTTTTTGTAAAAATCTTCTTCTTGAAGATAGATTGTCGTTTTTCATAGTTTTGATTGAGGTTGAATATTTTTCAAAATATAGAATTTATTTCAATTTCAGAGATAAAGCATGCCTTGTCTCTACAGTGGCATTAACGATAAATTTTAATTATTTCACTGCATAACTCACAAACGCAATTTTCTTGCTATCGGCACTCCACGATGGCACATTGATTGTACCTTGACCGCCAAAGAAAACGGGTGTTAAATCCTTGATTTCCTTAGTTTTCACATCCATCAAGCGGAGTTTTACTTGTTTCCCGAATAAATGTGCTTGTTTCTCATCAGATTGATAAGAGATATAAGCAATCCATTTTCCGTCAGGCGATGGATGGGCAAACCAATTTGAGTTTTCATCAGTCGTCAACTGTTCTGGGTTTGAACCGTCGGCATTCATCCGCCAAATTTGCATACGTCCCGAGCGATACGAGTTAAAATAAATCTGTTTTCCATCGGGTGAATAATCTGGGCCATCATCCAACCCTTCGGTTGTTGTGAGTCGTTTTTCTTGTCCACCTTCAATCCCAATTGTATAAATATCATAATTACCATTTCGCTCGCCACAATAAGCTAACGTTTTGCCATCGGCACTCCATCCATGCCAAAACGACATTACTTCTGTGGTTATTCTGCGAGGTTCTCCTCCGCTTATTGGTAGCACATAAATAGCTGACTTATAGCGTTTTTTCGAGGTATCATCTTTGGCTGCATTGCTGATTGCCAACCATTTTTTATCAGGTGAGATACCGTGGTCGTTATTATTCGATTGAGCAAAACCTGTATTAAGCAAAGATAGTTTTTTTGATGCTAAATCCAATGTATAAAGTTTACCATAGCTATTCAGAATCAAATAATTGTTTGGATGCCAATTAGGGGCTTCAAAGTGCTTGTTGGTTACCAAAACTGTTTCTATTTTACCATTCGTAATATCTACAGTTTGAATATAGCTTGTGGTATCGGTTTTAGGTTTTTCGGGAGCATATTGATGATTCGACTGTCCAATCAATTTCCATTGTCCTTTTACTTTTTCCAACAATCTGACCTCTTTTGAAAGTGTTTCTTTACCATCTTTTCCAATCGAAACCTCATCATGTACCACCCATGCGGACGTATTTCCGATACTCATTTTATAGTTGGAATGAATCGAAAAACCACCGCCAGTCATCATACTTGCAGGAGCATTTGCAATCCGTTCGGCAGGAA
The DNA here is from genome assembly GCA_023254245.1 of Emticicia sp. Lineage (GTDB taxonomy): Bacteria > Bacteroidota > Bacteroidia > Cytophagales > Spirosomataceae > Emticicia. Next base: position 9,009 of record JALQYE010000098.1, read on the forward strand.
AATCCAGACTTCTGCCATCAGTTGTTGAAATTAGCACCCGCCCGTTTGGTTTTACTTCCCAACATTCGGCATGCCCTTTGGCATCACCCATTCGCCAAGTAGCTCCTTCTTTTTCCAATAATTGAATAATGGCAAGCGAATCTCGGCTGGTTTGTCCATACACATTTGTAATGATAAGTATTGGAAAGATTATTAGTAGAAACTTTTGCATGACAGTATTGGCTTTACAATTAAATCTATGTTACTTCTTTATTAAAAAAACGTTGTTCTATCATCAAAAACGGGCAATAATGTTATTACCCCGACTAAGAAGTCAGGGTAATACTCAACAAAAAGCAGCTTACAAGAAAGGCTCTTTGTTAAAACTAAAGCCTAATTCGAATTAATTAAAACCAAATTTCTTTAAGCCTTCTTTGCTTATTTTGATGGCTTCCATTGGCTGCAAGCCATCAAAAGTCATGTCTTGCTCTACGATGTAGTATTTCATTCCAGATAATTTTTTGTTATCCAAAATTCGCTTGAAATCAATAGTGCCTTTGCCAACAGGAGCAAAACGTCCTTCTGTGTCCATGTCTTTTACGTGCCAAACTTTAAAACGCCCTGGGTATCTTTGGAAATATGCCACTGGGTCGGCTCCCGCTTTAGTTACCCAATACAAATCCATCTGAAAATTGACATATTTGGGGTCTAAATGCTCCAATAAGTAATCTAATACCACAATACCATCTTTATTTGGTTTAAGCTCAAAATCGTGATTATGATACAAGAACTCCAACCCTGCCGCATGGGCTTTTTTAGCGATTGTATTCAGAATATCAGCCAGTTTTTCTACCGTTCCTTCCATGCCCAACGACCTTGTTTTGGGGTCAAATTTAAACATGCCCATTGGTGGCACAGGTGCTACAAAATACTTAAAACCAGCTGCTTTTACATCAGCCACGAGCTTATCAGCATTATCGATCGTCATCGAACCCATGTGAACCGAAATTGGTTGTAATCCCAAACTTTTCAAATATGATTTAAATTCATCGGGAGTCATACCATAAAATTTACCATCTTTATAATCAACAGCCTCAATATATTTGTAACCCAAATCAGCTACTTGTTTGAGCGTAGCTTTGGCATCTTTGCCCATTTCATTGCGGACAGTGTAGAGTGTCATTCCTCCCCATTTTTTTTGAGCAAAAACAGCCATGCTCATTGACATTAGAATAGTTAGACTTAATAGTCTAAAAAAACGTGCATTTTTCATTTGTAAGCGTTTTAGATGGTACTTGAAATTTGAGTATTTGTTTTATTATAAAGCAAATGTAGAAAACAAATTTTATTTTCTATAAAAAAGATAATAAAAATTTTATAATTTTGTCTATGAATAATCTTATTCGTTGAATTTCAAAATACGTTAAGATAGATTTACTTTTGTGGTTACGATTTTAAAGAAGTAGTTGAAAGAAAATGAATAAATTCGGTACAGAAAAATACATTGCCAATCTTTCAATTGATTGTGTCATATTTGGCTATGAAAATAAAGAATTGAAGGTTTTGGTAGCTAAATCGAAATCTGGGGATGGATTTTGGAATCTACCAGGTGGCTACATCATGAAAACCGAGAGCATCGAAAATGCTGCCAGTCGAATTTTAAAAGTAAGGACAGGGCTTGAAAATATCTATTTAGAACAATTTAAGGTTTTCGGACACGAAAATCGAATTATTGATAGTAAGTTTCGAGCATTTTTATTGACTCATCTGACCGAAAAATATAACCAAGCCGATGCCGAATGGATGACCGACCGATTTATTTGTATTGGTTTTTACGCCTTAGTTGAAATCAGTAAAGTAAACCCTCAAAAAGGTGAATTAGATGAATCTTTGGAGTGGCGAAGCATAAAAGATGTACCAGAAATGATGCACGACCATAACAAAATTTTGGACGATGCTCTTAAAGCTCTCCGCCAGAATTTCGACCAAAAATTCATCGGATTTAATCTTCTACCCGAAACTTTTACGATGAAAGAACTCCAAGAACTCTACGAAACTGTCTATAATAAACCCTTTGCTATGAACAATTTCCAAAAGAAAATCTTGGATTTGAACGTACTCGAACGACTTGAAAAGAAATTTACAGGGGCTCAGAATAAAGCTCCGTATTTGTATAGGCTAAAAAGATAAAAAAACTATTGTTCGATAAACTATCCTTAGAATATTTACTGATTAATTAAAAGAGACTTAAAGCAAATAATTTACTTTAAGTCTCTTTTTGTTTTCTCAATAATTCACCATAGCACTTTTTACTTTTCTTGGCAGCCAAACTTGCATCTGTCCGCTTCCACGATTGCACCATGTATAATACGGAATGGCCGTGATACGCTTTTTTTCTGGTTTAAAGCCTAAACCATCGGGTGTTGGTTTGAAGGTGGTCGCATCGGTCTGAATGGCAATGATTGGTTCAGTAAGCACTTGCTGAGGTACTTCTGTAAATTTGGCATTGTCTGGTACAATAAAATCCCATGCTTTGCCCTCGTTATCAATACCTTCTACACAATAAACCAACGGCCCACGTTGCAAAGCTACTCTTTCGTTATCTTGTTTAAGTTCGTTGCGAGCCACTACTTTTCTTACATCCATTGGTAATTCAAAACTCACTACATCTCCTGCCGACCATTCACGGTCAATAATGGCGTAGCCATTTTCGGTCTTGAAATCAACTTTTTTTCCATTGACCATCATTGCAATAGTCGTAGTATAATTGCCTAAATAATGGTATAAATTACCTGCTACTGGCACATTGGTAGCCCAACTCGGAATTCTTACATGCAAGGTATATTTTGTTTTTGAACTTGGGTTCATCGAAATTTTCACTTTTCCATTAAGAGGATAATTGGTTTCGATGCTGGTTGGAATTTCGGTGTTTCCCAACTTAATAGTAGTATTACTTCCCACAAAAAGATTTACCCAAATACCATTCTCAGATTTTCCGTAAATGTAATCGCCGAGTGAAGCAACTAAACGAGCAATATTCGATGGGCAACAGGCAGTTCCGAACCATTCACGGCGAGAATGACGCCCAATGGAAGCCAACGGATTGCCGTAGAAAAAGCGGTCACCGCTAAGCGATAATCCATCTAAAGCTCCATTATAGAGGCTTCTTTCCAAAACATCAATGTATTTACTTTCGCCCGTAAGTGCATTCATTCGTTGGTTCCAAAAAACCATTCCGACCGAAGCACAGGTTTCGCAATAGGCATTTTCGTTGGGTAAATCAAAATCTTGACTGAAACCTTCGTTGCTTCCCGACGAGCCAATTCCCCCTGTGATATACATATTGCGGTGTACAACATCTTCCCAAACCGTTTTCATGGCATTCATATAACCTGTGTCTCCCGTATTTACTGCTACATCGGCTGCACCTGTGTATAAATACATGGCACGCACCGCATGGCCTGTAATCTCTTTTTGGTCTTTTACGGGAATAGCATCTTGGCAATACGCTGGGTCTTTCCAATCATCCCAAATTACACCTTTACCATTCCCTTTACCTCGCTGATTAAGAAACCATTCTGATAGTTTTAGATAACGCTCATCTTTGGTAGTTCGATAGAGTTTTACAAGAGCTAATTCGATTTCTTGATGCCCCGAAACCCAAGGACGATTGGCAAGACGGAAAGTTTCGTCAATATGGTTGGCAAAACGAATAGCTACATCAAGGAATTTACGTTTACCAGTAGTGTTGTAATAGGCCACCGCCGCTTCGATAAGGTGGCCAGCACAATAATCTTCGTGCTTTTCCATATCAGTCCAGCGGTTTTGCAGGCCATTGAGTGTATAATAGGTATTCAAATAACCATCGGGCAGTTGGGCTGCCGCAATCTTATCAATCCATTCATCGGTTTTCTTTTCGAGTTCGGCATCGGGGTGGTTTTTTAGCGAATACGCCATGGCCTCCATTGCTTTATAGACATCCGAATCATCGAAATAAATGCCTTCATGCTTTTCGCCTTGCTTACGAGCAACTTTCTCGAAATTTCTGATACGAGGTGTTTTTACTTCGGTTTGCACAATGCAGGCTTGCAGCGTAGTGGTGGCTACCTTATCCATTTTGGGTTTCCAAAAGGCGTCTGTAATGTTAACTTCTGAAAATTTTACTGGCTCGATTTTCTGGACATTTTGGGCAAAAGAATGGCCGCACAAAAGCCCCAAGAAGAGTATTTTTGGTAAGTTTGTCATAGTTTTTGGTTGAATATGTGGTAAATTCTTTGGCTACTATTTTAATTGATAAATACCAACCAAAGAATATACAATAATAGGGTAATTCGACCGAAAAACCATGTTTTTAGATGAATTTAGAAGCAGATTTTAACCTATAAAATTAGCTTTCGTAACCTTACACTCGCAAAGCTCCACGAAAACCTCGAGCGGCATAATAAGATTCAGCACCATTGTGGTAGATAAATACTTGTCCGTAGCGGAAGTCACCAAAGATAGCACCTCCGAGTTTTCTAATTTCGACAGGAGTAGCCAACCAACTCGATGTTTTTGTATCGAATTTCCCGAGTGATTGTAGCGTTCGGTAGTGTTCTTCGTTTAGGAGTTCGATACCCATTTCGGCAGCCACATCAAGCACATTATTGGTCGGTTTATATTCTTTTCTTGACTCCCACGCTTCAAGGTCATAGCAGAGGCTTCGGCGACCTTTTGGGCTTTCGGCTGAACAATCTACAAAGGTATATTCATCGGTTTGAGCATCATATCCAATTACATCAGGCTCTCCTGCTGTGCGTTCCATTTCGTCAAGCGACCATAGTTTTGCGTCATTGGCTTCGAGTTTTGCTTGAATTTTTGCCCATTCAAGGCCTTGATGCCGACTCATGTTTTTCTCGAAACGTTTTTTTAAGATATTAAGTAATTCGGTTTGGGCTTCTTCTGATAATTTCATGGGTTACTTTTGCAGTTTTGGTTAAAAAGAAAACATTTAATTCGCTCTTAATCCTCTAAACCCTTTCCATCAAGAATTTTTGGAATGTATTTTTCGACTCTTGCTTCTCGTGTTTTGGCTTGCTTTGGGGCTGAAAAATGTAATAGATAGGCTCTTTGTCGGCCTGGGGTTAGGGCGTAGAAGGCAGTTTTCAGTTCGGTCATTTCGTCTAAGACAGCCTGAAACTCATCAGCCATTTTGAATTCTGTAGTTTTTTTAAGTTCTACTTTCAAACCCGCTTTTTCTACTTCAATGGCTTCAAAAATGTATGCTTTTATGATAGATTTCATTTCGAGTATTTGCTCTAAACTCGTAAATCGAATCTGACGTGCAGCCTGCACATTTTCGGTTTGTTGAATCAAAATACCTTCTGCATCATTCAGCAAAGCACCTTTGTGAAACAACAAGGCACAATAATCTTTGAAGCCGTGTATCAAAACCACGTTGGTCTGCTGAAAAGTATAGCACGGAACGCCCCATTTAAGCTCTTCTATTAGTCCGCAGTCGAGCACGATTGTTCGTAACAGTTTGTATTCTTCTTGCCACTTTGAGGCTTTTTCGAAAAAGAAATCAACTTTTGGATTCATACATTATAAAAGTTTATATGCCACTTCTTGCAAACGATTATGTGCCATATTGATACCCTGTGCAAATGGCAATTTGAGCATTTGGTTGCGGTAATCGGCTGATTTATAGACAATCTGCATGGTCAGTTTGCTGGTATTTTCGGTAAGTTTTTCAAATTCGAGAAATTCAAGCTGCACAGGAAATGGGCTATTTTCCATCTCAAATGTGCGAGTAATTTTCTGATTCAGACAAAACTCGTGAATCACTCCATTGAAACCGTGTTTGTTTCCTCGTGGGTCGGTGGTTTCAAACTGCCAACTTCCGTGTGCTTTATTTTCGAGTTTTAGCACTTTTGTTCCCATCCATTGCTCCACAATTTCGGGTTCGATGTAAGCTCTGAAAAGCAATTCCACGGGCAAATCAAATACCCTCGTAATCACCAAATCTTGTTTACCATCTTCGGCGTTGATTTTTGTTTTTGGTTCCATACAATCTATTCTTTGGGTTTATATGCCTGCATGATGGCTTCCAGTTTATTGAATCGTTCGTCCCAAATTTGGTGGAATTGTTCCACAAAATCGGCTACTTCTTCCATTTTATTAGCATTAACGTGATAGTAAATCTCTCGACCATTTTGCTCTTGTTTGAGCAACTCGCACTCGGTCAGAATCTGTAAATGTTTTGAAACCGTTGGGCGTGCAGTATCGAAATTAGCGGCTATTGCACCCGCTGTCATTGACTGCGAGGCAACCAAAAGTAAGATTGCCCTACGGGTTGGGTCGGCTATGGCTTGAAAAACGTCTCGTCTTAAATTCATTATGTAGTCATTTGACTACAAATATATATGTCGTCAAATGACTACGCAAATCATTTTTGATTTTTTTCTTTTATAGACAAAATGCCTGTAAAAAAACTACAGAGTCAAGGTTACCTTTACTCGGCACACCTTGACTCTGTAGTTTCTGAGATAATAAAATATTTTACTTCTTCTGTGTATGCTTCTTGATAGCTTCTACTTCTTCCGCTTTATAGATACTGCCATCTTTTCTGAAAATATCATGAAACCAAAGGGCTGGTTCTCCGCCGTCAGGCATCGGATTCGACCAAGCATAAATCGTGTTAGTTTTTCCTGCTACAAGTCCCCAGTTGATAGCCCCAA
>JALQYE010000099.1 GCA_023254245.1 Emticicia sp.
TAGCTTCGCCACCATCTTCTTGGTATTCTTCACGGAAGTGACCTCCGCAAGACTCATTACGAGAAAGTGCATCAACACACATTAATTCGCCAAGCTCAATAAAATCGGCTACACGGCCAGCCTTGTCAAGCTCAGGGTTAAAGCCGTCGGCATCACCTAAGATTCTAACATCTGACCAGAACTCTCGCTTCAAATCTTGAATTTCAGCAATAGCTTCTTTCAAGCCTTTTTCACTACGAGCCATTCCACATTTCTCCCACATAATCTTACCGAGACGCTTGTGGAAAGATTCTGGCGATTGTTTTCCTTTGATGCTCAATAACTTATTGATTCTATCTTTCACATTATTTTCTGCCTCAACAAAAGCAGGGTGGTCAGTTGGAATCGACTTAGTTTTGATTTCGCCAGAAAGATATGCACCGATTGTATAAGGAATTACGAAATATCCATCAGAAAGACCTTGCATCAAAGCCGAAGCTCCGAGACGGTTGGCACCGTGGTCAGAGAAGTTTGCTTCTCCCAACGCATAAAGTCCTGGAATTGTAGTCATTAAGTTATAATCTACCCATAAGCCACCCATTGTGTAGTGAACCGCTGGATAGATACGCATTGGCACTTCGTAAGGGTCTTCGCCAGTGATTTGTTTGTACATATCAAACAAGTTACCGTATTCTTCCTTCACTACTTCTTTACCCAATGCCACGAGCTGCTCGATAGTTGGGTTTTCGATACCTAATTTCGATGCCTCAGCACGACCGTATTTATTGATAAGATTTGACCTAAAGTCTAAGTAAACCGCTTGTTTGGTTGCCCCTACACCATAGCCTGCATCACAACGCTCCTTGGCTGCACGTGAAGCAATATCACGAGGAACGAGGTTACCAAACGCTGGATAACGACGCTCTAAGTAATAATCACGCTCGTCTTCTGGAATATCGTTGGCAGCTCTTGGGTCGTCTTTTTTCTTAGGAACCCAAATACGACCATCATTACGCAATGACTCTGACATCAAGGTAAGCTTCGATTGGTGGTCGCCTGATACTGGGATACACGTTGGGTGAATCTGCGTAAAACATGGATTTCCGAAATAGGCACCTTGGCGGTGAGCTTTCCAGATAGCCGTTACGTTTGAACCCATTGCGTTAGTTGAAAGATAGAAAACGTTTCCGTATCCACCCGTACAAAGCAATACAGCGTGTCCGAAATGGCGTTCGGTTTCACCAGTCACTAAATTTCTTGCTATAATACCACGTGCTTTGCCTTCAATCATTACAACTTCAAGCATTTCGTGGCGTGAGTACATCTTTACATTACCGAGACCAACCTGACGCTCCAATGCCGAATAAGCACCTAAGAGTAGTTGTTGGCCAGTTTGACCCGCAGCATAGAATGTACGCTTTACTTGCGTACCACCGAACGAACGGTTTTTCAACATACCGCCGTAATCACGAGCAAATGGTACACCTTGAGCCACACATTGGTCGATGATATTGGCAGAGTTTTCGGCCAAACGATGTACGTTTGCTTCTCTTGCACGGTAGTCACCACCTTTGATTGTATCATAAAACAAACGATAAGTTGAGTCACCGTCGTTTTGATAGTTTTTAGCGGCATTGATACCCCCTTGTGCTGCGATTGAGTGAGCACGACGGGGAGAATCTTGAAAACAAAATGCTTTTACAGCATAGCCCATTTCGGCCAAAGTAGCAGCGGCTGATGCACCCGCCAAACCTGTTCCAACAACGATAATTTCGAGGTTACGCTTGTTGGCAGGGTTAACTAATGGTACAGTCGAACGATATTTTGTCCATTTTTCTGAAAGTGGTCCTTCAGGTATCTTGGAGATTAATTTATCTGACATTTTATTTCTATCAATTAGTTCTGTTATAATCAATTCCAATTATTATTACTGCAAAAAGAAGTAGATTGGCATTGCGGCAAATCCGAGAGGAATTGCGATAGCAAAAATCCAAGTACCGATAAACTTTACAAGTGGCGTGTATTTCGGGTGATTCCAACCAATCGTTTGGAAGGCACTTTGGAAACCATGATACAAGTGGTATCCAACGGCAATCATTCCTAAGATATAGAAAATAACGAGTAATGGACTTTTAAATGAAATGCCAACCTGCTCGTACAAGTCTTTCAATACGTACGTACGAGTTCCTGCTGCTTCATTAACCATTTCAACCATTTTCACTTCTTGCGTGTAGGTTTCTGGCATTTTCTGAGTTACTACTTCACCTGTTGTTACGTTTTCTGTATATTGTACATACGGAAGTGGCTCATTGTGGAATTTATACCAAAAATCGCTCATGTGAACAACGATGTAAACTAATAAGATTGTACCAAGAATAGCCATGTTGCGGCTTGAGAACGTTGATGAGTTTTTTACGACTGCATAACGAACAGGACGTGCTTGACGATTTTGGAATTCGAGGTAAAGCCCCCAAAAAGCGTGAAATAAAATCAACGCATAGTTTACATAAGAAACAACTTTGATAAGTGGGAAAGTGGTCATGAAAACTGCATACTTATTGAAAGCATAACCACCATCGTGTTTGAAAAGTTGTAGGTTTCCTATGAGGTGTACTAATAGAAAAGTACAAAGAAATAGCCCTGTAAGTGACATCAAGACTTTCTTTCCAATTGAACTTGTTAACGTTTTTGTGAGCCAAGACATAGCCTTATCTGATAATTTTAATGGACAATTGACGAATTTTACATTCCTTTGAAAAGTACAATTACTTTCAACGCCCAAAAGTAAGCCACAAATAGATTAGAATCAATAAAAGTTTTCACTTTTTTGATAATTTATTATCGTTATAAAAATCCAACATTTTGTTTTGTAAAATTGTTTTCAAAAAAACTATTCATAATTAACACAAGGATTACGTATTTTTCGTTTATGTTTATGTAAATCCTTACCAATTGTCTATGAAAGCATTGAAATTTATACTTTTTTCGTTTGTCATTGGTCTTTTGACCATTTCTACTGCAAGAGCAACCCATATTCGAGCAGGAGAAATCACGGCAAAAAGAATCTCGAATACAAGCCTTACTTACAGAGTTACATTAACTACATATACTGACCAAATAAACGGTGTAACGGCCAACGAAGGCCAAAATACAGTCAATTTTTATTTTGGGGTTACGGGTGTACCACTCTACACAGTTAAACGCAAGAAAAAAACACTCATCAATACATCAACGATGTGTAACGTTTATGATACGACGTTTACATTTCCCGCCCAAGGCCGATATACCATTACGTGTGCCATTTCAAACCGAAATGTAAATACCGTTAACTTACCAGGGCGAACCGATGAAATTAGCTTTTTTGTCGAAACTACGATAGTAGTAAATGGTGCTTTGGGCTTGAATAATACTCCTGTACTACTCAATATTCCGATTGATACCGCTGGCGTTGGTAAAAAATTTATTCACAACCCTGGGGCTTTTGATGCCGATGGCGATAGTTTGGCGTATCGTCTGACGGTACCAAAACGAGATTTCGGTGAAGGCTCGGGAGCGGGAGAATTTATTGCAGGATATAAAGACCCCTCAACTCTTGGAACAAATCTGCTCACCGAAGATGGTTCTGGACCATCAACTTTTAGTATAAACGCTACGACTGGCGATTTGATTTGGAATGCTCCTGGGAAATGGACTACCCCACAATATCAAATAAATGTAGCTTTCATTATAGAAGAATGGCGAAAAGGGGCAAATGGACAATATTCTAAAATCGGGGAAATTACTCGAGATATGCAAATTATTATCGTAGAAACGCCTAATAAAAGGCCAATTCTGACCGTTCCGAACCAAATATGTGTGGAAGCAGGACAAAAGGTAGAATTTAAGGTATCGGCCACTGATGGTGATAATAATAATGTAAAGATTACCACTAATAGTGGGGTTTATAACCGTGATGCTTCGGGTGGAGCCGCCAGTTTTGTTGCTCCTTTAGAGGCCAAATTTGTTCCGTTTAATCTAACGCAAAAAAGCCCAGCTGAAGGAACATTTACTTGGGAAACTAACTGCAAACACGTGCGTGGGCAAGCATACGATGTATTATTCAAGGTAGAAGATTTTCCTGGCAGATTTGCGGTTCAGCTGACAGATATTAAGACCGTAAAAATTAAGGTGATACCACCTCGACCAAAGGGATTGGTGGCTAAAAACACCGAACGTGGTGTAGAACTTCGTTGGCAACAGTACCCCGATTGTAGCATTTCAAATGCAGAAATGATTGTTTATCGAAAAGAGGGCTGTTCAAACTACATTCCCGCACAATGCGAAGTTGGCCTTCCCGCCTCTTTAGGTTTTGTGGAAGTTGCTCGTATTTCGGTAAAGGATACATTTTTCCTTGATACTAAAACTCAAAACGGCAAAATTTACAGTTACAGTCTTGTGGCAAGCTTGGCTTCATCTGATTTTGTTTCTATTCCGAGTGTACCCTCTAACGAAGCTTGTGTTGGTAGCGAATTACCTCAGAGAGCCCCCGTATTAACCAATGTAAGCATTGAAACTACAGATACGCAAACGGGTAGAATTAGTATTAAATGGACTCGACCGCTGGGCTTTGACTCTACTGAATATAAAGGTCCTTATCAATATAAACTTTACCGTGCAACTGGTATCAACGGAGGTGCCTTCCAACTCGTAACAAGTATTTCTACTAAAGTAAGAAAAGGTATAGCCGATACTATTTTTATTGATGGAGGCTTGAATACACAGCAAAATGGTTACACATATAAAGTAGCCTTTTTGTATGAAAATGATAAGGTCTTAGCCGAAAGTCAGGTGGCAAGTAGCGTACGGTTAGTAGCAACTTCTGATGCTCAAAAAGTCAGAATTAATTGGCAAGCTAACGTGCCTTGGAGCAATGATAATCGTAAACACCGAATTTACCGCGAATCTCGTATAAGACCTGGTACATTTAATATTATCGCTGAAGTTTCGGTTGGAGCTGTAAATACCTATACTTATCTTGATGATGGTGTAGATAGATTCCCTGATGATGGAACAACTACAATTCAAATGAAAGTTGACACTTCATATTGCTACAAAGTCGAAACGGTTGGGGCTTATACACGTTTACCACAACTGGGCTTGCTCAATAATTTATCGCAAGTAGCTTGTGGTAGCCCGATTGATAATACTCCGCCATGTCCACCTACATTTAGTTCGGAAGAAATTAACTGTCAGAACCTCGACAGAAAGGCTATTTGTGAAGCAAGTAGTATTTCAAACAAATTTAGCTGGCGAACCCCACAAAGTGCTGGCGGTTTAGTGTGTAGAGTGGATATTTTGAAGTACAACATTTACTACGCTCGCTACAAAGACGAACAACCAAAACTTTTAGCATCTGTCAATGCCCCAGAAACGTCATTTACACATACAAAACCAATACAAGATGGTTTTGCAGGCTGTTATTATATCACGGCTGTGAATCGTTTAAATATTGAAAGTGCCCCAAGTAACATCATTTGTAAAGATAACTGCCCGATTGTAGAGCTACCAAATGTACTCACTCCTAATGGCGACGGTAAAAATGATACCTTCACCCCAATGACCTGCTCGGCATTTATCAAAACTATATCTATTGAAGTTTATAACCGATATGGAGTAAAAGTTTATGAATCGAGCGGGAATAGCCTTAGTTGGGACGGCAAAACAAGTAATGGCATTGACTTACCAGCTGGAACATACTTTTATGTATCGCAAGTGGTTATTCAGCGTTTAGATAAAGCCGATGAAGTACCTACTACCATTAAAGGTTGGGTTGAGTTGATTAAATAAAGGGCTGATTATCAGTAGAAAAAAGCTAATTGATTGAAATTTGATGATAATTTTCAATTGTAAAAGTACTATCTTTGCACCCCGATTATTGGTATAGTTTTTGAACAGTTAACCCAAAAACCCCAAGACTGGGTCTAACGAAAACATTATTAACATTACAAATGAATATTTTACGTAGCTTTTTTGGCAGCATTGGCCAACTCATAGGAACATTTATTGCAGCATTCAAGAAACCAATGGCCACATCTATCAACTCATTTAGAGGCTTCATTATTTCTCTTTTGGTTGGTTTATTTGTAGCAATTGTTGCGGTTGGAGTACAGCCCTTCGGGATTTCAGAGTTTGCAAATAATTCTAAAACGCTCTATTTAATTGGTTTTGGGGTAGTGGCTTTTGTTGGAATGTTGATAGCAAAATTTGTTTTGCCAATGATTCTTTCAAATTTTTATAATGACCAACAATGGACAGTAGCTCGTCAGATAGTTCATCTTACAATTACTATCTTGATTGTGGGTACTTTAATAATGGCATATAGCAATTACTTCAGTATTGCAGCTTTTACGTTTATTGATATTCTGAAAGCTGTAGCCATTGCCATCATTCCGATTACGCTCATTACTTTTATTCAGCAGAATCTGTTTCACAGTAAATTTACTTCTACTGCCGAAAATATCAATAGTAGTTTAGAATCAATCAATCCGCCAGCCAGTAAGCAATTATTTCCTGTAATGGTTTTTGGTGAAAGCGGGCAAAAATTGAGTTTAATTCCAAACCAATTAATTTATGCCGAAACCTCAAAGGATTCGACAGATTTTTACTGGCAAAGCCTAATGGGAGTTGAAAAAACAACGATTCAAACTCCATTGGCACAAGTAGAAAAAGAATTGGCTGCACACCCACAATTTGTGCGTTTGCACCGCAACTTTGTAATAAATATGCGTGGGATTCACAAAGTAGAAGGTAATGCTCGTGGGTATCGTTTACGTATTGCACGTACGAAACACGAAATTCCTGTTTCGTGGAAGTTCCATAAAAAACTGGAGCAAATTGGACAATAGAGAGGAATTTACGAATTAATCGAATTACGACGGGGCCGCCCATGCGATTACGAATATTGTCTTTTACAGAAAATCCGCAGTTTGATTGATTCAAACTGCGGATTTTCTGTATATTTTCTACCGATAACCAGTAACAGATAGCCAGTCACCAATCCCAAATTACGAATACTTCGGAAATTGGTCATAATCAGGCTTGCGTTTTTCTAAGAACGCATCACGGCCTTCACGGGCTTCATCGGTCATATAACCCAAACGAGTGGCTTCACCCGCAAAAATTTGTTGTCCAACCAAACCATCATCAATCATATTGAAGGCATATTTTAACATTCTAATTGCCATCGGACTCTTTTCCAAAATCTCCTGAGCCCACTGATAAGCTGTTTCTTCTAATTCATCGTGTGGTACAACGGCATTGACCATTCCCATATCAAATGCCTCTTGTGCTGAATAATTGCGTCCCAAAAAGAAAATTTCTCTTGCACGTTTCTGCCCCACTTGACGAGCCAAATAAGCCGAACCATAACCCGCATCATAACTGGCTACGTTTGCATCTGTTTGCTTGAAAATGGCGTGCTCTTTGCTCGCAATCGTCATATCGCATACCACATGAAGGCTATGCCCGCCACCAACTGCCCAACCTGGCACAACAGCAATTACGGGCTTAGTCATGAAGCGAATCTGACGCTGAACTTCCAAGATATTCAATCGACCTACACCTCTTTCGTCTTTATAGCCGTCTTTGCCTCTGGCTCGTTGGTCGCCACCACTACAAAATGCCCAAACGCCATCTTTTGGTGCGGGGCCTTCGGCCGAAAGTAATACTACACCAATCGAAGCATCATTTCGAGCATCTTCAAAGGCATCAATGAGTTCAAAAACTGTTTTCGGACGAAAAGCATTACGTACTTCTGGGCGATTAAAGGCAATGCGAGCCACGCCATTACGCTTTTTATACGTTAAATCTTTGTATTCTTTGGCAGTCTGCCATTCTGAGTTAAGCATGAGTTTTACTGGAAATTGGTTACTGGTTAATTAGTAAAACACTTATAATCAATAACTTGTGATTAAATTTAAAAATATTCTAATTTGAATAGGCATTTACTTCATAATCATCTGGGCTACTTCTCGACCAGTTTGCATGGCGGCATTGAGCGATGGATAAGCCAAATAGTCTCCACAACGATAGAGATTTTCGCCGAGTTTAGAGTTTTGGCGTTCGCTTCCTGCACGGTATTGCACCAAAGATTCAGGAATATGATACGTTTTCAAATGCTTCCAAACATTAACTGATGCCCCAAACCAATCGAATAATTCTCGCTTGATTCTGTTCGTCAGATTCCTCTCATCCAGTTTTTCTAAGCCTTGCGTGCTTACCGAAATCAAGGCTTTGCCAGCATTTCCGTAATGAGCCGAAATATCGCTCGGCACACACACATTATGCACAACTCCCCTACGATTTGGGTTGAGAGCAATAAACTTTTCACCTTTTAATGGCGAAATTTCTGCCGAAAAATACGTACAAGTAGTTATATTGTACGCCCGTTCGTTAGTTTCGCCCAAGAGTTTATCTCCGGTTTTTGGGTCAGTGGCTACCACAATTCTATCGGCAGTTATCACTTCTCCCCCATCTAAAAAGATTTGATTTCCTTCAAAACCTTTCACACGAGCATTTTTACGAATACAATTTCTTGGTAGCATTTCGGCAATTTGCTCAGGAATTGCCTGCATCCCATCGGCTGGAATAGCGGCATCGCCTTTGAAGAATTGCTTAAACGTAAATTGAAAGAAATTACTTGAGGTTATTAAATCGTTTTCGAGAAAAACGCCTCCGTAAAATGGCTTGAAAAAATTATTAATCATTTTTTCACTCCAGCCATAATTTCTCAAAAAGGTAAGTGTATCGGTGGCGTCCATCTCAAAAAACTCATCATCAGGAATTTCGGATAATTCATTGG
The DNA here is from genome assembly GCA_023254245.1 of Emticicia sp. Lineage (GTDB taxonomy): Bacteria > Bacteroidota > Bacteroidia > Cytophagales > Spirosomataceae > Emticicia. The sequence continues at coordinate 8,819 of JALQYE010000099.1, forward strand.
CAAACTTTCTAACTTTAAGTTTATCGCTCAACGAACCTACTGACGAAAACGCCATTGTCAGATAAGCCATTTTATTGCGAAATGGGTTTTCCATTTTCATGAAACCCTTTTCGGCTTTTATCATTGCCCCCGAACCAAAATATTTTAGGTCGAGATTATTATAATTAAGAATCTTTTTGGCTTCTGGATAATTTGTCAATAAAATCTGAAAACCACGGTCGAGCAGAAAACCATCAACTTTATCAGTACGAACTCGTCCACCCAACGCATCAGAGCCTTCTAACAGCATAAAACTATATCCCTTTTCGTTGAGGTACTTTGCACAAGTAAGCCCCGAAATACCACCACCAATGATTACTGTTGAAAAATCATTCATAAACTTTTATTGAAGGTTTGACGTTTTTAAATTAAAAGTTTTGAAAATTCGATTTAAAAGCCCTATTTTGTCTTTAATAAGCACAAATATACCAAGCTTTGCGGTACAATTAATGAATTTTCAATAATTCATCCTAATAACGGAGTTTTGTAATATTTAATCTTTTAGTACAACATAAATAAACAGCAATCAGTTTTTTTTATTTATCGAATGAATTACGAAGTAAAACAAGAAGGCGAGTTCAAATACATTGACGAAGGTCAAGGTGATACATTATTAATTCTACACGGACTTTTCGGAGCATTGAGCAATTTTGATGATGTAATCGAAGGTTTCAAGCACCGTTGTAGAATTGTTATTCCCGTAATGCCCATCTATGATATGCCGATGCGAGAAGCAAGTTTGGAAGGTTTACAGGCATTTATTGAGCGTTTTGTGGCTTATAAACAACTCGACGATATTATTATTTTAGGAAACTCGCTTGGCGGACACGTAGGTTTACTCTACACGTTGGCTCATCAAGAAAGCATCAAAGCCTTGATTCTGACAGGAAGTTCAGGCTTATTTGAGAATACAATGGGCGGTTCGTTTCCGAAACGTGGAAGCTACGAATACATCAAAGAAAGAGTGGCCTATACTTTTTATGACCCAAATACGGCCACGAAAGAATTGATTGATGAATGTTTTGAGATTACCTCAAGTATTCCGAAATGTATGAATATCGTTCAGATTGCCAAATCGGCTCAACGACATAATATGTCGAAAGAGATTCAGAATATTCACGTACAAACTTGTTTGATTTGGGGTTTAAATGATACCATTACGCCTCCACACGTAGGTTTTGAATTTAATCGTCTCATTAAAAACTCGGAATTATATTTCATTGATAAATGCTGCCACGCTCCGATGATGGAGCGTCCTGCGGAATTTAATGTCTATCTCGAAAACTTTCTTGATAAAATTCAAACAGAAGTGGCTGCGTAGTGTTTAACTATTAAACCTTTTGACTTTCATTCTCAATGACGATTGCTGAAATTATTAATCACGATTTGCCAATCTTAAAGCCCTCTGATACAGTAGGTAATGCTTTAAATTGGATGGAAGAAAACCGCATCGGGCAATTAGTTGTTGTTGATGCAGGAAAATACGCAGGTATCGTCAGCGAAGATATTCTGATGGATTACGACGAAGATATGCAGCTTACCGATGTAATGTTGCAGTTTTCGAAAGTAACTTTATCTGATTATCAGCATATTTATGAGTCGCTGGGCTTAATTTCAAAGCATCATTTACAAGTAATTGGTATTGTTGATGAAGAAGAAAACTTTGTTGGCATCATCACTACCTCAGACGTTTATATCAAATTCGGCGAATTACTCGGAAGCCAAGAGCCAGGGGCCGTTTTGGTAATTTCTATCAAAAATCGAGATTATTCACTGGCTGAAATAAGTCGTTTGGTCGAATCAGATAATGCCAAAATTTTAAGTAGTTATTTTACAGGAAATACTTATTTGAGTAACGATTCAGCAAGTTTAACACTGAAAATTAACCGAGAAAGCATCACATCAATCGTGGCCACACTCGAACGCTTCGGCTACATAGTAGAAGCCAGCTACGCTCACGAGCCAATAGAGAGTATTGAGCAAGAACGCTACAATATGCTCATGAAATATTTAAGTGTATAAAACAAGAGCCGTAAAGTTAGACTTTACGGCTCTTGTTTTTAATGAGCATTCTTCTTCAAAGTCCTGACTATCAACAATAAGCTTATTAAACTCAATATTGCTGCTGCCATAAACGGAGCCCCAGGAAAATAAATGCTTGCTCCTTTCTCAGTAAATTTATAAAAAAGTGAAGTCATCAAGATTGGACCAATAATAGCCGCTACACTATTCAAACTTGTAAGTGAGCCTTGCAATTCGCCTTGTTCATTGGCAGGGACTTGCGTTGAGATAATACCCTGCATGGCTGGTCCAGCTAAACCACCCAACGAAAACGGCACCATGATGGCGTACATCATCCAACTTTGATTAGCAAATGAATAAGCAAACGAACAAATGATGCTAAACATAAAACCTATATAAATAGCATTTTTTGTACCCAATTTCGGAATGGCAATACGTGTTAAACCACCTTGAACCAAAGCAATCATCACTCCGATAAATGTTAACGACCACCCAATTTCTTTATTTGTCCAGTTGAATCTTTCTTTTACGAAGTACGACCAAGTGCCTTGAGTTGAAAAATTGGCGATATAAACTAAAAACAAAGCCGATACCAAGCCAATCAACATCGGAAAACGACGAAGATTTATTAAAGCTCCCACTGGATTTGCTCTTTTCCAATCGAATTTACGCCTGTTTTCAGGCTTCAGTGATTCTGGTAAAATAAAGAAACCATAAAGCCAGTTGATTAACGTCAGCACACCTGATACCATAAATGGCACTCTTGTTCCGAAATCACTCGCTAAACCACCGATAATTGGCCCTACTATAAAACCTAAGCCAAAAGCAGCTCCAATCATACCGAAGTTTTGAGCTCTCTTTTCGGGAGTACTTATATCGGCCATGTAGGCAGCGGCAGTTGTAAAACTTGCCCCCATGATACCAGCAATCAAACGCCCCACAAAAAGCCAACCAATCGTTGGTGCAAAAATCAAAAGTAAATAGTCAAGGCCAAATCCAAAGAGTGATGCTAAAAGAACAGGCCTTCTACCAAATTGGTCGCTTAAACCACCTACTATTGGTGAGCATACAAACTGCATCACCGAATATGCCGCAAATAAAAAACCACCATAGCGAGCCGCACCACTCACATCAGTATGAGCCAATTCTGAAATCAATGATGGCATTACAGGAATAATTATCCCAAAACCAATGGCATCGAGTAGCATTGTAATAAATATAAATATCGTAGCAGCGTTACGTTTTTCGGACATTTTTTTGTTTTTATAAGTTCAGTTTAAATTTCTTTTTCTTCTTCAATAACTTCTGTTACTTTTTTCCTACGACGACTAAAAAATACAACACCAGCCCCCCAAAGTAAAAGAGAAGCAATAGAAACATACCTTCCTTCTTTCACGTATGGTGGTTCGAACGTCAATTCAACTTTGTGGTTTCCTTTTTCTAAAAGAATCCCCATCAATCCAGCATCAACTTTTTCAATAGGTAATTGCTTTCCATCAACCATAGCCGACCAACCCTTGTCGTGTGGTATCGCTAAAAACAGAATCTTCGAGGCCTCCAAATTAATGTTCCCTTTAATAAAGTTTGGCTTAAACTTCGTAATTTGTAGAGTGTCACGCTTCAATTGACTTACCCAACTTTGCAAAGCTTCTATTGTCACACCTTGGTCAGGTATATTAGCAGAAGTTAATTCTTTGAATCCTTTTAATTTGGCTTGCAAGCTCTTATCAACAGAAACCGCTTGCAATAATATTGCTTGACGACTTGTTGAGTCTAATTTCTCAAATTTTTCTTCTGAAATAAAACTATCAAATGTCACACCCAACGGCAGTGCATCTTTTAGTTTTAATACCTTTACATTTCCCAATAAAGCTACCGAATCCATATTCATTCTTGTGTAGTCGGCAAATGTATTCGGAGCATTTGCTAAATAATATTTCACGCCACACAAACGCTGTAGCAAAGGCGAACCAAATAAACCAGTAATCCACCGTGAAGAGGTTTCGTCATTTGGATTCAGCAATTTTACACTCTTCATAAAACGAACATAATTCAGCTGATTGAATGATTGGTAGGTTCGACTGCTGTAATAGCCTTGCACTTTTGCATCGTTCAAACTTGCATGAATGGCTGTTCCCGAAGCATACTCTTTTTCGATTCTATAAAAGGGTGATGGGTCGATTTTTTTCAAATAAGCCACTGCATCAACTGTATTATCATTATAGCCACTACCCGCCTCATTCATTTCTTGTTTGGTGGCTCTGTTGCGTTTATTAACCGTAGTATTATTAGAGAAAAAAGCCATTTCTCCCATACAAATGAGTAGTAATAACCCTAAACCCACACTTTGTATTGCTTTTTTAGAAATCAAAAATAAAACTCCAGCATAAAGTAATATCAGTAAAGCAGCCGTTTTTTGTAATGATTTATTTAGATTTTCGTCTGGGGCAAAGCCAAAAAGAATAATAAATAAAATTACGACCGTTGCCCCGAGAGCAATAAGGCCGATTTTTTTCTCCGCAACAATCTGCTGAATAGCTTGCAGATTTAGATATATTAATGCAAATACTGTAAATAACCCTAAAGTACGATAGTAGTCGCCTGTGAAGAGCCAAAAAGTATATCGAAAATAAGGAAAAAGCATCACCCAAAAACAAAGCCCTAATAAAACTCCGTAGATGATTCGACGTTTACGATTACCAAAGTAAAACACTTGAGGTGCCGCAACTAAACTCAAAAGTCCACAATAGAACATCGGGGCCTCCATATAATTATTCCAGCCTCTAAAAGTTTCAGCATTACCAATCATATTAGTTGAAAACAACCGCATGAAGTTTGTACTTCTCTGCACTGAATCAGCCAGAGCCAAAACTGGTTGTGTAATCAGTTTATTAGTATAGGCAAACTCACCGCTACCCCTTGGGCTTTCAATCATCTGAAATAAATTACTTCCAAACATAAACGCCCCAATACCAACGCCTAAAACTGAAATTATGCCAATTGTAGCTAAACCAATAAACCATTTTCCAAAATTCCATTGTTGATTTTCAGCAAAACGAAGCGTATAATAAATGATTATCAACAATGTGTATAGGTACAAATAAAAAGGTAAATGTACCGTTATCATGGCAATCGGTAGTGGAATAAAATACCAGTTTTTTTCGCTGATAAATTTTTCTAAGGCAAACAGCAGAAAAGCAGCATAAACCACCTCAGTACCAAAGACCGACATTTGCCAAGTTGTACCTAAAACCATATAGCCACTAAAAGCATAGAGCAAAGCTCCTAAAACTGCCAAGAAACCCTCTACTTTACGAGTGCGAAGAAATAAATAGAATAGCATTCCCGCCACAAGTAATTCAAGCAAGAATACATAGATTAGATTATTAGCTATGCTTTGTTTACCGCCTAAAACCAACAGAAAAGTAAAAGGGTCGAACCAATATGGGTGCATATTCTGCCCTAAACCTTGCTCAAAGCTCCAACTTGGCGAGCCGTACTTCTCCCAATGGTCGGCAAGATTATAGAGCTTCGGATAATCGAAATTATATGAATCACTACCAATATCCTTAAAAAGGAATACATTTTTACCAAACAAGAAATCGTTGTACAGAAACGAAGCAATCAATAGTATCAATGCTGGTAGAATATAAATACCGTATTTCTGAAATAAATTCAATACTAATTGTTCGGTAGATTTGTTAGAGACAACCTCTTTGGTTGAGAGGTTTGCGGATGCCGAAGGCATGGAAGGATTAGGAGTACTGGTCGAAATTTTACTCTTTTTCTTACTCATCGAATTAGAATATTAGGGATTATATGCAAGTTACTCACAACTTTTCAAATCTCATGCCATTTGCGTTTAGTAATTATAAAAACAAAAAGAGCATCCTCTTTCGAGAATGCTCTTTTATATTTCGTAGCTTAAAAAAATTAAGCGATGATTTCTGTTACTTGACCAGCACCTACAGTACGTCCACCTTCACGAATCGCGAAACGAAGACCTTTGTCCATAGCAATTGCACTGATTAATTTAACCTCGATAGTGATATTATCACCAGGCATTACCATCTCTACTCCTGCTGGTAACGAGATTTCTCCTGTTACGTCAGTTGTACGGAAGTAGAATTGAGGACGGTATTTGTTAAAGAATGGAGTGTGACGTCCACCTTCTTCTTTACTCAATACGTAAACCTCAGCTTTGAAGTGGTTGTGAGGTTTTACTGAACCTGGCTTACAAATAACCATACCACGCTTGATTGATTCTTTCTCAATACCACGTAATAATAAACCTACGTTATCACCAGCTTCACCACGGTCAAGGATTTTACGGAACATCTCAACACCAGTTACAACTGATTTCAAGTTTTCAGCACCCATACCTAAGATTTCAACTGGGTCAGCAGAGTTAATTACACCTGTTTCGATACGACCAGTAGCAACTGTTCCACGACCTGTGATTGAGAATACGTCTTCAACTGGCATCAAGAATGGTTTGTCAGTTGCACGTGGAGGAAGTGGAATAAATGTATCCACAGCTTCCATTAACTCATCTATTTTCGCAACCCAAGTAGGCTCTCCGTTCAAGCCACCAAGAGCTGAACCTTGAATTACTGGGATATTATCGCCATCATATTTGTAGAATGACAATAACTCACGAATTTCCATTTCTACTAACTCTAATAACTCAGGGTCATCAACCATATCCACTTTATTCATGAATACAACTAATTGAGGTACACCTACTTGGCGAGCCAAAAGGATG
>JALQYE010000009.1:0-463 GCA_023254245.1 Emticicia sp.
CACGCCAAAGGTTAAAAATCTGTAAGAAGGCTTTTCCGTAGGTATCTCGTTGGTCGAGTGGTTTATCCTGTTTATTGATTTCGTTCACTTTTCGAGTAATCGCCTTGCCGTAATAAGCCAACGTTTCGGCATCTAATACATTTTTGAGTTTAATGTAGCGATTTTTCTGATAAAATTCAATGGCTTCGGCTGACAGCTCGTAAGTTTCATTTAATAGACTTTTCATTGCTTAGATTTAATTAAATAGATTTATGGCAAAATTGAATAAATTTTGTGTCGTGTAATTTGAGTTTTTTTTCATATAATTGTCTTATATTATCATAAATAGTGAATAATATGGTAAATAATGAGAAAATGAAACTATGAAAGCTGTTTTTGAGCAATTAAATACCGAACAATCAAGTTCATTCATTTTCCGACAATTCGATATTCCGAAGTTCGATGCTCCGTTTCATTTTCATCC
>JALQYE010000009.1:473-48351 GCA_023254245.1 Emticicia sp.
CCCGAATACGAATTGACCTTGATTTTAAAAGGAGAGGGGCAACGTTATGTTGGTCAACAAGTAAATGAATTTTTTGCAGGAGATTTAGTTTTTTTAGGGACAAACCTACCACATTGCTGGGTCAATCAATCCCTCGAAAATGAAAACGTTTCTGCCATTGTTATACAATTTGGTGAGTTATTCTTAGGAAAAGGGATACTTGAATTACCAGAAATGCAAAAAGTGAAGGCTTTTTTAGAGAAATCAAAGTCAGGCTTTGAAATAGTAGGCAGAACAAAGGAGGTTCTCACCGAAAAGATAATAGCATTACAGCATAAAACTTCGCTACAAAAAATTGCAGGATTATTAGAAATCTTTGATACATTGAGTAATTCAACGGAAATCATTACGATTGACGATTTCTTTTTTGAGCATCAATATAATCAATCCGAAACGGCACGTTTCCAAAAGGTTTTTTCGTATTTGATTGAAAACTTTAAAGAAGAAATCTCACTTGAGCAAATTGCTAATATCGCCGATTTATCGCCCACATCGTTTTGTCGTTATTTTAAGAATATCACTAAGAAAACCTTCGTTGAGGTCTTGATTGAGTTTAGGCTTCAATATGCTTGTCAGTTACTCCATAAAACCGACTTGCCAATTCAACAAGTAGCATTTGAAAGTGGTTTTGGAGATGTGCCATATTTCAATAAATTATTTAGAAAGCATAAACACTTAACACCCAAAGAGTGGCGAAGTAAATAGTATAATTTCCATCGAAAAACTCAAAACAAATGACTCACGAAAAGATAAATTTACAAACCCTCGAAGGAAAATGGCACATCATTTTATCTAATTTTCCGATGTGGTTGAAAGGAGATAAGACCACCCCGACGTTTAATTATAAGATAGCTGAAAAAGATGGCACTTGGGGCTTGATAGATGAAGTAAAATATACCCAAAATGGGCGAATAAAATCAATTAATGGCTTTGATAAACCCTTAAATAGTGAGAATACTGCCTTTGAATGGCGTGGAAATGGGCTGCTTTCGCTATTATCAAGTAAATGGCAAATTTTGTATGTAGATACCACTGACCAATGGGCAATTATCTACTTTGAGAAAACACTTTTTACACCCAAAGGCTACGATGTGATTTGTCGAGAAAAGCAGCCTAATATGTTGATAATGAAAAAGATAGAGGAGAAACTAAGCAAACTAAAAATCCACGAAAAGCTAAAAAAAATAGTGTGATAGATTAGATTGCCTATCACACTATTTTACATTCAGGGGGATTACTTCCTATAATCCAAAGCTGGTTTTCTATCGCCAACCATTGCTTGGTATTTGAATTCTTTCGTACCACGAGCTTTTTCGAACTCTACTTTTGCATCTTTCAAAATCTGTGGATTTTCAAATAGGTCTGTCACGGTTAAGGCCATTGTTTTTGCGGCATTAACCATACCTTTTCTACCAATACTCATACCACCAGCCGCAACTGCTTGCCAACTGTGAGCAGGCGTTCCTGGAACCCAAGTCGCTGTTGTCAATCCAACTGTTGGAACTGTCCAGCTTACATCACCTACATCCGTTGAGCCACCTGCACCTCTTTCGGCAGCCAGAGGTTTTACGCCCGTGGCATCTTCATATTTGACACTTTCCATACCTAAACTTTTGCTAATTTTTTCGGCAAATGCTTTTTCTTCGGCTGTATAATTTAAACCACCAACTTTTGCTAAGTTAGCGTACATTACTTTCGCCAATGTTTCGTTGGCCAATAATTCGTATGTACCACCAGTCAATTCCCAATCAACACGAGTACCAGTTCCCATGGCTGCACCTTTAGCTGCGTTTTCGATTCTCGACCACACATCCATTACATCCGTGCGGCGTGGACTACGAGCATAATAATAGACCTCAGCAAAATCAGGTACAACATTTGGAGCTTTTCCTCCATTCGTAATTACGTAGTGGATACGTGTATCCGACGGCACGTGTTCACGAAGCATATTTACCATATTATCCATTGCTTCAACTCCATCAAGAGCCGAACGGCCTTTTTCGGGAGATGCCGCTGCATGAGCCGAAACACCATAAAAACGGAATTTGCCTGATTTATTGGCCAGTGAAGTACCAAAACTCGCACTATTTGATGAACCTGGGTGCCAGTGAACCACCGCATCAACATCATTGAATAGTCCTTCACGAACCATGTAAACTTTTCCAGAACCACCTTCTTCGGCAGGTGTTCCATAAAAACGAATCGTTCCTTTAATGTTATTTCCTTTCATGTATTCTTTTACTGCAATAGCCGCCGCTGCCGATGCGGTGCCAAATAAATGGTGACCGCAAGCATGGCCAGCTATTCCTCCAACTGTTTTTTGGTCAGCAGTTGAATCTTGCGATAGCCCTGGCAGGGCATCAAATTCGCCCAAGATACCAATAATTGGTTTGCCTTCGCCAAAAGTTGCCGTAAATGCTGTTGGAATTCCTGCTACGCCTTTTTCTATTTTGAAGCCTTCTTTACTGAGTGTTTCCTGCAAAAGTGCTGAACTTTTGGTTTCTTGATACCCTACTTCGGCATAATTCCAGATTTGTTTGGCAATTCCGCCATAGTACATTTCTTTTTTACCGATACTTTCGAGCATTTTTTCTTTGGGTGATTGGGCAAAAATACTCACACTGACAAGCGAGCATAAAATAAAGAGTTGCTTCATGATGTTGAAGAAGATTGGTTAATGGTTAGATTTTTAGTCCACGGTCAGTAGTCAATAGTCCACAGTATTTACTATTGACAATCGACTATCGTCTGTTGACTACTTAAATAGTTCTTTTTTTACCAAATCGGGCCTTGAACTCGAAATCAAGTGACCAGATTCTGGAATAAATATAAATTTAGCATTTTTTCCGATAAGCATCTTTTTTGCGTACGAAAAATTTGTTGTATCTACTATCCAATCTTTGCCACCAGCCATCACTGTTACTTCCGATTGAATCTTTTTCCAATCATTTTTAAGTATTTTCAACTCTTTTATGTGTGCGTATTTTTCGTCAGTGGCGGTGTTCATGCGTTCGGGTAGAAACCATCGTACCAAGAAAACCTTTCCGAATTTAGAAAACCACCAAAATTTTTCGGTGTCGGGGTCGATTGCGGGAGAAAGCAGTACAATTTTTTCAATTTTATTGGGAAACATCGCTGCCAATTTAGCTGCCACAGGGGCTCCATACGAACGCCCGATTATAATTGCTTTTTTATTAGAATGATTACTTTTGAGAGCTAAAATAATACTACGAGCTTGTTCTTCTAAGCTATAAACTTTCTTTTTAGGACGTTTCTGAGATTTTCCGTAACCTGGGCGGTCAACCGAAATAAGATGAAAAGTATGTTGGAGCAAACTATCATCAAGCAAATTAATGTAGCCATCCCAAGAGCCTGGAGCTCCGTGAATAAATAACACTGGTTGAGCCGTATCAGCCCCAAAAGTTACATAATGAAGTTTGGTCGAGTCGTTCTCAATGATATGAAAGAGCGGTTTAGAAATTTTAGTAGCATAATGGGCTTTGAGTTCTTTCTCAGTCAAAATCCATCGACTAAAACACGAAACAAAAAGGGTACTGAGTGTCAGAAAAATTGCAATAAACTTTAGACGAGATTTCACTTTACGTAATTGACTGATAATAAACAATGAGTATAGTCATATAAACGCAGTTTGCACCCAAAACGTTTAGGTTAATGTAAATTTAACCTTATTTTAGTCCGAATTTTTTACCTGGCATAGCTTTGATAATTCCTTGAAATTCGAGATTGAGTAGGAGTGATGCCAATCTGTTGAGTGGAATTTGGGTTTGCCAACTGAGTTCATCAATTTGCATTTGACCATTCGTGCGTAAGTGTGAAATTACTTGAGTTTCTTCATCAGTAAATATACTTAAATCAATATCATTTTTCTTAAACTTTGCAGTTTCGGTGCTTTCTTCTAAATCCCAATTGAGAGCTTCAATGAGGTCGTCGATTTTGGTGTAAATATTGGCTTTATTTTTCTGAATGAGTTTATTGCAGCCCTCCGAAACTTTGTTTGCCAATGTGCCAGGAACGGCAAATACTTCTCGATGATAATTATTGGCAAACTCTGCCGTGACCATTGCCCCACCTTTGGCAGCAGATTCTACCACAATCGAAGCATCGCTTAGCCCTGCAATGATTCGATTGCGAGCCAAAAACATATTTCTGATGGGTTGTTTACCAAACGAATGCTCGGAAATAATTCCACCGTTTGCTGTAATCTGTTCGATGTATTTTTCGTGTTGAGAAGGATAAATTACATCAATTCCAGATGCCATTACAGCAATGGTTGGAAGTCCAAAATCAATGGCAGCTTTATGAGCAGCAATATCAATTCCGTAGGCTAAACCGCTCACAATTAGTGGATTGTAGTTTTTGGATTCTTCAACGATACTTTCCGTAACTTTTTTGCCGTAGTCAGTTGCTTGACGAGTACCAACAATCCCGATGGAACGATGATGGTCTAAGTTGGCAGTACCTTTATAATACAAAACCGCAGGTGCATCATAGAGTGGTTTCAATCGTGAAGGATAATTTTTATCCGTTGAGAAGAAAAGCTGAACGCCTTGTTTTTCAGCCTCTTTTAATGTTTTTTCAGCATCGGGAAGTAAATCTTTCTTTTTTAAGCCTTCAATGACAGTTTTACCGACACCAGGAACTTTGAGTAGTTTATCAGTTTTTGCTTTAAAAACATTTTCAGCTGAACCACAGTAGCTAATAAGTTGTCTAAAAAATACACTTCCTACTCCATCGACATTCGACAAGGCAATCTGATAAATTTTCTCCATGAACAGCAAAAGGTCTTTATAAAAGCAACAAAAGATTATTTTAAAATATATTCTCCCCAAATCGGGAAGTGGTCAGAATAGGGGGTTTCCGAAAAAGTTTTAAAACGCTTCACTTCGAGTTTCTTTTCGTCATAAAACAAATTATCGATTCGCAAGAAGCCTGGTTGTCGATGGTAAGTAAAGCCAAAACCACGACCAGCGTCTTCAAAACTATTACTCAAATATTGTCTAATTTTTCCGTAGGCAAAACCATATGGCAACTCGTTCAAATCTCCGCAGACCATTACTGGATATGGGCTTTCTTCAATCCATTTTTCCAGTTCTTTTACCTGAATCGCTCTATCCTCAAAACCTCCTCTAAGCTGATGATAAATCGTTTTGGCTTCTTTTTTTGCCAGTTCTTTATTCTCTTTGGCTTCAATAACTTTCTGTACACGCACACCCATTGAGCGTAATTGCACATTTATGACTCGAATCGTATCTTTTTTTATCACGATATCGGCCGAAAGTAAGCCATTATGATTCATTGACCAGTGTTTCTCTTCTTTTCTAATAATAGGAAACTTCGAGAAAATCGCCAAACCTATTTCTCCTTGTCCTCGGTCATTACCAGGCGTTGAGTGAACATACGTATAATATTTGTGTGTTCCTCTAAATTTTTTAATAGTTCTAAACTGCGGAAAGCCATCCCAATTATATAATTCTTGCAAACATTTAATATCTGCATCAATATCAACAGCTTTTTTTACAAGATTAATTGCATTGGTTGTATCATGGTCATGAACATACGTTACAGCATCGCACCACATCATATTATAACTCATCACGGAAAATCCTTTGCTGGTATTACGGTTATTGATATTATGCCATGTAACTGTACGTAATAAGAAAGGGAATCCGATAAGTAATAACGCCAATGAGAGAAATGCACGTGGAGATAAACGTATAGCCCAAATTAGCATAAAAATGCCATTGGCTAATAGTACGAATGGCATTGACATCATAAAGAACCCTGCTAACCAATGTTTAACGCTTACCGAATAGCTTAGCTGATATACCAACAATGTATAGACTGCGAGTAATATATTCAGTAAGAACAAAAAACGTTTAATTATTTCTCTTATCAACTGCATCGTTGGGTTGGGGCGATTTCTGTGCCTAAAATTACTATCTAAACTCGACTTTTTGAAATATATGAACTAAAAAAGCAGATAGAATGAAATTTAATTTCGTTTGAAAACATAAAATAAACGAGATTTGTGCCTTAAAGATGTAATCAATATACTATGAAAAAGAAATTGGTTGAATGGGTAAAAAGATATCTGCCCGCTGAAATAGTTTCAATAATTCTGACACTAATTTCGTCGGTTTTGGCTTACAAGTTCACAAGTAGTCATTTAACAACTGCTTTGATTGGTACTTGGGTTGGTAATATTGGTTACTTTGGAACCATTCTTCTGACGGATATTTTCCAAACAAATCGTGCTTTGGCATACAAAAATATGCCTTACACTTACAAAATCTTGATTCAAAATATTCGTGCGTTGATAGTTGAGTTTGGACTTGCTGAAGTTTTCGATAGCATATTTGTTCGGCCGATGCTTATGTATCATTTCCCTATTTGGTTAGGGGATATATCAATGGGCATATTGCTTGCAAAGTTTACTGCCGATATTACTTTCTATATACCAGCAATCGTTGCCTATGAATTATCAAAGAAAAAATTTCGTAAATTTGAGTAGATATTCCAAGGTTTGTCTCTTAATTATCGCTTAAAATTTGTAAAATATTTAAAAAATGTCTATATTTGCATTAGAATTGTGAAAAAGGAGGAGCGAAGCCCTCCTTTTTTTCTTGTAAACTTGTTTCATAATAAATTACTGACTCATTGCTGATAAAATCTGAAGTTAAGAAACAAGCTTACTAATAACCAATTGCCAGTAACCAAAATATGAATACCAATACCGAAGTAAAACAGAAAATAGAGCAACTTTTAGAGCCATTACTCGAAAATGATAAATTTTTTATTGTTGATATAAAAGTATCGTTATCGAAAGTACACAGTAAAGTTACCATTCTGCTTGACTCCGATGAAGGTATCAAAATTGATGAATGTACAGCTATTAGCCGTCAATTAGGTACTGATATTGACGAAATGATGCCCGAAAAATACACACTCGAAGTATCTTCACCAGGGGTTGATTTTCCGTTAAAATCAGAACGAATGTATCGCAAAAATATTGGTCGTAGCTTAAAAGTTATCCAAAACGATGGTTCTGAAATAAAAGGAGTATTAGAAGCCGTTGAGGCCGAACAAATTACAATTATTGAAGAGAAGAAGCGTAAGAAAAACGAAGAAGTTGTGCCAATGGCCATTCCGTTTGGAAATATCAAGCAGTCAGAAGTAATTATTTCATTCAAATAATATTATAGAGTTTTTTTAAAACTATTGTGACGAATGATTTGTGAGTATAAACAGGTAGTGTTTTCTGCCAACTCATAAGTCATAACCGCTACAGCGGAACGTTCAGCATTCATAAATCATTTATAAACTATGCACAGTGGAGAATTAATAGCATCGTTCTCAGAATTTGCTCGTGAGAAAAACATCGACCGTCCAACCATGATTAAGGTTTTGGAAGATGTTTTCAGAACAATGATTCGCAAGAAATTTGGGTCAGACCATAATTTTGACGTTATCATCAATGCTGATAGTGGTGACTTAGAAATGTGGCGTACACGAGAAATCGTTGACGATAATTCAGAGGATATTTGGGATACTGATAAAATCATGCTCTCGGAAGCACAGAAAATTCAGCCTGACTTTGAAATTGGTGAAGAAGTAGCCGATGAAGTTAAACTCGAAGATTTTGGTCGTCGTGTTGTTCAAACGGCACGTCAGACTTTGATTCAAAAAATCAAAGATTTAGAAAAAGAAATGCTCTATATCAAATATAAAGATTTGGTCGGAGAGCTTATCATCGTTGAAGTATATCAGATTCTCGGTAAAGAATTAGTTTGTCTTGATAGCGAAGGTAATGAATTAGTGCTTCCAAAGACAGAACAAATACCAAAAGACAGACCGAGAAAGGGAACAAGCATTAAAGCTGTGGTTCACAAAGTTGAGATGAACAACGGAACGCCTCGTATTACGCTTTCTCGTACTTCACCAGTATTCCTTGAGCGTCTATTTGAGCAAGAAATACCTGAAATTTTAGATGGTTTGATTTCGGTTCGTAAAATTGTACGTGAGCCAGGCGAAAGAGCCAAAGTTGCTGTAGAGTCTTATGACGACCGCATTGACCCAGTAGGAGCATGTGTAGGTATGAAAGGTTCGAGAATTCATACAATCGTAAGAGAATTAGAAAATGAAAATATCGACGTTATTCAATGGACTGATAATCTTAACTTGTTGATTTCGAGAGCATTAAGTCCAGCAAAAATTAGTAATATACAAGTAGATAACGAACGCAAGCGTGTGGCCGTTTACCTCAAACCAGACCAAGTGTCGTTGGCTATTGGTAAAGGCGGTATGAATATCAAGTTGGCTGGTAAACTCGTTTCGATGGAACTTGATGTATTCCGTGACATCGAAGGAGAAGAAGACGAAGAAGACGTTGATTTATCAGAATTTGCTGATGAAATCGAAGATTGGGTACTCGACGAATTCCGCAAGATTGGTCTCGACACTGCAAAATCTGTATTAGCTATATCAAAAGAAGATATTGCTCGCCGTACAGAGTTAGAAGAAGAGACAATCGACGACGTATTAGGAATTTTGAGTAGAGAATTTGAATAAATCAAATACAAATATGTGATTTAAGGTTAAATCTATAAGTATATTTATATATTCTTGATAATCAAGATTATACAGTTTACATTTGTGGTATAGAATCTATAAACACAGAAAAGTAAGTTCTCTGAGAGTTTTGGACTTAGAGAAGAAGAGTAATAAATCCCTTAAAGGATAACAAAAACAGATTTTTAAATCAATTTATGACAGAACAAAAAGAAATGCGACTCAGCCTTGCGGCAAAGAAACTCAACGTTGGTATTGTAACAATCGTTGAAAAACTTGCCGGAAAAGGACATCGTATTGAAAATAATCCAAATGCCAAACTCAACTTTGAGTTATTGAATATTCTTGCAAAAGAATATAATAATAATTCATTGCTTGAAGATGGAGGTTCTCCAAAACCCCCAGCTGAAGAAGTGAAAACAACGTCTGCTGGTAACTCTGATATTTTATATTTCCGCCAACAAGCAAAAGTAGAAGATAAAAAGGAAGTAGAGCCTGCCAAACCAGCTGAGCCCGAAGTGATTCGTGCCGAGAGCAAGACCCATGGTCTAACAATTTTAGGTAAAATAGATTTGGATAAAAAATCTACTCCTCCACCTCCACCTGTACCAACTCCAGCAGTTGAGCCAGTAAAAGAGGTAGTAGTTGAGCCAGTTAAAGCTCAGGTTGAAGAAAAACAAGTTGAAGTAAAGGTAGAGTCAAAGGTGGAAGTTGTTGTACAACCAACTCCAGCTGTGGTTGAAGTCACTAAAGTGCCTGAGCCAAAAGAAGAACTCAAACCTCAAGAAACTACCCCATTGGTAGTTGAAGTACCAAAAGAGGAAGTTGTTGTGATACCAGAGCCAGTTAAGCCAGAGCCAAAACCTCAGCCTCAAAAGCGTCAAGAGTTTCCTCCTCGTCATCAACAACAAGGTGGAGGGCAAAAACAGCCAACTGAGCGTCTTGACCCTCGTCAGCCATACAAAGCTGACCAACGACCTCCGCACAAAGCAGAACCAAAACCTGCTCCAGCTCCAGTAGCACCAATAAAAAATATTCCAGATGAAATAGAGATTGAAGAAATAATCGAGCCAGAATTGATTCAAGCAAGAGGTGAAAAGCTTCAAGGCTTGAAAGTTTTAGGTCGTATTGAACTTCCTGTTGAGAAGAAATCATCTACTGCTGAGGATAGAGATAAACGTAAGCGTAAACGCAAACGTGTAAAGCGTGGTGAAAAAGTAACGGGTGCAGATGCAGTGGTAGCTCCTAAACCAAAAGTGCCTGCTCCTAATACAGCTGCAACTACTACTAATAATAATGCAGCTGCCAAAAAAGGCGACACAAAGAAGAAGAAAGAACGCAAAGAAGAAGTATCTCAGGTTCAAGTAAAAGAGCAAATCAAGCAAACGATGGCTCGTATGCAAACCAAAGGTCCTGATTTTGGTGCAAAATATAGAAAAGACAAACGTAGGTCTCGTGCAGACCAAGAAGAGCAACGTGTATTGCAGGAGCAAGAAGAGAGCAACATCTTGAAAGTAACAGAGTTTATCTCGGCCGCTGAATTGGCTTCCTTGATGGATGTTTCTGTGACTGATGTGATTTCGGCTGCCATGAAAATGGGTATGTTTGTATCTATCAATCAACGCCTTGATGCTGAAGCAATTCAAATGCTTGCTCTTGATTTTGATTTTGATGTACAGTTTATCACTGCTGAAGAAGAGGTGAAAGTTGATACGATTGAAAAAGAAGATGCAGAGGAAGATTTATCGCCAAGAGCTCCAATTGTAACAATCATGGGTCACGTTGACCATGGTAAAACATCATTGCTCGACTACATTCGTCGCACAAAAGTTGCATCGGGTGAAGCGGGCGGTATCACGCAGCACATTGGTGCTTATGATGTAGAAATCAACGAAGGACCAAACAAAGGAAAGAAAATTGCTTTCCTTGATACTCCTGGTCACGAAGCTTTTACTGCCATGCGTGCAAGGGGAGCTAAAATCACTGACGTTGTAATCGTTGTAGTTGCAGCTGATGATAGTGTGATGCCTCAAACACGTGAAGCAATCAACCATGCTAAAAATGCAGGTGTTCCAATTGTATTTGCTATTAATAAAATTGATAAGCCAGGTGCAAATCCAGAAAAAATTCGTGAGGATTTATCAAAAGAAAACATATTGGTAGAAAGTTGGGGTGGT
Source organism: Emticicia sp. (assembly GCA_023254245.1). GTDB lineage: Bacteria > Bacteroidota > Bacteroidia > Cytophagales > Spirosomataceae > Emticicia. The sequence continues at coordinate 11,279 of JALQYE010000009.1, forward strand.
AAGTATCAAGAACAAGAAATTTCCGCCAAGAAAGGAATTGGTATAAACGAACTCCTCGATAAGGTATTACTTGAAGCTGAATTACTCGAACTTAAAGCTAATCCGAATAGGACTTCAGTTGGTTCGGTTGTTGAAGCCTCGCTTGATAAAGGTCGTGGATATGTAACAACCGTTCTCGTTCAAAATGGTACACTAAAAGTAGGAGATGTAATTTTAGCTGGTCAATATTTTGGTCGTGTAAAGGCAATGGTAGATGCTACTGGAGCCAGAATTAAATCTGCGGGACCATCTACACCTGTACAAGTGCTTGGTTTGCCAGGAGCTCCTCAAGCTGGTGATAGGTTTAATGTGATGGATTCAGAACGTGAAGCACGTGACATTGCTAATAAGCGTGAACAAATTAATCGAGAGCAAAGTATTCGTGCTAAGAAGCATATTACACTCGAAGAGATTGGTCGCCGTAAAGCGATTGGAAACTTCCACCAGTTGAACGTAATTGTAAAAGGTGACGTGGATGGTTCGGTAGAAGCCCTTTCAGATTCACTACTGAAACTTTCGACCGAAGAGGTTCAAGTTGCAATCATTCACAAAGGTGTTGGTCAAATTTCAGAATCAGATGTATTGTTGGCTTCAACCGCCGATGCTATTGTGATTGGTTTCCAAGTAAGACCATCAAATAATGCACGAAAAATTGCCGATAACGAAGAAATTGAAATTCGTTTGTATTCAATTATCTACGATGCTATCAATGAAATTCGTGATGCTATGGAAGGATTACTTGCACCAAAAGTTGAGGAAACTGTGGTAGGTACTATCGAAGTTCGTGAGGTATTTAAGATAAGTAAAGTTGGTACAATTGCTGGTTGTTATGTAACCGATGGTTCGATAAAACGTAATAATAAAGTAAGATTAGTACGTGAAGGTATCGTTCTGCACGAAGGTGAGATTCAACAGTTGAAACGTTTCAAAGATGATGTGAATGAAGTGAAATATGGTTTTGAGTGTGGTTTGAGCTTGAAAGGCTTTAATGACATCGAAATTGGAGATACACTTGAAAGCTTTGAAATTAAGGAAGTAAAACGTAAGCTATAATTTAGCTTCACATAATATAAGAAAGCCTCTCATATTGAGAGGCTTTTTTTATTGACTAATATGCTGAACTAAACTCCTCTTTGCTATGGGTAATAATGTTTCTTCCAAAGGAAATGATAAATCTGTCTCGATTGAATAAACAGCTGGATTAGGAAGATTTTTTTGTTGTTTTATCAAATTAATTTTAATATTTTCATAGCTATTTACAAAATTTCTTTCCCATTCTGATATAAAAGTTGTACTTAAAGAACGGTATTTTTCACTATGTCGCTCAAAAAGTGTTAGGCGATAAGAATAAACTCTTGTACTACGGTTTTGCCCATTGCTAAGGAAAAAGTAACCTTCATCAAGTTTTAAAGGAATAACCCCAACAGGGCTGATAGAAAGTTTACTCTCAACAAAATCATATATTTCACTTCCAACCGAGATAGCATTTTTAAAACGTTGAGTGGCATACTGAATAATTTCTTCAATTTCTTGCATAATGTTATTGTCTGCAATCATTTCTTCATAAATTAACTCTAAATTTTCAATCTGAATACCCGAAAGTCGCTTCGGGAAATGGTCTTTCAGAAAATTTTTATTATTCTTAAATGAGATTAAGTTGTTATGATGAAAAAATAAATCGGAGAGTTGAGGATAGATTTTCGTGTTATCGAAACACTCTTTTACCTTTTGTAGATATGCCAAAAGCGTGTATTTTTTTGCTTCAAAATCAATCGTACCATCTACCATCCAAGTTTCAGATAATTTGTCCATAGTATTTTTGAAATTGTTTACATTTCAAATTTAATAGAGAAACTGAAAACACAAACAGTTTTGCAAAAAAAGTTTATTGAAGCCCTTCTATAAAATTTTAAACTGCTTTTACTGTTGCTTTTGTTGAGACTAAATGCTCATTTTATGCTTGTTGAAGTGTTCAAAAATACTGAAACGGATATCACTGCTAATGTTTTCGACATTAAATAAATCTCGTGTCCAGAAAAAAGCAACGAAAGAAATAGTAGATTCGCCAAATTCGGTAAATCTTATAAAGGGCTTTGGCGATGGAGAAACAGAGGGGTTTTTACTAATCAACTCCAGTACAATCGTTTCTATTTGTCGAATATTTGCTTGATAATCAATTGTTGCGGCTACTTCAAACCTCGAAATATCGCTTAGGTGCGTCCAATTCTGGATTTGACTTGAGGTAAGCATAGAGTTCGGCAAAATGATATATTTGTCATCACGAGTGATGGCGGTGGTAGTTCGAAGTTTTATTTCTTTGATTTGACAAACCAAATCATTGACCACGATTACATCACCAACTTTAATAGAAGCATCAATCAATAGAATAATTCCCGAAACAAAATCTTTGAAAAGTGTTTGTAAACCAATGCCCAAACCAACCAAAAGAGCTGCCGAACCAGCTAAGATAACCGATATATCGAGCCCAACTACTTGTAGACCATTGGTGACTGTAAAGGTGATGATAATATATTTGAAAAGGCTATAAAGCGAATACTTTTTACCATCTTCAATTTTTTTTGTTCGATAAATCGCTCGTTTTGTTAAATAAAGTGCAATGATAGCGAGAATTATTAATAGTATAATTCCCAGAATTGATGAAACTCGGAAGTCAAATGCACCTATTTTTATTATCGAATAGTTTAAAATTTCTTGAAAATTCATGGTGTTAGTTGATTAAAATAAGGAAACTTTGGGCTTTTACCCGTAAATACACCAATTTTTTAATCAGTAATACTGAATTTGTTTTCGTTTGAGTTTTCGCTCCATCGAAGCAATGGCCCTTGCAATGCTTTCTTCAAATGAAAAGCTGTGTTTTTTTATGAATTTATTTTCGGCGGGAAGTGTCACAACAATCTCGCACCACTGGTTACTTAGGTCGTGTTTGGCTCCTATTCGTAGCACAACTTTTACTCCAATAATATTTGACTGATGAGCCGTTAATTGTTTGATTTTTTCTTGCACAAAATTGATTAGACGCTCATTTGCGGTAAAGTGTGGGGTCTGGATACTAATATTCATACTTTTTAAAATAAATAATTGATAACTTCCTGAAAATCAGGCTTTTTTACAACATAGTCGGCTACTCGGTCGAGTCTTTTATCGGTCGAACAGAACGAAATACCAACACTTGCTTTATTAGTTAGGCAAATATCGTTTTCGCCATCTCCAATCATCATGGTATCCGAAAGTGAAATATCGTAATGTTCACAAATATGAGATAATGCATGGCTCTTACAGTAATCGTGTTTACAAATGCTGTGTTGATGCGGAAGAAAAAACGAAGGGATTTTTACTTCACCAGTGGCGTGGCTTTTTGAGAATTCGAGTTCGTTTGCTAAACTAAAATCCACCCCCAGTTTATTTTTAAGATGATTCGTGATACAATCGTAGCTGTCAGAAATAATTCCAACGATGTACCCACTTTGCCTGAGATGCTCTACCAAATCAAAGGCATTGGGTGTGATTTTAATCGAATCGGCCACATCAAGCAGTTCTTTTAGTGATTTTCCTCGCAATAGTTTGGCTATTTGTTTCGTACGAAGCATCGAATTATTTTGTGAGCATCTTATTTCGTGAAGCTGCTCTGTAAAATCGAACGCAAGGGCGGCGGTTTGTATAAAACTTCCTCTTGTAATGGTATTATCCATATCCAGAATCGCAATTTTCTTGAGTTTTCTGAGGTTCTCGCTAAGAGCAAAGTCCATTTGCTCTCGAATAACTTGAATATGTTCGTAAGTTTTTAAGTCTTGAAAACCCATTTTTTTTGATTTCTTCAGAATTACCGAAGCCACCTGACGTGACATTTGTCCGAGTGCTTCTACACTTTGCATACGGTTTTCAATATGTCCGATATTGATTTCTTCGATTCTGACATTTAGCTGAAACATATCGAGCAAAATGCCAATGTCAACGCCATAGCCTTCTTCGAAATCAATTTGAGAGAAGTGCTCTTTTTTACCTGCTATCATTCCACTTAAAGGTTGTTTGAAAATCGGAAAGTTAGGGTAAAGGATTGATAATAAGGGCTTTGCTACCAGTTCGGTTACTCGGCCCGCTTGGCGTGTAAAATAAGATTTGACAAAATCAGCTCGATTATCGACTATCGGAAGTGTCAATAAGTCAATAATATTGTTGGTATAATTCGTAATATCTGCATCTAAAAAAGCAATGATTTCGTTTTTGGCTACTATTACGCCATCTTTCATTGACGTTCCTTTACCAAGTTTAGTACTGGTTATTACTTTACAGCCGAGCCTGTGGGCAACTTCAACGGTTTGGTCTTCTGATTTATCATCAACGACAATTACTTCAGAAACATTTGCCGATTTTTTAGCAGTTTCAATAACAAAACCAATGGTTTTTTCTTCGTTGAGGGCAGGAATTATTACAGTTATCATAATTTGGGCTATTTTAAAGTAAAAACTAAATTTGGTAATCGACGATACTTCTACATAGTAGCTAATGAAATGGTATGAGTAGCTAAAGAAAGAATTCCCCAACTAAGTGTTGGGGCTCTAAGCATAATGAAAAGTCGAAAGAACCGTTCATCGTATAAATACTAAATTGAAATCGTTCAATTGGACCATTTCCGATTTCTTGTCAACAAAGGTCCGCTTCAATACTTAGATATTTCTTAGATAAAAATTAGAAATTACTTAGAGGTTTTTTTTCTGTAAAAATGCTATTTACATTTGAACATAATTTTAATCGTATCAAGAATGAAGATTTTAGTAGTAGAAGATGAGTTAAAAACATTACAAGCGATTCAGCAAGGGCTGATTGAGAACTTTTATGAAGTTGATATTGCTTATGATGGGCTTATTGCCAAGCAATTGGCCATGCGAAACTACTATAATTGTATCATCACTGATATCATTATGCCTGGCCTAAATGGTTGGATGCTTATTCAGGAACTTCGCCAGCACGGAATTCAGACGCCTATCTTATTATTATCGGCACTCGGAGAAAGTGAAGATAAAATTACTGGATTTGATGTAGGTGCCGACCAATATTTAGTTAAACCATTTCAGTTTGCGGAGTTATTGGCACGGGTAAGGGCATTGACCAAGCGAGGAACAGATACATTGATTACCAATGACATTCTGAAATTTGCTGACCTTGAAGTAAACCTTGATACTAAGCGGATTAGTCGTGCAGGAAATGATGTAGAACTCACCGCACTTGAATTTCGATTGCTGGAGTATTTTTTACGAAATCAAGGACGAGTACTTTCTAAAAATCAAATTGCCGAAAATGTATGGGATGTGAATTTTGATAAAGGGACAAATTATATTGAGGTATATATCAATTATTTGAGAAAAAAAATTGATAAAAACTTTAATAAAAAATTGATTCATACGGTTTTTGGAATGGGCTATGTACTGAAAGAAGAATGAAACTAAGACAAGAAATAAGTCTTCGCTTTGTGGTGGTTGTAATGGCTATTTTGGGCATTACAATGCTCTCTGTGTATGTTTTTACGGCATTTTTTCTAAATAATAATTTTTATAGACGGCTCAACAATCGAGCTGAAACAGTTGTTGGGTGGTTGAGCCAGACAATAGAAAATAGAAAGGATATTGCCTTTTTAGAGAGTTTACTAAGGAACAGAAAAGACCAAATTACGGCCGAAGAAATTATTGTTTATAATGATAATAATCGCGTTATTTTTGTTTCGAATACCGCTCAGGTGAAAGAGATAGAGTTGGATATTTTATCTGAAATAAAACAAAAAAAGAGTATTGAGTTTGAAGCAGAAGACCTCTATGGTGTAGGTATTTTGTATGAGCGAGCATATAAGCAGTATATCGTGATTGCAATGGCAAAAAATCAGTATGCTGACGAATTCCTGCAACAAATGCGGTTAATGATGCTCATTCTTTTAACTATTTCAACCATTTTTGTAGGATTTATTGGCTGGTTTTATGCTAAGAAAACACTCGAACCTATCGAGAAAATCGGCACAGAATTGAATAAGATTTTTCCGCAAAATCTCAATAAAAGACTTGAATTTAACCATAATACCGATGAAATAGGAAATCTGACTCTCACGATAAATAAACTGTTGGATAGAGTGGAGGAGGGCTTAGGACTACAAAAAATGTTTATTGGAAATGTTTCGCACGAATTGCAAAATCCGCTTACACGTATTAGCTCACAGTTGGAAGTAAGTTTATTGAAAGAGCGTAAACCAGCAGAATATCAATCAACAATTCTTTCTGCCCTGGAAGATATCACAGATTTGGTAAAACTTACGCAAAACTTGTTGAAATTATCAAGAGTGACAACTGATACGAATGAGTTATTGGCTGAGTCGGTTCGGCTTGACGAATTATTGTTTGATGCCAAAGCATTTGTCTTAAAAAATAATCCAAAATATAAAATAGAGATAACTTTTGATGCGTTACCCGAAGAGCCCGAACATCTTTGTATTGTGGGTAATAATCCGTTGCTTAAAATTGCTTTCATTAATTTAGTACAAAATGCTTGCAAGTTTTCGTCGGATAATCGGGCTTTAATTAGTTTATCAGCTTCAGATTCGTGTAAGGTTATTCATATTGAAGATAAAGGAATCGGCGTTGAGCCGCAAGAAATTGCTTTTATTTTTCAACCATTTTATCGCACAACCAAGACCTCCGAAATGAAAGGTTATGGTATTGGGTTATCGTTGGTTGATAGAATTATAAAAATGCACAATGGCAAAATAAAGGTAGTTTCTGAGCTTGGAAACGGGACAAAGTTTTCTATTTTCTTCTAAATCAAAAAGGCGATACATTACTGCATCGCCTTTTCAAAAATACTTAACTTATTTTATTTGGCATACGCCACACTTCTCATTTCACGGATAACCGTTACTTTAATTTGACCTGGGTATTGCATTTCTTTTTCAATTCTTTGAGAAATATCAAACGATAATTTGCTTGCGATTTCATCAGTTACGTTTTCTGAATCAACGATTACACGTAATTCACGACCCGCTTGGATTGCGTAGCATTTCTCAACACCATTGTAGCTTAATGCTAATGCCTCCAAGTCACGTAAGCGTTGTACGTAAGATTCCATCATTTCACGTCTTGCACCTGGACGAGAACCCGAAATTGAATCACAGATTTGAACAATTGGAGAAATCATTGAAGTCATCTCAATTTCATCGTGGTGAGCACCGATAGCATTGATGACTTCTGGATGTTCTTTGTATTTCTTGGCCAATTCCATACCCAAAAGTGCGTGTGGCAATTCTTGCTCTTCGTGCCATACTTTACCGATATCATGAAGCAAGCCTGCTCTTTTAGCTAACTTAGCATTTAAGCCAAGTTCTGATGCCATTGTGGCACACATTTTAGCTACCTCACGAGAGTGCTGGAGTAGGTTTTGTCCGTAAGATGAACGGAAACGCATTCTACCAATCATTCTGATTAATTCTGGATGTAACCCATGTACACCCAAATCTATTACAGTACGCTCTCCAATTTCATTGATTTCATTTTCAATGTCTTTCTTAGTTTTGGCCACAACCTCTTCGATACGAGCAGGGTGGATACGACCATCTTGCACTAAACGATGTAATGATAAACGAGCAATTTCACGACGTACAGGGTCAAAACTTGAAATAACGATGGCTTCTGGGGTATCGTCAACGATAACTTCTACACCAGTGGCTGCTTCTAAAGCACGAATGTTGCGTCCTTCACGACCAATCACTTTACCTTTAATTTCATCGCCTTCAATATTAAATACCGAAACGCAGTTTTCGATGGCTTGCTCGGCAGCAGTACGTTGAATTGTTTCGATGATAATCTTTTTCGACTCCTTGGTGGCGGTTAATTTAGCTTCTTCGATTGTTTGCTTAATAAAGCCAGATGCACGGGTTTCTGCTTCGCCCTTAATGGCATCTATTAATTGTTGTTTTGCTTGCTCGGCGGTTAAATTGGCAATTTTTTCTAATTGTGCTACCTGCTGACTAAGCATTACTTCCGCCTCTTCTTTCCGCTTATTGGCTAATTCCATCTGCTTTTTTGCAGCTTCGGTTTGCTCATTTAGCTTTACTTGTAAGGTTTCAAGCTCTTTTTCTCGGCGGATATTTTGTTGTTCTAACTGAGCAGCTTGTTGTTTAGACTGCACAGCCTGTTGTTCCATTTGCTTTACACGTTGTTCGTTTTGTAAGATGATGTTCTTGCGTTTGTTGGAATCATCTTCAAACTCACTTTTAAGTTTCAAAAAATGCTCTTTAGCTTCCAACATTTTATCTTTTTTAATGTTTTCGGCGGTTTGTTGTGCATTTTTTATAACTTCATTGGCTCTAATCTCAGCATCTGCGTCTTTGCTTTGGAATGTTTTTTTGAGTAATGCTCTACCCACAAAAAAACCAATTGCCAGAGCAATTAAGTCAGTGAGGAGCATCATTATAACATTAGACATTTGATAATTTTGTTAAAAAATTTATAAATAATTAGGGAATAATAAGTTCGAGATTTTATAATGATATATTGTATTTTGATAAATATACGAAAATATCCTTAATATAAAATCATGATTACCACTAAGTAATTGAACGAATTAAACATAGTAAACCTGAATAGCTTTTTGCCAAGCCCGACGGGTAAAAAGAAGAAGTATTTGAAACGTAAGTGAAGAATAAATAATCGTACAGTAAAAGTAATTTCAACTGGTATTTTATTCTCAACCAAGAGTTAGGCGTTGGTCTATAGCATCAAGCCTTTGTTTGAGCGATTGTTGCAAAAGTTTATATTTATCTTGGTTTTTTTGAGATTCGACCATACCCTCAATGGCCACTGTCAATAAAAAATCCATAGAATCCATCTCTCCGCCACTATGGCTTTTGCTAAACGTATCAAGTCGTCGGTTGACAACAATGGCTGCTTTTCTAAAATATGGCTCCATTTCGGGATGAACTTTGAGTGTGATTACTCGATTCGATACCTTCAATCCAATTTCTATTTTTTCAGTTTCTGCCATTCTGCAACCAATCTTTAACTGTCAATTCAAAAAAAATGGTTTTATATTTTTATAAACGTACAGAGTTCTGCTCCTAAAGTGTTTATAATCAAACCATTTTATTATACATCACACACATTCACTTGATTATTCTTCGTTTAACAAAGCAATACACGCATCAATCTCTTGTATTAGTTCAGTGATTGTTTTCTTAATTTCTACGCTGTCTGTTGACTTTTTAGCTTTATTCGCTACAATTTTAACACTTTCTTTTTGAATTTCTTTACTTTTTTCAAGAAAATCTTGTTTTTTTAGTTTCTCATTCAGATTTGCAATCTCTCTTTTGTATTCTGCGATGCTTTTCTGTAAGGTATTTATCTGCGATTTTAATGCCAAGATTTCTTCCTGAGCTTCTGATTTTTCAGAAAATAGATTATTAACGAGTTTATTGAAACGAGCGAACACCAAAGCGTTTTCCTCCCTCATAATACCCTCCATATATTTTTCCTCAACGGTCTTGCTCATCTTTCAGGGTTATTTGTTCAGTGATTTTTTTGCAGCTTGTTTAAAATCGGCAATTAAATCTCGGATGTCTTCTAATCCAACCGAACAACGGATTAGCCCCTCAGTAATACCAAGTTTGGCCTTATCTTCTTTTGAAAGTTTTGAGTGTGTTGTGGTATTAGGATTGGTGATGATTGTACGTGAATCACCCAAATTTGAAGAGTTCGAGGCAATCTTCACGAGTTGGGTAAATTTGTTTACACGTTCAAATCCTCCCTCCAACTCAAATGTTACCATAGCTCCACCTGCTTTCATCTGTTTTTTTGCCAATTCGTATTGTGGATGTGTAGGTAAATGTGGATATTTTACATTCATTATACCATCCATTTTCTCTAAGGCTTTGGCCAATTTTACGGCGTTTTCGCAATGACGAGCCATGCGAATTTCGAGGGTTTCGAGGCTTTTCGATAAAACCCACGCATTAAATGGTGACATTGACGGCCCTGTATGGCGGCAGAAAAAACGAATTGGAGCTATTAATTCTTTTGTTCCTGTGATTATTCCACCTAAAACACGTCCTTGACCATCCATAAATTTTGTGGCCGAATGTACAATAAGGTTTGCACCAAAATCAGTTGGTGTGTGGATGATTGGCGTAGCAAAACAATTATCTACGTAGTAAATAAGATTATGTTTTTTTGCTAAACGACCAATCATGGCCATATCTACTAACTCCAAGCCTGGGTTTGATGGAGTTTCAAGATAAACCATTTTTGTGTTTGGCTGAATTGCTGCTTCCCAATCGCTTTCTGGGGCAGTAGCATCAAGATAGGTGTGAGTGATTCCCCATTTCGACAAGATTTGAGTTAGAATTTGGTGAGCTGAGCCAAATAAAGCACGAGAAGCTACTACGTGGTCGCCTGATTTTAGATGAGCTGCAAAACCAGCAAAAACTGCAGCCATGCCAGTTGCAGTGGCAATTCCTTCTTCGCAGTTTTCGAGCATGCACACTTTATCGACAAATTCTTGTACTGATGGATTTGAGAAGCGTGTATAAATATTACCTTCGATGGTTTCATCGAAAATGGCTTTTCCTTGTTCGGCATCTTCAAAACAAAAACTACTTGTCAGAAATAGTGGTGTAGAATGTTCTCTGTATTGTGAGCGTTTGGTTTGAATTCTTATAGCTTTGGTTTGTTTTTCCATGGTTGTTTTCAGTCAAATTTCTTTGGGTTTGAGGCAAGCGTACGGCCAGGCCTTTTATTCATCAAATTTTCCAGCTTTGTAATTTTTTAGCCAATCTTTATCAACTCCACCAATGGTTTCGAAAAAAGGAATGAAGTATTTTAGCATATCGGCTTCAAAATTACCAGTAGTTTGGAATGGTTCTGCAAAAATAACTGATTTACGAGGGTAATCAAAGCCCGACATAATAATTGGCACTTTTGCTTGGTGTGCCATGTAATAAAAACCTGTTTTTAGTTTACTTACGTTTTTTCGAGTTCCTTCTGGGGCGATAGCAACCAAAAGGTTTTCGTGACTATTGAAAGTATCGGCTACTTGCTGAACAAAGTTTGTGCTTTTGTGCCGATAGACAGGCGTTCCTCCTAAAGCTCGGAAAATCCAGCCAAATGGTGGTTTGAAAAGTTCGGCTTTCCCAAGATATTTTATATCTAAGCCAATCGTTGGGCGAGTACAAAGACCAACAAAGAAATCGGCGGTTCGGGCATGTGGAGCAACTACAAAAAGGCCTTTCTTTAAATTTTTAGGTACATTTATTACTTTCCAGCCTAATAAACGAAAGCTTGTTTTAAATATCCAGTTTAGCATAGCAGTTAGGTTTATAATTTTACTTTTATCTGACCTCGTTTTATACATTTATGACTGTTGTATCATCAATGTGGTAAATTTTGAATGATAATAAAAGGTTTTGGACTAAAACAAATGACAAAAATGAAAAGAGCCAGCCATCCGAGTATTTTTCTTTCAATCGTAAGAGGTTTCATATCGTATGTTTTTGGGTGATAAACACCCAAGAATCGACCAATCATCAGCCCAAATGCTAAAAAACCTGAGTATCCTTCTATCGTTGGGAAAAAATATGAAATAACCAATTGTATTGAAACAACAGATAAAGCAATGAGCCAGTTGGTCATAACATTTTCGGTGATTTTCGAAAAACACAAGTAATTGAACATGATGAAGGCTGCAAACTTTGCAATTAATTCAAGAAATAGCTGAGTATCTTGTGTTGTAAATTCGTGAGCGTTGAAAAAACCTAATCCAGCATAGAATACGAATCCAGTAAATAGAATTGGCGAAACGATATTAAATGCACGGTCTCCGATAAGTCCATAAAGAATATGTCCACCGTCGAGTTGACCAATTGGAAAAAGATTAAGGGCTGTAAAGAATAATGATAAATAACCCGCAAATATTATAGGATAGTTGGTGTAAAGATATGGGTGGGGGAGTTCGCCAGTTGCTACATACTGCTCAAAGAAATTAAAGAGTAAGCTATCGCCCAGTTTGATTGAAATATAATCTGGGCTTGTTTCGAGAAATTTGCCGTAGTCGTTACCGTATTGTTTGAAAACAGGGAAAAGCTCAAAGACATAATTGAGATTGGGTAGGTGTGTAAAACCATACCAAAGCACCAATAAAGCAGCTACGAATCCTGCCAATGGGCCTGCGATACCAATATCAAAGTATTTAACTCGAGACTCGAGGCGTTCCTTAATGCGAATAAATGCACCAAGAGTGCCGAAAGTAGAGGTTATTCCACCAAACCATAGAGGAATATAAAACGGTAGAGTCACTTCGGTTCGGTGTTTTTTAGCAGTAAAATAATGCCCAAATTCATGAATAGTTAGAACCCCTAAAAATGGAACTGAATATTTTAGACCTTCAAGAAATTCATGCCATCCGAGGGGGCTCTGACCGAAAAAAAAAGGCCTTCCGTAAATCCATTCGGCACCTGTTAGTGTAGCAGAAATAAGAGTAATAATGAATAACGAAATTTGTATTACGAGCGTACGCTGTTGATTCATTGGTTAGGTTTGTTGTATGCCACAAAGTAACAACTTAAAATATGTTTTTACAATATTCTATGATAGAAGTAGGCGGCTCAACTAAAATTGTTTGCATGCCGAGTGCCTTTGCTGATTCGATATTGTGCAAATTATCATCGAAAAAAATCACTTCATTGGGTTGAAGTTTATTCGTGCGTAAAACTTCACGATAGATTTCGGCATCGGGTTTCCATAGGCCCATTTCATATGAAAGATAAAGTTTATCAAATAATTCGTTTAGACTCCGAATCCCATGCGTTTTTTTTAAATAATTATTAGAAGCAGTTATATGAATATTATTTGTATTACTTAATAGGTAAACAGGGTATTTTTGGCGGATATTATGAATTAAATCAATTCTATCGGTAGGGATATCAAGCAGAATGGCATTCCATGCAGTGTCAACTTCGTGGTCGGATAGCGGAAAGCCGAGTGTTTGCCTAATTACATCTCTGAATTCTTCATCAGTGAACTGCCCACTTTCGTACCGTCTGAAGATTTGGTCTTCGGTGATTCTTTTTTCTATGTAAGAAACGGGTTTTGAAGTAAACTTTGCAAATGCTTGATAGATTCTTTGAAACTCGATATTGATAATGACGTTTCCGAAGTCGAAAATTACGGCTTTGAATTTCATATAGATTTAGAATAGGATTGTTAGTATTTGTGTTTAGTTTCGGATGCTTAAAAGAAACGACTTGTAGAGAAGATTATTTTATATAAACAGAAATAGCAGCCAATTTTGGCTGCTATTTCTGTTTATTGAGGTAAGGGTAAAGTCATAACTCACCACTTTTGAGCATATTATAAATGGTAGATTTTCCTATATCGAGTTTGTCGGCAACAAGTAGAACATCGTCATCGTATTTGTTTAAGAAATGACGAATGATTCGGCGTGTGTATTCTCTGAGTGTTACTTCTTCGAGCAAAAAGGCTCCTTCTGGTTTGATTGAATTAAATGTAATATCTTCTGATGCAATCAAATCGTCGGTTGCCATTACGCAGGCCAGTTCGATGATTGCTTTTAACTCACGTACATTTCCTGGAAAAGAATATCCCAAAAGCTTTTGCGAAGCTTCGTTCGTAAGACTTACTTTAGGCATTCGGTTTTTCTTGCAATAGTCTTCAATAAAGAATTTTGAAAGCAAAATGATGTCGTTTCCACGTTCACGAAGCGGAGGAAGGGGAATGTTTAAACCTAATAAGCGGTAATACAAATCTTCACGGAAATTACCTTTTTGTACTTCTTCGGCCAAATTTCTATGAGTAGCCACAATTATTCTGCAATCTATTTTAACCACTTGGTTGCCTCCAACTCTCGTGACTTCTTGCTCCTGTAAAACACGCAAGATTTTGGCTTGCATGGTAAGTTCCATTTCTCCGATTTCATCCAGAAACAAAGTTCCACCAGTTGCTTCTTCAAATTTTCCTATTCGGCGATTCATCGCTCCTGTAAATGCCCCTTTTTCGTGTCCAAATAGCTCACTTTCCACCAAATCCTTCGGAATTGCGGCCATATTTACTGCCACAAAAGGCTTTTTGTTTCGAGCTGAATTGTGGTGAATTGCTTTAGCTACTAATTCTTTTCCTGTTCCAGTTTCGCCGTAAATCGAGACATTGATATTGCTTTTCGAGGCCTTTTCCATCAAATTAAAGACTCTTTGCAAGGCTGGACTATTGCCTTTGATAGCTTTATCGAATTCGTATTTTTCACGAACTTCTTCTCGTAATTGTGAGATTTCGGCTCTTAATTGTTGCGTTTCTTTGATTTTCAGAATCGAATTCCACAACCGCTCCTTGGTGTTTTCATCTTTTACGATGTAGTCGTATGCACCATTTTTGAGTAACTGAACAGCCGTTGCAATATCTTCTTGTCCTGAAATGATAATAACAGGAATATCGGAATATTCTTTTTGAATTCTCTTCAGAACTGTCTCTCCGTCCATATCGGGCAACGAGTAATCGAGCGTTATGGCAATTGGGCGGCGGTAAAGATTATCGAGTAAGCCCTTCCCTGTTTCAAACCTTTCAACTACATAATCAGGATTGAGCGTTAGATGATACTCGAGCATTGCTCCATAGAAGGCATCATCTTCTACAATAAATATTGTTTGTGTATTGTCCATTATTTATGTATCCAATTTTTGTTCAATTTCCATAAAATATTTTTTATTTCCAAATAATGGAAGTTTTGTGAATTTACTTATTTTGTAAGTATTTGACAGTTAATGAGTTATGTTCTTTATTAAAATTGGCAAAAGAATTGAAATACATTATTCATCTTAACTAACATGGAAATCACGATGAAAAAACAACTCTTAATAATTGACGATAACGAAATGTTATTGGGTTTAATGAATTACTGTTATAGTGAAAAATTTGAACTTTTTTTATGCCAAAGTCTAAACGAGGCAAAGGGCTATTTGAAGAATGGTTTATTTCCAGATGCCATCGTTACTGACTTAAATTTACCTGATGAAGATGGTAAATCTTTTATTTCGTACTTGAAAACCAATCCATTATATATCAATACTCCGTTAATTGTTTTATCGGGTGAAGAAAAAAGCCAAAGCCGAATTGAGTGCCTCAAACTCGGGGCAGATGATTACGTGATGAAGCCATTTCACCCCGAAGAGTTAGAAATTCGAATCGAAAAACAACTGAGTGCTGTACATGCTTCGACGAGCTCGCTTAGTCTAAACTTTGAAGGAAACCGTAAGGATGATTCAGATAATGGAAGTTTTTTGACTCCAAAATCATCATTCCGTAAACGTGCTTTCGATATTATGGTGGCTGGTTCAGCCTTACTTGTGCTTTCTCCAATTTTACTGATAGTTGCTATTTTAATTAAGTTAGACTCAAAAGGCCCCGTATTTTTCTTCTCGAAGAGAATCGGGGCTGGTTACAAAGTTTTTGAACTTTACAAGTTTCGCACGATGCGTACGGGAGCCGAGAAAGAAATTAAAAATATGGCTCATTTGAATATGTATGAAACTGAAAAGCAAGAAGAAAACCCTGAAACAGATGGTAATTTGATTGATGATTCAGGCTGGAAGAACGAAGATAAATTATTGGATTCTCAGAATCAAAAATCAGCTTTTTTGAAATTTAAAAATGACCCAAGAATCACAAAACTGGGTGCTTTTTTGCGAAACACGAGTATCGACGAAATTCCACAATTAATCAATATTATCAAAGGAGATATGTCGTTGGTTGGGAATCGCCCACTACCATTATATGAAGCTGAGAAATTGACAAAAGACGAATCGGTAGCCAGATTTTTAGCTCCTGCTGGTCTGACGGGCCTTTGGCAAGTAACCAAAAGAGGAAAGGGCGAACTCTCTGCCAAAGAACGCCAAGATTTAGATAATACTTACGCATATCGCCACGATTGGAAATTTGATTTAACCTTAATCGCCAAAACAGTTCCTGCTTTGTTTCAATCTGAAAAAATGTAATGCTTCGACTTCGCTCAGCAACCCATTTCAAGTGTTCTACAAAATTTTCAAAGAATTTTTCTTAATAATTTACTACAATGACAGCATTAATCATATATCTCGCATTTGCAGTTGCTTACGTATTATTCTTTGCGATTGCCTCAAAGTTTCAACGTAATAAGTCTGCAAACCAAAATCAAGTTTCAGATGTAAATTTTTTGTTCATGATTCCAGCTTATAAAGAAGATGCCGTGATTATCGAAACTGTGAAAAATGTACTTTCTCAAGCTGATTTCGGAGTGACCGATGAGGTAGTAGTAATTGCCGACCAATTGAAAAAAGAAACAATCAAAGCATTAGAGACATTAAATATAACTGTAATAGAAGTTTTCTTCGAGAAAAGTACGAAAGCAAAGTCTATTAACCGAGCTATGAAAGCTTTGAGTTTATGGGGAACGAAACATGACGCAGTTGTACTTCTTGATGCTGATAATCATTTAGTTGAGGGGTTTATAACGAAAACTAAAGCCTCGTTTGCGGTTGGAAATAAAATTATTCAGACACACCGCATTGCCAAAAATCTTGATACTCCTATGGCTAAATTAGATGCTATTAGCGAAGAAATTAATAACTCAGTTTTCCGTTTGGGGCATTCTAATGTTGGTCTTTCGGCTGCTTTGATTGGTTCGGGTTTAGTAATGGACTACGAAATGTTTAGAGCATACCTCAATAAAATTGATGTAGTAAGTGGCTTTGATAAACAATTAGAGCTGGATATTATGAATGATAAACGCAAGATTGAGTATATGCAAGATGCGTATATTTTGGATGAAAAAGTAAAAAATACAGAAGTCTTTGAAACGCAACGCACACGTTGGATTGCTGCACAATGGAATTTTGCGAAACAAAACTTTGCAAAAGCATGGATAGAATTAGTGAAAAATGGAAATGTTGATTTCTTTAATAAAGTGATTCAATTTGTGTTGCCTCCAAGATTAATTTTGCTTGGAATGCTTGGTTTAATGCTGATAATCAGTGTGTTATTTAATTATTTCCTTGCTGAAATAGTAGTACTGAATATTGCTCTTTGGCTTAGTTTTCTACTGGCAACACCAACTTACTTATTGAAAACAATCAATGTTTCGATTTTTTTTGAATTACCCAAAGCATTGATATGCATGGTAAAAGCTGTTTTCAAAATCGGAAAAGCCAAACAAACATTTTTGCATACACCACACGGAGTTTAAATGATGTAGCACAAGTCTACAACTTGTAACTGACAAACACTAATCTGGCGAATTAGGAAATTCGCCCCACAAATATGAAAATCGGTATCGAAGCACAAAGAATTTTTCGCCCAAAGAAACACGGCATGGATATATATGCTCTCGAACTTATCAGAGCGATTCAGCAATTAGATACACAAAACGAATATGTTGTTTTTGTGAAACCAGATAAAGATGTTTGCTTACAGTCAAGCCAAAACCTCAAAGTAGTAGAAGTGAAAGGTAAAACATACATTGATTGGGAGCAGATTGCATTACCAAAAGCCATTGAGCAAGAAAATATTGATTTGATGCACTTTACTTCAAATACGGCTTCGGTAAATATCAAATGTCCGTTTATTCTGACGCTTCATGATATTATCTATTTGGAGAAGTTCTTTTCAAAAGGTTCGTTATATCAAGTTGCTGGACATTTTTATCGTCGATGGAATGTGCCGAAAATCGCACCAAAAGCCGAATACGTCCTCACTGTATCGGAGTTTGAAAAATTACAAATACAGAAATCACTTGGCATAAAATACACTCAATTAAAAGCAATATATAATGCTTATAATCAGAATTTTAGAATGATTGAAGATGAAGAAGCTTTGGAGCAAGTAAGAAAAAAATACAATTTGCCATGCGATTTTATTTTCTTTTTGGGGAATAAAGCCCCTAAGAAGAACATGAAACGAGTGTTAGAAGCATACGCTGCTTATATAGACCCAAACCTTACTCCTCTAAATTTAGTGATTGCCGAAAGTTCAGAAAATGATATAATGCAATTATTAACAGAAATTAACCGCAAAGATATTTTCGAAAAAATTATTCTTACAGGTTATGTTCAACATTCTGAGTTACCATATATATATAATTTGGCTACCTTGTTTTTGTATCCTTCGTTGCGAGAGAGTTTCGGTATTCCAATCATCGAAGCAATGGCTTGTGGAACACCAGTAATTACCTCGAATACGAGTGCAATGCCCGAAGTAGCCGATGATGCAGCCATGTTGGTTAATCCATTCGATGTAGAGGCCATTACTCAAGCAATAAGAAAGGTTTTAGAAAATCAAAAATTGTATAATCACTTGAAATACAGTGGTTTGAATCGTGCAATGGCTTTTTCGTGGGAAAATACCGCTCAGAAAACTATCAATCTTTATAATGATATATTGATGGAAACTTTTGCCTAACACAAAAAATAAACAACTCTACAATGAAAATCTTAGAAATAATATTTTGGGCTTTATTTGGAATCACGTTTTATGCCTACATCGGATACGGAATTTTAATTTGGCTAATGGTCAAAGTCAAATCTATATTTATTAAAAGCAAAGCCCTCAATGATGATTACTTACCCAATATAACACTCTTAATTGCCGCCTACAACGAACAAGATTGCGTAGAAGATAAAATCAAAAATTCGTTGGTGTTAGATTACCCCAAAGATAAGATTAAGATTGCTTTTGTGACTGATGGTTCAACTGATAAAACCTCCGAAATTATAAGACAATACGCTGATATTCAGTTGTTTCATAAAGGTGGAAGAAGTGGGAAAATGGCAGCCATTAACCGAGTGATGCCATTGATTGATTCTTCAATTACGATTTTTTCTGATGCCAATGCTATGTTAAATTCTGAATCGGCGAGAGAGATTGTAAAACATTTTTCAAATGAAAAAGTGGGAGTTGTGGCAGGTGAAAAACGTATCATGAAAACAACTGGAAAAACCGCTGAAGTGGGTGAAGGAATCTATTGGAAATATGAGAGTTTCTTGAAAAAACTTGATTCCGAACTTTATTCAGCTGTTGGAGCAGCTGGCGAATTATACGCTATCCGAACCGAGCTTTTCGAAGAATTAGAAGCAGATACATTACTCGACGATTTTGTGCTTTCCTTAAAAATATGCCAAAAAGGCTACGTAACCGCCTACGAACCAAACGCTTATGCAACCGAAACTGCCTCATTAAATAGTGCCGAAGAACTAAAACGTAAAATCAGAATTTGTGCAGGCGGTTTTCAGTCAACTTTCAGATTGACTGAATTATTGAACCCATTCCAAAACGGTCTTTTAACTTTTCAGTATGTCTCACATCGTTTATTAAGATGGGCTGTTGTTCCTTTTGCTTTGATTTTTCTTTTGTTCGTAAATTTGTTCTTAATTCAGCAAAATCAATTTTACCTCTTTTCATTCATTGCCCAAATAGTATTCTACTCAATGGCGTTCTTAGGTTTTTATTACGAAAAGCTTGGTAAGAAAGTCAAGATTCTGTATGTGCCTTACTACTTTTCGTTGATGAATTATTCAGCTTTAGCAGGTTTCAAAAGATTCTTGAATAATCAGCAAAATGTTGTCTGGGAAAAAGCTTTGAGAGCTTAGTTTTAGCATTATATCTGATTATATAATAGTTGTTCTGTTCCATAATTAAGAATAAATTCCAATATATGGATATTTTTATTATTTATTAGTATTGATAATCAGGTATTTATGTGATTGGTATAGTTTCTGAGTAGGAAATAGTACATGTGAACCACCTCATAAAATGTATTTCAAAAATATAGCAGAAATAACTCAAGATAAAGTTGATAATTTTAAATTGAGTAACAATTTTTTATTAGTATTTATTGCTGAGAAGTCAGCATCTGATGCTGAACCTCTTATCAGTTTACTAAGTACTAATGGGATTAAATTCTTTGGCGGAATTTATCCAACAATTATTCATGATACCACTAACTATCATGATGGACTTTTAATCATTGAAATTTCTTCAGTGCAGGAAGTAGTTACGTTTTCGATGAAAGATGAGTCTTCATTCAGAGAAATACAAAACCTTGATAAAGTAAATACTGCTATATTGCTCATTGATGCGATGGTTTCAGAGACTGACCTATTGCTAAAAAGAGTGTATGGTTTACTTAATAACAAAATAAATATTGTTGGTGGTGGAGCTGGTTTTATGAGCTTCGAACAACAGCCTTGCATCTTTACACAAGATGGTATGTTTGAGGATGGAGCGGTTTTGGCCTTGATGAATAGTAAAAGCAAAATTGGAGTAAAACATGGATGGGAAGTGTTTGCTGGCCCTTTTATTGCAACTTCGACCGACAAAAATGTTATCAAAGAACTCAACTGGCGGCCCGCTTTAGAGGTGTATCAAGAAGTTATAGAGGCTAATTCTGATAATAAATTTACAGAAAATAATTTTATCGATATTGCCAAAATATTTCCGTTTGGAATTTACAAAGAAGGGGCCGAGTTTGTTGTTAGAGACCCGATTGCCATCAATGAGGCAGGCGAAATTGTTTGTATTTCGGAAGTTCCCGAAAATTCAACCTTACAAATTCTTACAGGTGACCCCGAAAAGCTGATTCTTGCTGCTCGCCATGTTGCCAACAAGACACTGCACGATGAGTCAGATGCAAATTGCTTAATGGTTTTTGACTGTATCACTCGCGTGATGTATCTGGGTAGCCAATTTGAAGATGAGCTAAAAGCAATGCGAGATGTGTATTCAGATAAAAACTGTAAGATAAGAGGGGTTTCAACGTTGGGAGAGATTGCATCATCAGGCATGGGATTTGTTGATTTCTACAACAAAACAATTGTAGCAAGTAGCCTTTACAACTAAATGGAAACAGGAATAAAGATTGATATTGCACGTGAGATTTCATCATTGTATGAACTATCGCTTTCAATAGGTAATTCATTAGAATTAAAAAAAAATTGTGCCGACTTTCTAAGCGTGTGGATGCGGCAAAAAAATATCGATTTTGGCTCTATTTGGCTTAAAAATAAAGTTTTAGACCTGCCAAATTCCGAAAATTTTACTTTAGTCTATGCCAATCCTGAATTTAGTACGGATAAAAAGGAAATTACACTTAACCACTATTTTATGAGTCATCTCGAGGGGAATGGAGGCGTTTGCATCCAAAGCGATACGCCCCATTTTCAAGAGATAATTACCGAAAAAAATATTATTGACGGTTGCTATTGGATAATACCATTACCTGAACTGGGTTTTATAAAGTTTTATTTTAGTCCCAAAAATCTCTCTCAAGTTGCTTTTGATTCAAGTGAAGTAAAAAAGGCAAGCAAAGTAATACGTAAATTTGGTGTTACTTTGCAATCTTGCCTCCTTCATAATCAAGTCATTGGCTATCAAGAAGAACTCAAAAAACTGGCTGTCGTTGCCGAAAAAACCGATAATGCCATTGTTATTACCGATGCAAAAGGAAAAATAGAATGGATAAACGAAGGTTTTAGCCGAATTACGGGTTATACATTAGAGGAAGTAAAAGGAAGAACTCCTGGTGAGGTTTTACAAGGAAGCGAAACAAATCCTGAAACTAAAAAATTTATAGGAGAGCAATTACGTCAGAGAAATAGTTTCAGAACAGAAATCTTAAATTATTCTAAGACTGGACACAAATATTGGGTCGAACTTTCGATTCAAGCAATCTATGATAATGATGGTAATTTGACCAATTTTATAGCGGTTGAATCTGATATAACTGAACGAAAAAAATACGAATCAGAACTCCAACATGCAAAAGAAAAAGCCGAAGAAGCCAGCCGAGTAAAACAAGAGTTCATGGCTGTTGTGAGTCATGAAATTCGGACTCCTCTCAATGCAATCATGGGGATGACTAACTTGATTCAGAAAACAAACCTCAGTCCACTTCAGTCTGATTATATTAGTACAGTTCAAATTTCGGCCGATAATCTGCAAGGTATCATCAACTCGATTTTAGATTTTTCTAAAATTGAAGCTGGCAAAATGTCGTTTCAGAAAATTCCGTTTAATCTCAAAAAAATTCTACAAAATATCATTAGTAGCAATGAGTTTAGAGCTGAGCAAAAAGGCATTGGTCTATTTCTGAAATTTGATGAAAAACTCAATGCCACGCTTTTAGGAGACCCTATTCGTTTGAGCCAAGTTTTACTAAATTTAGTGAGTAATGCTATTAAGTTTACTGATATAGGCAAAATTATTATCGAAGCCCGTGTTGTTACAAAAATGAATAATGCCCTTGTGGTAGAATTTAATGTGATTGATACAGGAAAAGGAATTTCTCCCGAAAAACATAAGCTAATTTTTGAAAGCTTCACGCAAGAAGACTCAAGTATCAGTCGAAAATACGGTGGTACGGGCTTAGGATTGAGCATTTCGAAGCAATTAGTTGAATTAATGGGGGGCGACCTGCGTGTTAAAAGTGAATTAGGTGAAGGCTCTACTTTTTCGTTTGTAGTTGGTTTCCCGATTAGCCAAGAGCCAATCGAAGAAGCCAAACAAAATCATCTTTCAAGCAATTCTTTGATTGGTAAAAAAATATTACTTGTTGAAGATAATGCAATGAATCAATTTTTCGCCCAAAAGCTACTCGAAGGCTGGGGAATGAAAGTTGATATTGCTCAGAATGGGCGAGAAGGGGTCGAGAAATTTAGAGCGAAATACTACGATGGTATTCTGATGGATATACAGATGCCCGAAATGGATGGTTTTCAAGCTACAAAGATTATTCGTACCGAAAGCACAAAAGTGCCGATTATAGCTCTAACTGCACTCGTAGTTGATGAAGAAATTGAGCATTTTAGTAGAGTTGGTATGAATGATTATATTGCTAAACCGTTTGTTCCAGACGAATTGATGCAAAAATTGATAAAACATATATCTGTGACACAAACCTACTCGATAAGTTCGCCGAAAGTAAAAGTTGAAGAAGCACTTTATAATAATCAACTTTTAGCTCAAATGATGAAAGGTAATACTGTACAAATTCGTCAGATGGAAACGCTTTTTGTACAGCAATCAGAAGATGCTCTGAAGCAATTTAGTGAGTTATTTACTCAGCAAAATTGGAAGCAAATAGGGCTTTTGGCACATAAAATCAAAGCTTCAATTGATATGTTACAGATTACGCCATTAAAGCAGCCAATCAGGCAACTGGAGGCTCTTGGAAAGCAAGAGAAAGAATCGCCCGAAATAGCTAACTTGATAAATTTGACAACAGAAATTCTCATGAAAGTTTGTGACGAAATCAAACTATCACACCAATGAAACAACCACTCGTTTCTATCATAACGGTTAATTATCGACAAACGGATGTAACCTGTGAGCTTTTAAGTTCACTTGACAAAATTTCATATAAAAATATTGAGATTTGGGTGGTCGATAATCATTCTGATGGAATGCTGAAGAAGAAAGTGAATGCCTACTACCCAGCAGTCAATGTTATTGAGAGCAAGAAAAATTTAGGTTTTGCTGGTGGTAATAATTTAGCAATTACCCAAGCTCAAGGGAAATATCTAATGTTTTTAAATAATGATACCGAAGTTAGACCAGATTTCCTCGAACCTTTGATAGAGGTAATGGAAACTAATGAACAAGTAGGTGTTTGTGCTTCAAAATTACATTATTTTCATCACCCTCATATCATTCAGTATGCAGGTTCTTCAGATTTGCATCCTCTTAAGATTCAGAGTTTTGCTGTTGGCTATGGCGAAAAAGATTTAGGTCAATACGACACTATTAAGCCAACTAATTTGGCACATGGGGCTGCCATGATGGTTAGAACCTCAGTTTTAAAAGAAGTAGGATTAATGCCAGAAGAGTTTTTCTTGTATTACGAAGAGATTGATTGGTGTCTTAAAATCAAAAAATATGGCTATCAGATTTATTTTGTACCACAATCTTTGGTACTTCATAAAGAGTCGATAAGTGTGGGTAAACAAAGTGCTATTCAGGTCTATTACAAAACCCGAAACCGTATTTTATTAGCACGTAAATGGCGTAAAGGGTTGGGTAAATGGATGTCGCTTATTTATCTTGGACTTGTTGCTTTAAGAGACTTAACAGATTTTTTGTTTCAACGCAAATTTTTACTTTTAGGAATGTATTGGGACGCACTTTCATGGAATTTGAAAGGTAATTTTAAATAATTTTTGATGACCTTACAGTAGTTTAATAGAGAAAAGAGAGCCGTTGCATGCAGCGGCTCTCTTGCATTTGGAAGTTACTTCCTTTATGGATTTGTACAAGAAAAATTATAGGAAATACATTCCATTAGTGTCTTGTATTTCCAAAAAATGGAAATATTTTAAAAATTGGCATGCAATTAAAGTGCTTATAATGAGAGATTTATGTATTTTTGGCTGTATTGGCTTGAGAATTGAATTAATATGATTAAACTTTAATCATCAAAAATTCAATGAAAAAAATAATTTTATTTATCAGTGCAGCTTTCCTTCTTACTTCATGTCTTCCAAACGGAGAAGAAATATTAATGAAAGATAATACATCTGTAACTACCTCTGCGGCCGCTATTGAAAACTTAAATATTTCTCCCGATTTTAATTTTAAAACTTCAGAGAAAGTTGCAATCAAAGTTTCAATTTTCAATGGTCAAGATAAGCCACTCAAGTCGATTCCATTTTCGATTGTTACTGAGCCAAATGGAGAGGTGATTTTCTCGGGTATGACAAATCAAAATGGTATGTTGGAATTTACCAAAGAACTGGGTAATCATATCAAACAAGTATCTTTCAAAACTGATATGATTGGTGTTCCAAATAGTCTTACTGTTAATATCCAAAACAATAAAGCGGTCTTCCAAATTGGTGGAAGTGTGCCAGCGATAAATATGTTTGTTGAAGAATCAAACAGCGATAAGGCCCGTGAAATTTATTCTGAACAATCGAATGGACTACCCGAATTTAAAACTTTGGGAACCTGGAATACAGCTGGTGTTCCGAAATACTTAGAGCCTGTTAACGAGAGTATTTCTTCTGAATTTTTACAAGATATTACTGCAAGTTTACCCGAAAGTAAGCCTCTAACTTCGAGCCATCCTGATTACTTGAAAAACGATAAACCGACCACTTTACTAATAACCGAAAAAGCAGATGTTTGGATTACGTTTGTGCATGAAGGAGCAGGTTGGTTAAACTCGCTTGGTTTCTATACTTTCGACCCTAAAAATCCGCCAACTAAAACCGATGATTTACAAAATCTAACAATGGTTTTTCCGAATGTTTCGTTTTCGGGAAGTGGTGGTGGACTTGTAGCTGGAAATAAAGTTAAAATTGGCACTTTTGATGCTGGAACAGGCATAGGTTTTTTTCTTTTGGCTAATGCTTTTAGTAGTGGTAAAGTTGGCAGTGGATACTATGCCCATTTTAGTCATTCAAACTTAAATGTAGAAGCGAATACTGACTTAAAGAGACACATTGTTTTATTAGATGACTCAAAATCTAATCGTATGTTATTGGCAGTTGAAGACGTTAGCCGTGAAAATAAGCCAATTGGTTGTGATAATGATTTTAATGATGCAGTTTTCTTCGTTACATCAAATCCTGTAAAAGCTATTGAAAATCCTGCGATTCCGAAAATGGATACCTTCAAAGATTCTGATGGCGATGGCGTGGGCGATACTCGTGATGAGTTTCCGAACGATGCAGCAAGAGCATTTTCATCATATACTCCTTCAAAAACTACGTTTGCTTCATTAGCCTATGAAGATTTATGGCCAGCTAAAGGTGATTATGACTTTAATGATTTGGTGTTAGATTATCAAGTACAAGAAGTTTACAATGCGAGTAACCAAGTAGTTGATGTGAAAATTAAGACTGTTGTAAGAGCGGTTGGGGCTTCACTGAAAAATGGTTGGGGGATTCAATTACCAGTTGCACCATCTTCAATAAAGAAAGTAAGTGGACAATCATTAAAAAATAATTATATCAAGACTTTGGCAAACGGTACTGAGGCCGAACAATCGAAAGCCGTAATTATGATTTTTGATGATGCCTTTAATCAGATTAAAAGGGTAGGTGCAGATTTTGTCAATACGGTTCAAGGGCAACCTTATTCAAATGGCGATACCCTTAGTGTTTTAATTGAGTTTAATTCTCCTGCGGCATCAAGTACACTCGGAACAGCTCCATATAATCCGTTTTTAGTGGTAAATTATGAGCGAGGAAAAGAGATTCACTTACCAAATATGCTTCCAACAGATAAAGCTGATGCTAAACTATTTGGCACATCGCATGACCGCTCAAATCCTGCAAAAAATACTTATTATAAAAACTGGAAAAATCTACCTTGGGCCATTCAAATACCAGTAAGTTTTGATTATCCTTATGAGAAACAAGAGATTTTAAAAGGACATTTAATGTTCAGTAAATGGGCTGAAAGTAGCGGAACACAGTACGCAGATTGGTACTTAGATAAGACTGGATATAGAAGTAAAACAAATATTTATACGAAATAAATCTTAAAAAACGCCCGAATTTTTGGGTGTTTTTTTTATTTTAAAATCTCAAATTCTTTCTCAATCAACCCAATTTTTCGATTAAAAGCCTTTTCAATTTCATCGAAAATTTGCTTTATTTTATTGAAATCCTCATTGTTTTTGGCCATTTTTTCTAAAACTTGAAGATTTTGGGTAATTTCTGGTAAGCCCACCATCGTAAAAGATGGTTTTAGTTGGTGTGCCAGTTTACCAATTTCAGCAACGGTTTGGTCTGCTATTAATGGTCTGAGTAATGCGAATTGATTTGGAACAGTTTTTAGAAAAAGTCCAAACATATCGGCTGCATATTTACGGTCATTACCATAAATTTTCGATAGGTAATCGGTTTGGAGTGACTCTATTTCTTCTGCTTTTTCAATCTCATTTATTCTTGTAGTATCTGTTACTGTTTTTGTTGTTGTACTTTTTTCTTGAATTTCAAGTTGCCTATTCGGATTTAAGGTGAGTTTTTGTTCTAAAACTTCGCGAAGCTGGTCGGGAGTAAATGGTTTCGTGAGATACGAATTCATGCCAATTTCAAAGGCATAATCAACTTCGTCGCTCAGTGCTGAGGCGGTTAGAGCTACAATTGGAATGTTTTGGTTAGTATTACAATCGAGCTTACGGATTGCCATTGTGGTTTCATAACCGTCCATTTCTGGCATACGGATATCCATCAGGATAATATCAAAATCTTCTCTTTGCAGAAAATCCAATGCTTCGAGTCCATGATTCGCAATTTTATACGACATTTTCCATTTCAGCAATAAGCCCTCAACATATTTTTGATTAATGAGGTTATCTTCTACTACCAAAACATGATAGTTTTTCCAATCTTCCGAAACTGATTCTGACAGCGAATGCAATTTTTGAGATTGCTGATGACTATCTTTCAGTGGAAGAGTAAAAGTAAATGTCGTACCTTCATGAAGTGTGCTTTCGGCCGAAATCTCACCACCGTGGAGGTTTACTAACTGCTTTACGATTGCCAGTCCGAGTCCAGTTCCGCCATATTTTACTTTAACATCTTGGTCGGCTTGCTTAAAGCTATCAAAAATTCTACCTAAGCTTTGCGGACTAATTCCGATTCCAGTATCAAAAACTTTTATCTCTGTCATTAAGAAATCCCCGAGCCTACATAAAAGCGATACTTGGACTCCGATTTGCCCTTTTTCGGTAAATTTTACGGCATTACTCAATAGATTCATTAAAATCTGAGTCAAAAACGTAGAATCTCCGATTACGTCATTTTCTATTTCTTCATCAAATTCCAAAACAAGTTTTACATCTTTTCCTTGTAAACGTAGTCTAAAAGTTTGTAAAGTGCTGTTTATAAGGTCTTTGAGGCTGAATATCTGCTCAGAAAGTTTCATTTCACCAGCCTCTATTTTTGAAATATCAAGCACATCAGAAACTAAATTGAGCAATAAATCAGCCGAATAGTTAATAGCACTCAAATACTCAACTTGTTTTTTGTTGGGGTTGGTATCATAAAGAAGGTGTGTCATACCAATAATGGCGTTGATAGGCGTACGAATCTCATGGCTCATGTTTGCCAAAAAACGCTTTTCGGCTCTACGAGCATCTTCAGCTACTTTACGAGCGTCTTCGAGTGCCTCTTGCGTACGTTTTCGCTCAGTAATATCTAAATGAATTCCTACCGAACCCGTTACTTTTCCATTACTTTCGATGATTGGTGCCCCACTAACAATTACCCAAATTACCTCACCATTTTTCTTTTGTAATGGTACCTCATAAACTCCTGTTTCACCATCAAGCCGATTGGCATTTTGTTCGGCAATTACTCTTCTAAAATCCTCATCGGGTAAAAGGATATCAGCAGCTTTTCTGCCAATGAGTTCATTTTCTTCATAGCCAGTTAGTTCACAGAAACGCTTGTATGCTTTTCGGATAATATCGTCATTATCAACCTCGATTAAACCCAAATCCATGTTTTCAATGATACCCCGATACTTTTCTTCGCTATATTGAAGTGCCTCGGTGCGTTCCTTTATTTGTCGCTCAAGCGACTCATTGAGTTTTTTCAGGTTTTCATTGGCAAGATATAAGTCCAATGCTTTGGCTTCCAGTAGTTTTTCAGCTTGTTGACGTGCTTTTTTTTCTCGCTCAATTTTTCGTTTCAGTATCTCTATTTCTTCATTCATACCTTACTGATAATAAATTTTACCAAAGAACCACTATCGTTTAGGTGTTCAATCTGAACATTGGCTGTTTCATTGAAATATTCTAATGCAGCTTCGATTAAACCATCTGCAAAATCAGCCATTTTTCTTTCTGACTGATAGAGCATTTCTATTGTATTAGCATCGAGGCGTTGTGTATTAAATTTAGGAAGTTCTGCATCTGGATATAGTTTGAGGACTTCAACGTGAATATGCGAATCTATTTGCTCAAAAAGGTCGAATGCACTTTTAATGTTAGGAAAAAAGTGAGCATAGCTATTCATTAAAATTACAAACAAATGTTTTCCGTAGATTTTTAGTAAATGATTTACTGAGATATTGGTTCTTTTACTAACACCTACAATTAATTCGACCATTTCTGAGTGGTCATAAGTGCCAACAGCTGTGTAGATTCCACCTGAGGGTAGATTGGCAGATTCGATAATATCGTCCATCATGCCTAAGCCAAATTTAGACTCTACCATGTCGATAAACTCTGTGAATACAATTCCTTTCATGTTGATGTGCTTGGGGTTAGGGGGTAATCGTGTATTGTTAATAATCAGAGCAAAAATCGTGCGAACTTATTAATTTTTTTAATCTTTCCAAAAACATTTTATTTTTCCAGATATTGGAATTTTAATATTTTAAAATATTTTATAACTGTCTGATTATTAGATAGTTATATTTATTGTATTGGTTGGCATATATTTAGTAATAGTATAAGCATATAACAACTCACGAAAATGAAAAAAAATATTTGCTTACTAATAATGGTTTTGGCATACCTCCAAATAAATGCACAAGCAAAGAAAGACATTAAACCTACCGTAAAAGAACTTCCAACACTCGAAAAAGTTTTGGATTATGCCGAACACAATTCTCATTTAGTAAAAGAGCAAGATGCTCTGAGCCAACACTACGAACAATCAGTGAAAGTAGCTCAGAAACTTTGGATGGATAAAGTTTTTGTTGATATGGGTGGGCAACGCTCAAATAACGGAGCTATATTAAACGTAAACAATAATATCTCTACATCTGAGTTTAATTCTTTGAGTTTTCAAACAATGAACTCGTTTCGTTTAGGCCTTACCGTTCGAGTGAGTTTGTATGATATTATGGCTCGCAAAGACCTTGTTAAGCAGGCACAATACCGTCAGGCGGCTTCAGAGCAACATTCAAAATTTTTGAGCCAAGATGTGAAATTCAGAATCACAGATATTTACAAAGATGCACAGTTAGCCTATAAGTTATTGAGTATTAAGGCAGAAAAGAAGTATGCACTTTTTTTGCAAAAAGAAATGGCAGAGAAAGAGTTTCAACAAGGTCAGCTACATATTTCAGAACTCGGACGTATCACCGAATTGGCTTCAAATGCTTTCGCCGAATTTGAGCAAGCAAGCATAACCTACGAAAAACTTTATTATCAACTTGAAATAATGCTTGGAATACCTTTGAAAGATTTGAAGTAAGCACTTTTAGTTTCAAGGTCAACAACAATAACTCAGCAAAAAGATGAATCTCATTGAATTTATCCGACTCATAAAGAAAAACATTTTCCTTTTAATACTTATTCCTCTTGTGATGGCTGCGGCAACTTATTTCTTCACAAGAAACTCCGATAAAGAATACAACAGCACAACCATGCTTTACACGGGTCTTTCGACAGGTTTTACAATTGAAAGTACAGGAGAAAGCCGCAAAGACCGTGATGTAGTAAATAACTCATTTGAAAATATCATAAACACGATTCGCTCAAGAGAAACCATCAAAGAAATCAGTTTTAGATTATTATCAGAGGCTCTGATTTTAGAAAAAGCCGATGGAAAGCACGTGAATCCGAAGACTTTCGAGCAAATGAAAGAATGGTTTCCTGCTTCGGTTAGAAAACAAGTAGTGGTAAAAGGAAATGCTGCTGCCACTTACCAAAATTTATTGACAGCCTATGAAACTGGTCAACCTCGTGAAATTCAGCATTTGTTCAATGAAGGGAAAACGCCATTTAGCTTGAAAAATTTAAGCGAAATCAGAGCAAATCGTAAGGGAAGTAGCGATATGATTGAAATAACTTACACGCTCAATGATAAAGGTTTGTGCGAAAATACTTTGAAAACCACACTCGAAGTTTTTATGAGAAGATATAAAGGCTTGAAGGCATCAGAAACGGGCAGTGTAGTGGCGTATTTTCAAGAACAATTCGATAATGCCAAGAAAGATTTGAATGAGGCCGAGGATAGAATGAAAAATTTCCGAGAAAATGGCCAAATCCTTAATTATTACGAACAAACAAAAGCATTGGCTGGAAAAAAAGAAGATTTGACTGATGAGCATCACCGTTTGGAAGGAGAATTAAAAGCTGCCGACAACGCATTATATAAGTTAGAAGAAAAACTTTCAATCAATCGTAGTGCATTTTTCAAGAATACAGAGTTATTGAATCAAAAAAATAAAATTTCTGAACTAACATCTTTGATTGCTCGCAATAGCCTAAATCCAGATGGTGGAGATGTTGAGAAAATGAACCAAGAAGTGAAAATGTACGAAAGCCAGTTGGCAGATGGTGTAAAAAATTTATATGCACGCACGCACTCAACTGAAAATGTACAAATCAATAATTTATTAGAATCATGGCTTGAAAACATGATTTTGGTAGAAAAAAATAAAGCTCGTGTGGGTTCATTGAATCAACGTTTGGGTGAAATTAAAGAGGATTATGCTCGTTTTGCTCCACTTGGTTCGGGCTTATCGAGAATTGAAAGAGAAATTGACGTACGTGAACGTGCCTACATCCAGATTTTGCACGACTTAAATATGGCTCTTTTACGCAAACAAAACATCGAAATTTCATCGAACCTTGATATCATCGATAAGCCAATTACGATTGAAATGCCAAGCAAAAAAATGATGCTGATTATTCTTTCGGCTTTGGTTGGTGCAATTGGCGTCTTGGCAACATTGGTTATTTTAGAATTGAGCGACCGCACCATCAAAAACCTTGAAAGAGCCATTGATTTTACAGGTATCGAAGCAGCGGGGGCATTGCCAGTTTTCTATCAAAAAAATCATTCTGAAGCAATCAAAGAAACCTTAATCGGTCAGATTGTAACAAACTTTAAGCTGAAAATCAGTGCTTTGCACGGCAGCAATACAACGCCACTTATTTTGGTGACGAGTACGCAACCAAGCGAAGGGAAATCGGAAGTAGCTAATTTGATTACGCAACATTTACAAAAATCTGGTGCAAGAGTTCTATCAATCCAACCAAGTAGCGAAACACGCACATCGTATGTGGAAGGTTTATTGAAATACCCAGCAAGCAAAGCACTCAGCGAGGTAAAAGGTTTTGAAGAATTGATTAGCACATGGATTGACCCGAACGATTATGATTATTGTTTATTGGAAATTCCTCCGTTTTTGACTGGCAATATTCCGACAAATATCTTGAAAAATGCACACTTGTCATTATTAGTTGTTTCGGCCAATCGTTCTTGGAAAAAAGCTGATAAAAAAGCCGTCCAGATTTTGGAAAACTATCATATCCCAGTAGAAATGATTGTAAACGGAGTAGCTTTTGATTCACTTGAAAATTTGGTGGCAGAAAATCAAACCAAAGATTCAAAACTCAAAACTGCCATCAAACGCTTACTCCGACTCGAATTAAAACGCAAAGAATTGAAGCCAGCAACGTTAGCTTTTGGCAATTAGCCTTTAGCAGTTAGCAAAAAATATTAAGAAGCTAAAAGCTAACCGCTAATAGCTTAAAGACTTAAAATGAACCAAAAATCTGACATAATTTGCTTAGGATTACCCGCTTGGGAAGGAGATTACCTAAAATCAACCGTACAGTTGATGAGCGAAATGACCCACTTCAGTAGAATTTTATATGTAGAATATACTTATACATGGGTGGATGTTGTGAGAGGTTTACTTGGAAAAAACAAAGCTCCAGTAAAGCGACTTTTAGGTCGAGAAAACAGACTAAGAAACATAAAATTGGCGAATGGAAATGAGATTTTAGTATTGACTTTACCAGCCATTTTACCCATCAATTGGATTTCAAATAAGAGCATTTATGAGTTTTTTTTGAAGATAAATACTAAGTCTATTGAGCGAACTATAAAAAAAGTAATTCAAAAAGTAAAAATTAATAATCCTTTGATAATCAATGCTTTTCAACCAAGTTTTGGTCTGAATTTAAAAGGAAAGCTCAACGAAAAAGCAACGATTTATTATTGTTACGATGAAATCAGCGAAGCAAGCTGGTGCAAAAAACACGGAGTTTGGACCGAGCAAGCATATATGAAAATGGTCGATGCCATAGTGGTTTCATCAAAATCACTTTTAGAACGTAAAAAAGCTATTCAACCCAATACATTTTTAGTGAAAAACGGAGTTGATACAAGCATTTTTAGTCAGTTTAAGAAAAGTGAAAATGCCGAAAAAAAGACGATTGGTTACATTGGTTCGATTGATGACCGAATTGATACCGAGATGATGCAGAAAATCATCGAAGCAATGCCCAATTATCACTTCCTTTTTGTCGGCAGAATTATTGACAAGTCTATCGAGTCGAATCTAAATAGGTGTCCAAATGTAGAATTCACGGGAGCGAAACAGCCCAACGAGCTGGCAAAGTATATGGGGAAGATTGACGTTGGGCTGATTCCTTTCGAGAAAAACGAATTCACAAAAAACATTTATCCACTTAAAATCAACGAGTATTTGGCGAGTGGAATGCCTGTAGTAAGTACCAATTTTGCAGATTTAACCGATTTTGAAGGACTTATTTACGAATCAGATGAAACGAATTTTGAAGAGAATATCAAAACTGCCATCGCAGAAAAGAGCAAAATATTAATCGAAAAAAGAATCGCTTTTGCCAAAGCTAATTCATGGAAAAACAGAGCGGTTGAGTTGAATAAAATAATTGAAAATATTAATTAATCATTCAGCATTAATCATTTAACATTAAAACAATGACACCTAAACAACAACAAGAAGGACTCGAATACGCTGAAAACGCATTTAAAGGTACAAGTAGTCACTTAAACCTCGACAAAAAATTAATTTCAGAGAATTTCAACTTTACAGGAAAAAAGATACTTGATTTTGGCTGCGGTATGGGCGGAATGACACTTTGGTACGTCCAAAATTGGGATTGTGAAGTTGTAGGAATGGACATCGACCCCAATCATATCGCAATTGCTAATAAACTACACGCAAAATATAACTTACCAAACGTAAGATTCGAATTGAGAAATGTGCTTGAAAACCCCATTCAAGAAAAATTTGATTTCATTATTCTCAACGATGTTGCCGAGCATATTCCATTGGAAATTCTTGAAAAGATAATTGTGCAATTAAAAGCGTGTTTGCACCCAACAGGAGGGATTTTTGTAAGCTATCCACCTTGGGAAGGACCTTATGCTTCGCACTTAAATCATGATATTTCATTACCGTGGTGTCAGTTTTTACCAGACTTTATGCTTCGTAAAATGATGGAAAAACGTAATCGGGTATTGGTCGGAACAAAAACTTTAATGGAAGAATATTATGAATTAAACCACTTGAATCATAATAAATTAAGTAGAATTTCTAAGAAAGCAGGCCTTAAATTATCCTTCCGTAAAAGCCACTGTAAACTCAACAAAATAAATGGTTTATCGAAAGTCAATTTTAATAAATTATTTTTTAAATACTTGGTTACTAAAGAGTTAGTGGTTTTAACTGCGTAAAAAATGAAAAAGGTTCTATCCAAATTCGATGCCTCATTTATTGAGCGAAGTAGCCTAATGATGGGCAATATCTTGAATGCAGGACTTGGTTTTCTGACATTCGGATTATTGGCTCGTGGACTTTCAAAAGATAGTTTTGGCGAATGGGTTTTATACTTGAGTGTATTCGGATTTGTAGAAATGATTCGTGCAGGGTTTATCTACCAAGCACTGGTAAAATTTGTGGCTTCGTGTAAAGAAATAGCCGAACAGAAACGCTATATTCTTGGAGCTTGGCAAATCAGTTTTTGGCTGACAATCATTATTTTATCGATATTATTTATTCTAAAATTTATACTAAGTAAGATTTTTTTTATCAGATTTTCTGAGTTGTTGTTTATTCAGTATCCGGTCGCCATCTGCTTGATGTTGCCCATCAACATGGCGACCATGATATTTCACTCACGTCAGCAGTTTATTTGCCTTTGGTTGATTAACTTTCTGCAAGCGTTTCCGTTTTTAATAATTATATTTTTCTCTAAAACCATTAATTTACAGTTAGTTGTTAATACACATTTACTCGTTAGAGTTTTCATTTTAGTTTATATTTTATTGTTTGAAAGAAGTATTTTCTCTAAGCTAAAAAGTATTATTTCTTTGCCCCAAAGAGCAGATAGTGGTTTTGCCGAATTATTAAATTTTAGTCGATTTACTGTTTTTTCAACTGTAGGCACAAGCCTATTGAAGAACGTTGATATTTGGCTAATCAATCATTTTGGTGGAGCAAGTATGGTGGCGTTGTATCAAATTCCTTTGAAATTAGTTGAAGTTTTTGAAATTCCGCTGAGAAGTTGGGCGATGTCGGCTTATCCTCGTTTTTCAAGTTTGGTTGCTCAAGGTAAATATCAAGAATTAAAGAAAAACTTCACAAAAGAGCTGCTAATATTTACATTTGGAATATTGCCAATCATTGGAATTTTATTCCAATTTTCGGAAGAAGTCATTGCTATGTTTGCGGGTAATGGCTATACCGAAGCAACAATTTTATTGAAATTTTTCTTGATTTATGTACTTCTATTACCTACCGACCGCTATCTCGGAATTGCTCTTGATAGCCTGAATTTACCTCAAATCAACACTTTTAAGGTATTTATGATGCTTTTTGTGAATATAATAGGCGATTATCTCGTACTTTCTAATCAATTTGGTTTGGTGGCGGTTATCGGTGTAACGCTTGTAAATATTATGATTGGCATTTTAATTGGCGTTTATTTCATGAAACAACAATTCAATGAAAAACACGCTATCAAACTTTCAAGCATCTAATGGGGCAGAGCAATTAAAGAAGCCCATTAATCTTGTTTTAATTATATTATTTGGCATTTTATTTTCGCTCATCATCTCAAAAGCAGGCGTTGTTTCTGGTATTGCTTTTTTGATGCTGCCATTTTTGTTATTTTTTCTATATCAGCTTTTCACGCACCCAAAACTGGGTATTTATAGCACCATTTTTATGGCTTTCGTGGCCAATGGTATCACACGCTACGTGAGCGATGCACCCATTGGTTTGGCCGTTGACGGAATATTAGTTTTATCATTTATTGCCATTTTTGTTAGGAAGCAAAAAGTTGAGTGGAGCGAAGCCAAAAGCGGCTTAACTGTAGCCTCTGTAATTTGGATGTTGTATAATTTTCTCGAATTATTCAACCCCGAAGCACGAAGTTTTGAGGCTTGGTTTTATGCAATGAGAGGGGTTTCTTTGTATATGTTTTTGGCCGTTCCGCTCACTTTTATATTACTCAAAGACCGTAAGGATTTAGATTTGTACCTCAATATTTGGTTGATTTTATCAATGCTGGGGTCGTTGAACGGACTTAAACAAAACCTTATTGGCGTTGACTCTTTCGAACAGGCTTGGCTCGATGCTGGTGCTGCCAAACAGCATATTCTATTTGGCAAATTGCGTGTTTTTTCTTTTTACTCTGATGCAGGTCAGTTTGGGGCATCGCAAGCACATACGCTCGTTTTGGCGGTTATTTTAGCTCTTCAAAGTGGTTTGAGCCTAAAGAGAAAGACATTTTATTATACTGCTGCCGTACTTTCACTCATCGGAATGTTTATTTCGGGAACTCGTGGGGCAATGGCCGTCCCTGCCATCGGATTCATGACGTATTTGTTTATGAGTAAAAACTTTAGAGTTTTTGGTAGTGGAATTCTTCTTGGTGGATTGATTTTTTACTTATTAAAATTCACATTTATCGGTCAAAACGTTTACGCTATCAATCGTATGCGTACGGCCCTCGACCCTAATGATGCCTCATTATTAGTTCGACTCGAAAATCAGAAAAAACTGGCTACTTATTTAGCTTCCAGACCCATAGGTGGGGGAGTAGGCTCGGCAGGAAACTGGGGCTTACGTTTTAGTCCGAATAGTTTTTTAGCTCAAACGCCAACCGATAGTTGGTTTGTAAGAATTTGGGCGGAAGAAGGTGTTGTTGGTCTGACTTTACATCTGATTATTTTATTCTACATAGCCATCAAAGGCGGAATGATTTTA